>CAJXQE010000436.1 GCA_913058215.1 uncultured Verrucomicrobiales bacterium
CGAGATCAGCCTCGGTCTCGTGGGCTCGGAGATGTGTATAAGAGACAGCGAGAAGTGTTTCCGGATCGAGAACGCCTTCTTTGGTGTGGACCCGCTCGATAAGGCCGATTACGAGGCGGTTCCGTCCAATCTCAATCGTTGAATGTTCGCGGCACTCCAGCGCCACAGGAGCTTCTAAGATACGCGGAGGTCCGACGACAGTGCTGGCTGCAGTGGAAAGATTCGCCAGCTCAATTTCACTTTCACCGAAAGGAATCTCCGCCGAT
The DNA here is from genome assembly GCA_913058215.1 of uncultured Verrucomicrobiales bacterium. Lineage (GTDB taxonomy): Bacteria > Verrucomicrobiota > Verrucomicrobiia > Verrucomicrobiales > DEV007 > Arctic95D-9. The sequence continues at coordinate 267 of CAJXQE010000436.1, forward strand.
GTGAGATTCATCGCTTCAGCACAGGCATCGTCGACGAGATTGACGACAAATTCACCAGTCCGGCGAATATTTCTCGCGGTATCTTTAGGGATTCCCGGTTCCTTGTCGCCGGGAGCAAATCCGAGAATTGGCGGGCGTGTCCCGAAAACGTTGAAAAAGCTGAACGGAGCTGCGTTGACCCGACCGTCCCCATCCTGAGTGGTGACCCAGGCAATTGGGCGTGGCGTCACCAGACCGGCGAGCAGTTTGTACGCGTATTTCGCGTGTTCTCCCGTGAGATTGAATTCCATCCGGATATCCGGAACGGACAATTAGCAGGCAGCAGCCTGCTTTATTTCGAGACGATACCTTTCGCCAGAATCGGCGGCTCAATGATGAGCGGTGAGTCACGGTAAGTCCGTGTGAAGCAATGCCCCCACGCTCCGTTGCAGTATACGTAACGGTAGGTCACGTCGACGGCATCATAGGTGACGGGCTTTCCGCACTCATCGATTTCAGTCTTAGTATACTCCTTGCGGCACCATTCGATGGTTCCGATGACTTCCGGATCAGGTTTGCAAAGGTTGAGCTTGATCGCCAAATTCGGGAATTTGCGGCAGACACCTTTTTTGTTTTTACGGAAGTGACATTTGAAAGCAGGAGCAATTTCACCGTATTGCGGCTTCCTGTCCTGGGCGTCCAGAGAGCCGGCTGCAATTACCAGTACGGCGAGTGTAAGGATCAATTTCTTCATGTCTATAAAGTGGTCGCGGCCACAATGGGGAAAAAATGACATGATTTCAAGGGGAAAAGTTCTTTTTGAGAATGCTAACATCCTGCGTTGATAAATCCTGCCCCTGATGCAAGTAGTGAGAAATTTGATCCACAAGATTCATGCCACGGGACACGTCGATTCACAAAATTCTATTAATAGGTTCAGGCCCCATTGTTATTGGGCAGGGCTGCGAGTTTGATTATTCAGGCGTTCAGGCCTGTAAAGCTCTCGAAGAGGAGGGCTATACGGTGGTGCTGGTGAATTCAAATCCGGCCACTATTATGACGGATCCGGAGTTCGCAGCACGGACCTACGTTGAGCCGATTACTCCTGCGGTCATCGAAAAGATAATCGAAAAAGAAAAGCCCGATGCCCTGCTTCCGACCCTTGGTGGTCAAACGGCGCTCAATGCTGCGATGGATTTGGTGCGATCCGGTTTTCTCGAAAAATCAGGTGTTCGCCTCATCGGTGCCAACGCGGAAGCGATCGAAAAAGGAGAAGATCGGCTCTTGTTTAAAGAGGCGATGATCAAAATCGGCCTCGATATGCCCCATTCCGGGGTGGCTCATACAATGGATGAGGCCTACCAGATTGCGGAGGAAATCGGCACTTTCCCGCTCATTATCCGGCCCGCCTATACGCTTGGCGGTTCGGGAGGAGGCATCGCTTACAATCGCGATGAACTCAATTCGATTGCAAAACGCGGTCTCGACCTCTCTCCGGTGACAGAGGTTCTTGTTGAGGAATCTCTGCTCGGCTGGAAAGAATATGAGATGGAGGTGATGCGGGACCATGCCGACAACTGTGTCGTCATTTGTTCGATCGAAAACTTCGACCCAATGGGTGTCCATACGGGGGATTCTATTACTGTTGCCCCGGCTCAGACTTTGACCGATCGCGAGTATCAGGTCATGAGGGATGCGTCCTTTGCAATCATCCGCGAGATCGGAGTGGAAACCGGCGGTTCGAATATTCAGTTTTCCGTAAATCCCGAGAACGGTCGCATGATCGTGATCGAGATGAACCCCCGGGTTTCGCGTTCGTCGGCTCTTGCATCGAAAGCGACTGGATTCCCGATTGCGAAAATCGCAGCGAAACTGGCTGTTGGATACACGCTCGACGAAATTCCCAACGACATCACCCGCGAAACCCCGGCCAGCTTTGAGCCGACGATCGACTACTGCGTGGTGAAGCTACCGAGATTTACCTTTGAGAAGTTTGCTGACGCCGATGCGACTTTAACCACGCAGATGAAGAGTGTGGGCGAAGCGATGGCGATTGGGCGGACTTTCAAAGAGTCGCTGCAAAAAGCTCTGCGTTCACTCGAGACGGGGCGTTTTGGATTTGGAAGTGACGGAAAAGACGGCACGCCCGACATCGCCTACATTCGGGAACGTCTCGCGACTCCGAACGCCGAGCGCATTTTCTTTATCCGGCTCGCTTTTGAAGCGGGGATAGAGCAGAAAGAAATTCAGACGCTTTCGGGAATCGATCCGTGGTTTTTACAGAATATTGAAGATCTTCTTTCTTCAGAAAAAGAACTGGGCACTGATCTCGATTCGATGGATTTTCTTCGTGCCAAGAAGCTTGGATATTCCGATCCTCAGATTGCCTATCTCACGGGCACCGATGCCGATGAAGTCCGCGAAAAACGGAAAGCGGCTGGTGTGATTCCCACTTATCGATTGGTAGACACCTGTGCTGCTGAGTTCGAAGCCTACACGCCTTATTATTATTCCGGATACGGAATCGAAAATGAAGCCCGCGGTGGGGATAAGAAAAAAGTCATGATTCTTGGCGGCGGTCCCAACCGGATTGGTCAGGGGATCGAGTTTGATTATTGCTGTGTTCACGCCTCTTTTGCGCTGAAAGAGCTTGGAATCGAAACCATCATGGTGAATTCCAATCCGGAAACTGTTTCCACGGATTACGACACCAGCGACAAACTCTACTTTGAACCGCTGACTCTTGAGGACGTGCTCAATATCTACGAGCAGGAGGAATGCTGGGCCGTCATCGTTCAGTTCGGTGGACAGACTCCGCTCAACCTTGCTGCCGATTTGGAACGTCACGGATGCAAAATCATCGGAACTTCTCCAAAAAATATCGAACTCGCCGAGGATCGGAAATTTTTCTCGGCCTTGCTTGATAAACTGGAATTGAAGCAAGCTCCGGCGGGAACTGCAGTCTCCGCGGATGAGGCAGTCATAATCGCCGGGAGAATTGGATATCCCGTTCTGGTGCGTCCCTCATTCGTTCTCGGTGGCCGTGCCATGATGATCGTCTACAACGACGAAGAGCTGCGCAAGTACATGCAGAATGCGGTGGATGCGAGTCCCGAGCGCCCCATTCTCGTGGATCAGTTCCTCGAGGATGCGACCGAGGTGGATGTCGATTGCATTTCCGATGGCGAAACTACCGTGGTTGGGGCAATCATGGAGCACATCGAGGAAGCAGGAATTCACTCCGGTGACAGTGCCTGTGTCATTCCTTCCTTTTCGCTTACCGATAGCATGCGGACCAAAATTTCCGTCGCTGCTAAAGCTTTAGCCGTCGAGCTGGAGGTTCGCGGCCTGATGAATATTCAGTTCGCGGTGAAAGACGAAGAGCTGTTTGTCATCGAAGTGAATCCGCGTGCCTCACGAACGGTGCCTTTCGTATCCAAAGCGATCGGAGTTCCGCTGGCAAAATTGGCTGCAAAAGTGATGGCAGGAGAAAAACTGGTCGATCTGGGATTTACTGCGCCGATCACTCCGGAGCATTATTCCGTCAAAGAGGCTGTCTTTCCTTTCTCCAAGTTTCCTGGCATTGATATCAGTCTCGGACCTGAAATGAAATCTACCGGCGAGGTGATGGGCATCGATGCTGATCTCGGGATGGCTTATGCCAAGGCCCAGATGGCTGCCTCATCGGAGCTACCACTTGAAGGAAATATCTTCATCAGTGTTAAAGACCGCGATAAAGCGGAAGCCGTTGAGCTTGGCAAAGAGTTTGAGAGGCTTGGATTTACCATTTACTCGACTTCCGGAACCGCAACCCGGCTTGAGGAAGCTGGAGTGAGCGTGAATCGCCTCTCCAAACTTGCGGAAGGTCGGCCCAATGTCCTCGATATGGTCAAGAACGGCGACATTGCCCTGGTAATCAACACGCCGAGTGGGCGCATTCCACGGCGCGACGAAGTTCGCATTCGCAGTGGTGCGCTGACAAATCGAGTTCCGATCATCACGACCTTGCGGGCGGCTCACGCGAGTCTGCGTTCAATCGCTGCCCTGAAATCAGCGGATATGCAGGTGGTTACTTTGCAGGAATACCACGGTTTGGTTTAATACCGTAGACACTGATTGTTCACTTTCTTAAAGTTCCTCCTTTCGCTTTTCCAAAATCGTGTCAATATTACTGTTCAAACGAATAGATAGGCATGTTTTACGATCGGAGTGGGTATGGAAATGGCGAGAAGAATTCTTCCGGGGATGATTTCTGGCTTGATGGCGAATCGGACGAGGAGCTTGGTTCTGAAGCGTATTATGATCGTGAGAATTTATCGGATAGGGTTCGCGAGACTTCCGCTCAGGCATCCGGGACATATGTCGCTCCGGATCCGGGGCTTGGATACGATCTGGATGTAATCGCCAGTGTCTGGGAATTTGCTGAAGCTGTTCCCGGAAATGATGCGGCCCTCTGGCGAAAAGACGAATTTGGTGACTGGATCTACCGTTTCGATTACGGGAAAAAGTCGGCTGAGTTTGGCTGGGAGATTTTCGATCCCAGCATCGGGCGGCACAATCAGGGCGTCTATGCGATGCGTCCGATGCAGTCGCAGAATTTTCTGCAACAGTATAGCTAGTTGATTTGTTTTCCGGCTGAGTGTTTATCACAGGATGAACATCAACGAATATCTGCTCCCGACAGCAAAACACGATTGGAGTGAGTTGCTGAGCGACTGGAATTGGTTGCTGCCAAAGTCGTACACTGTCTGGCTGGCAAATCGATTCGGGGATCTATTTCTCGTTTTGGATAAGGGGAAGGTTCAAATGCTCGACCTCGGTGCCGGCACCTTGAAAACGGTCGCTGCTTCAAGAGATCAATTCTATGAACAAATTGGTGAAGAGGAGATCGCCGAAAGCTGCTTGCTGATTTCACTCACGGACAAGTGCGTTGCCGATGGGATGGTTCCGCGGAAAAAGGAATGTTACAGCTTCAAAATCATCCCGGCGCTCGGCGGACAGTTTGAAGTTGATAATGTCGAGGTGACGGATATTTCAGTGCACTACTCGATTTCCGGGCAACTGCATGAACAGATCAAAGATTTGCCCTGTCTCTTATACACATCTGACGCTGCCGACGAAGAGGATAGTG
>CAJXQE010000437.1 GCA_913058215.1 uncultured Verrucomicrobiales bacterium
TCTACACTATCCTCTTCGTCGGCAGCGTCAGATGTGTATAAGAGACAGCCTTTTAAGCTCGTCTATGCAGAGGCTAATCCGGAGAAGTATGAGGAGGAAGGCCGTGACAAACTCGTCTTTCTGAGCAACGCGCTCAAAACCCCGAGCACCCTTGGTTACGAGGGACTTAACTCGATTATTGTGACCCAGGTAAACGGGAAACCGATCAAAAACATTAAAGAACTCAACGATGCGCTTTCGAAGCCGCCGCTCGATGGAATTCACACAATTGAGTTCAACGATTATCCGAAAGTGATTTATGTTGAAGACAAGCCTTCCAGAATGGTAAACCAGCAGTTGATCCAGTATGGAATCAGCCAGTTGGAGCGTTTGGAATAGGCAGAACACGACTCTCTGAATCCACCGTTTGACATTTGCTCCGGAATCCGTAACTTTGCGGCCCTCCACCGGAAAGGCTTCGGCGGAGCATTTTAAAACACTTTACCTCGAAACGGATGAAACGGACTTTCCAACCTTCCAAGCGCTCACGCAAACGTCAGCATGGCTTTCGCGCCCGCATGGCAACTAAAGCAGGACGTGACTTGATCAAGCGTCGTCGCCAGAAAGGTCGCAAGCGCCTCATTCCTAAAGGTGCTGAGATTCAGTACAAGCGCCACACGGTGCAGCACGGCCGTTAATCGGCTGTCTGCGATTGATCTAAATTTCGGCCGGATCGCTTTCCGGATGCCATGAAATTTCCCCGCAGTCGGCGAATTACCCGACGTGCGGACTTTCAGCGCGTGCGGGAAAAAGGCGAATCGATCAGCGGCAAATTCCTCGTTTTGGGATATTTGTGCGACGAAACCTTGTCGGAACCCGTGCGTCTCGGACTTATTACCACCAAACGAATCGGCAACGCCGTCGTTCGAAACCGGGTTCGCCGTCGCATTCGCGGAGTCTTGCAAAGAACCGGGGAAAAAGTTCTTCCCGGCTACTGGCTGGTCCTTATCGCCCGCAACCGGGCCGCTAAAGCCACCTCCGAACAATTGGAGAAGGAATGGAAATGGATCTTGCACCAAACCGGTCTCGTCGCCCCCAAGGAGGCCGGCACGGGATGAAGACGATCCTTATTTTTCTGGTTCGCGTGTATCAAGTCGTGATCTCCCCTCCCCTGCACTTTTTGACAGGTCCCTTTAGCGGATGCCGTTTTTCGCCGACCTGTTCCCAATATTTTATCGACGCTGTTGTGGTCAATGGCCCGTTCAAAGGAGTGCTCCAGGGAGTCTGGCGCATTTTCCGCTGCAACCCCTGGGGAGGCCAGGGATACGACCCTCCTCCCGGATGGGAAGAATATGTGGCGAAAAATCCAAGTGCCGCTTATGTAGGCCGTCGTCCCTGCGACATTGACGAAGAACATTTCATCAAAAAAGAAGAATAGGAGAATTTTGCTGTGAAAAACATGGATCGAACATCTTGGATTGGCGTAATTGCATGCGTCGCCCTGCTTTTTGGCTGGAGCTGGTACAGCACCAAAGAAGCTGCCCGCATTGCTGCCGAGCAGGAGGAAGCCAGAAAGAATGCGCCCCCGGCTGAAGTGGTAACACCTGAAACCCCGGAAAAGGCAAGCAACACGGCTGTGGCCGGGAAACCTGAAACAGTGGTAACGGCTCCGGATCCCAACGCTGTCCAAGTCGAAGAGATCACTCTTTCCAACGACACCGCCGTTTTCCACCTGACAAATCAGGGAGCATCGATACAGACCGTTGAGCTTAACAATCACGAGCGGGCCCTTGAGTCGGAGGAAGGACTCATCACCATCAACCGGACTGCAAAACACGGAATCGGAACACTTTCCCCTTCAGCAGGTCAGTTCGACCAAACGATCTGGACAGTGGTTTCCAAAGACGCCTCGCAGGTGACTTTCGCCACCGATACTCCGGATAAGCTGCACATTGAGAAAACCTTCAGCCTCCCGGCTGGATCGGCTGATCCTTACGAAATCGCTCTTGCCGTTTCGATTCGAAATGACACCGGGACACCCATTCAGACAGGAAAACGCTACCTGTATGCCGGCGCCGCCGCTCCCCTTCACCTCAACGAATGGTCGATGCAGATCGGATTCTACTGGATGGATGGAACCGACTTCGAATCAAAAAATGTGGATCATTTCGGTGGAAAAAAGATTCTCGGATTTTTCGGGAAAGACAAAATTCCACATGATGACTTCACGATTGAGTCAGCACAGTGGGCCGGGGTGAACGATCAGTTCTTCACCACGCTCATCAAGCCGGAAGAGCCTTATGAAGCAGCACTCTGGGCGAGCCGCTACCCTGTCGTCGTCGAAGACAACGAGGCAGAGTCCGAGAAGAAAAAAATGAACGCTGCTGAAGCGGCTTTCGGACTTCCCGATATCGCGATGAATCCGGGCGATACAAATACGCTCCGTTATTCCATCTACGCCGGCCCTAAGGAATATTCCCGTCTCGCAGACTTCGGAGATGAGCGGCGACGCGTCATGAACTACGATCAGATTCCAATCTTTGGCTGGTTGTTTGGTTGGGCTATCAAACCAATCGCTTCGATCCTCATTTGGGGACTCGTCCATCTCAAAGGCCTCGTCGGCAATTTCGGCATCGCCATTATTCTGATCACCATCCTGATCCGGCTCCTGATCTGGCCGGTCTACGCAAAATCCGCCCGCAGCATGAAACGGATGTCCAAGTTGACTCCGAAAATGCAGAAACTGCGGGATAAGTACAAAGATGATCCGCAGCGGATGAATCAGGAGACGATGAAGCTCTACAAGGACTACGGCGTCAACCCACTGGGTGGCTGTCTTCCCATGTTCATCCAGCTTCCGGTGTTCCTCTCCTTTTACCGCATGCTGTGGAGTGCCGTGGAATTGCGCCACGAGTCCTTCCTTTGGGTAACCGATCTTTCCATGCCGGATACTCTTTTCGAAATCGCCGGCCTTCCCATCAATCCTCTCCCCATCCTCATGGCCTTGACGACTTTTGTTCAAATGGCGATCACTCCGAAGACCGGGGATAAAACGCAGCAGATGATCTTCATGCTGATGCCGTTCATCTTTCTGTTCATCTGTTACAACTTTGCTGCGGCCTTATCCCTTTACTGGACAACATCGAATGCCTTCTCCATTCTCCAGACATGGCTGATGAATAAGATGCCGGACGTGGAGCTGAAGAAAAAACAGGGGAGCGGAAAGAAGGGGTTCTTCGCAAAACTTCAGGAACAGGCCGAGGCTCAACAGAAAGCCAAGGCCAGCGGTGGATCGGGTGGAGGGAAATCTTCCTCAGCAGCCCCTTCAGGACCTGGAAGTCGGACGAAAATGCCCGGTGAAAAGGGAGACCGCCACACCAAAGGAAAGAAGAAAAAACGTTGATTTCCGATTGCGTCTTCTATTCTATATTCTTTGTCAGGAACTGACACGCTGATAACAGGACATCTAAACCCCTCCCATGGACCATCTCGAAGTTGCCCAGGAAGTTCTCGATTCCATTCTTGGATATCTTGGCTTCGTTGCGACTGTCGAAATCGACCGCGAGGCTACACTGCTCAATGTCGCAACCAACGACCCCAAATTATTGATCGGTCATCGGGGAGAACGGATGGAGGAAATCCAGTATCTGGTGAACCGGATCGTGCAGGATCGCATTCCGGACGCAAAACGGTTTCGAATCGACATCGATAACTACCGGGCAACTCAGGAACACCGCATGATAGAAGATGCGGAAGGAGTCGCCGCGCAGGTAATCGCGTCAGGAAATTCACACAAGCTGGAGCCGATGAATTCTTATCAGCGGCGGGTCATTCATACCCATTTCAAGGAACATCCCGAAGTTTCGACCTGGAGCCCTACAGATTCGGCCCGGCTCAAAAGAATCACGATAATGCCGAAAAATTCGGACAATTAGGGCGAATACCCCTGGATTCTTCAGTTTTCCGGCATTGTTAGAAGAAAAATTTTGTAATTCGCCCAATTTGTGCTATCCCCAAGGGCTGGGATTTGTCGAAAAGAGACAGTTCCGGCAATTTTTTTACCCAAGTTTTATTCACCTATCCAGAGCATGTCGGATGATTCATCAAAGATCGTTGCATTTCCGGGGACAGAAGTTCCGGGAAAGCGGTCAGGCTCTGCAAAAGGTAACGTAGATATGAGAAGCGATTTAGTTGACCAGGCCGCCAAAGTTATTCCTGAACCACCTATGTTGATCAATCTGGTCTCCGCCCGGGTGAAGCAACTCAATCTGGGTCGTCCACCTCTCGTGAGAACGGATCATCGTATGGGTGCTGCTGATATTGCCCTGACCGAAATCATCGAAGGCAAAATCGGACCGAAAGAAGTGGAAGAAGATTGATTCTGTTTTCCTTTCGCTGAAAGGATCACGGCTCCGCATCGTCGGACCTTCTGCACATTTGTGGAGAATTCACGAGCCCCGCTTCAAAACGGGGCTTTTTCGTGTACACTTGGCAGCAATCAGATATGTCCCTCTTCCATCTCAGTTCCGACTATACCCCTCAGGGAGATCAGGAGCAGGCTATTGCCAAGCTGACAAAGTCGCTTAAGGCTGGCAATGACCATCAGACTCTGCTGGGGGTGACCGGATCAGGCAAGACCTTCACGGTCGCAAATCTCATTGCGAACATGGAAAAGCCGACATTGATCATGTCGCACAACAAAACTCTGGCTGCTCAGCTCTATTCGGAATTCAAATCATTCTTCCCGGACAATGCGGTCGAATATTTCGTTTCCTATTTCGACTACTATCAGCCGGAAGCCTACATCCCCCGAACGGACACCTACATCGAGAAAGATTCCTCGATAAATGACGAAATCGAACGCCTCCGGCTTTCGTCAATGAGCTCCCTGCTCACCCGGCGTGATGTCATCGTCGTGGCCAGCGTGAGTTGTATCTACGGCCTGGGTTCTCCCGAGGATTATCAGAACATGATGATCCCGGTAAAAATTGGTCAGGATCTCGATCGGGATGACTTTCTCAAGCAACTCGTCAGCATTCTCTACGAAAGAAACGATATCGAGTTCTCGCGCGGAAATTTCAGAGTCCGGGGCGATGTCGTCGAAGTGTATCCTGCCTATCTCGACAACGAAGCGGTCCGCGTTGAATTTTTCGGCGACGAAATCGATAGAATCACCCTTTTCTCCCCGCTCACCGGGACAGCCAAATCACAGCTCGAGTTTTTCACTTTCTATCCCGCCAAACAATTTGTCACTCCGAAGGACAAAATGACCAAAGCCATCGTAGCAATCCGGGCGGAAATGAAGGCTGTCTCTTATACACATCTGACGCTGCCGACGAAGAGGATAGTGTAGA
>CAJXQE010000438.1 GCA_913058215.1 uncultured Verrucomicrobiales bacterium
TCTCGTGGGCTCGGAGATGTGTATAAGAGACAGGGCACTGGCATTGATACTGCCAAGAGCAGAAATATTTGCCAAGCCGACAAGGAGACTGGATGGCGATGGTTCAGATTCAGGAAACCCGGTGAGGCGGTAGATCGAAAAGGCGAATCTCGAATTCATGGCGGTGGGCTGGTCGTGATCAGTGCTTTGTTGGACGTCGTCGGTTCGAAAAATGAAGAGAGCCTGGTTGTCGCTCATCGTAGAAAAGACCGCCGCCCGGACGGTGATGTCGTTGGTGTTTGGGGCAATCGATGAGGCGATGAAAACATAGTCGTATGCCGAATCGGTGGTGAACGCTCCGTCCTTCTCCAGGTCGACGCAATAGTCTCCCTCGCCGAACCTTTGAGCGGTGACAGTCATGCCTTCAATTCCAGCAAAGGAAATGAGATCACCTGAGCTGTCTACTCTTCCGGTGGCCGCAAGAAAACGCGACTCCGCAGAGACCAGAGGGCTGTCTGGAATCTGGTAGAGAGTAAAAAAGAAACTGGCGTCATTCGGAAATTGAACATTTCCGGCGCTGTTGGCCACATCCTCCACGTCATCTGTCCGGACTTTGATAGTGAGTTGATTGTCAAAGACCGAAGTGATGGCGCTTCGAATCGCTTCATCGTTCGAAGCACTGGAGTTTATGGTTGTTTCGACGGCATAGTCGGAACCGGAGGTTCCGGTAAATGCTCCTATGCCGGTTACAATGATGGTGTAGTTCCCCTCACCATCTCGGGAGGTAGATACAAGTCCATCTATGGTGTTGGCAGAGGCACTTAGTGTTCCATTTGCGGCAACCCGGCCGAGAGCGAGGATGCTGTCCTGGGCGCTGGAATTCTGAGCTGTTAAGGTAAGTATTGCTGCGGTCAGGAAAAGCATTTTCCAGAGGACTGCGAAGGATTTTGAATTCGTGTTCATTTTGATATTGGTTTGATAGGTGTGTTGTTGGTTGAACCCGAAGCCGGCCTGAACAATGCAGGTCGACCTGGGCACCCCTTTCTTGGGAACACGAATTCGCCGGTTACAAAATGAAGCTATATTTTGGATGTATCTTCACGAGGGGTAAGGATATCCAGATCGTAGGCGGAGCTTTCAGGGCGCGAGCAAGCCTTGCTTCTCGCCTCGTGAACACGAATGACCCGGCCCGCCTTAAATCAGGCGGTGAAACTTCGCAGTCTATGTTTCAGCGCGGGGAGAACGATAGACAGTGAAACTGCTGTTCTGTCCGTCCGTCTTTTCCAGTAGTTGGAAAACTTAAGCAGATGGGGGACGGTGCGTCGCTTCTGAGGGCCCTCTTGCTTGAGGTGCGATACAGGCGGCATTGCCCCCGGGAGACTCCCGATTCCCATTCACTACCCAGAGTAGTGAATAGGAACAGATCCAATTAGCAGTAACTTCTCAGTCTTTGCTTTTCGCAGTCTTCTTCTTTGCTGCTGCTTTTTTGGCAGGAGCCTTCTTGCTGGCTGCTTTCTTCTTGGGCTCGCGCGGCGGGAACTCCCAGTTCAGAATTCGCTTACCCTTGGCGTTGCAGGTTAAGTGAGCCTTGAAAGGCCGACCCTTCTTGGAAATGAAATGCTCGATCAGATCAGTCTTGCCTTCTTCGAAAAACTTTTTGCCCTGTTCCACCGGAATATCGTATTTGCACATGTTGCGGGAGAGTCGGCCTTTACAGCCGTCCCCGAGAACACGTTCGTTACAAACATAGGAATGAGGCGTGACGTAAATGTAGCCGTCTTCGCAGACCGGACATTTGCAGAGCTTGTTTTCCTCGAGAATGGCATCGCCTTCGGCTTCCTCTTCAGGTGTTTTCTCAAAGACAAAGGAGGCTTTGAGTCCGGCTTTCTTGTCTTCCTGCAGTTCGACGGCAGCATCAAAAGGCTTTTTAAACCGACTCATGAAGCCAGTCAGCGGCCCGATGAATTTCTTGCGAAGCAGTTCCTCAGACTCTGCCTCTGTAAATGGTCGCGTTGCGAGAAGTTTTGGAAGAGCGAATTTGCACTCGGGCTGCTTGCATTTAAAACGGACCTCGTCCTGACCCATCTCAGATGCACCACAGGCAGGGCAGGGAACAGGGAAGTCTGGATACTCGCGATTGAGTGACTCCGCGGATGCCGTCTTGGCTGTATCGACAACGTCTCGGGTCAAAGTTCGAATTTCTTCCATGAACTCGGGCCGCTGCAAGCGCCCGGCTTCCATCTCTTTGAGTTTAAATTCCCACTCACCGGTCATTTCCGGAGATGCAAGAATCTCGATTCCCATGTCTTTGACCTGATCTATCAGGCGCAGTCCCCGTGTGCTCACGAAAAGGTCACGGCCTTCACGGCTGACATACTTGTCCTGAATGAGGCCCTCAATCGTAGATGCACGGGTCGCCGGAGTTCCGAGACCCCGCTCGCTCATTGCCTCACGAAGGTCTTCGTCGTCGACACGCTTTCCGGCTGTCTCCATCGCCGAGAGCAAAGTTGACTCATTGAAACGCGCCGGTGGCTTCGTTTCTTTTTCCAGCATTTCGATCTTGTCAGCACTTGCGGATTCGCCGTCAGCAACCGGAACGAGAGTTTTGTCGTCGTCTTTCTCGTCAGAGGACTTCGTTCCGTCGGCGGATTTTCCGTAAACAGCAAGCCACCCCGGAACCACGAGGATTTTTCCGTCGGTCTTGAAGGCGTCTTCACCAATGCGGGAAATCCTTTTGGTCAGCTCAAACTCGGCGGCAGGGTAAAAGGTGGCGATGAATCGTCGCGTCACCATGTCGTAAATCTTCTGCTCGTATTCATCGAGGCGGGAAGGGAACTGCCCGGTTGGAATGATAGCAAAGTGATCGGTAACTTTCGCGCTGTTGAAAATCCGCTTGTTGCCGCCTTTGATCCATTGCTCATCGACGACCTTCTTCGCAAACTGAGGCATGTTGCCAACAATTCCACCGTTCTCCGCAGAGATGTTCTTCATCGTCCCGATGGTTGTGGCGACGTAGTCTTCGGGAAGGTATTTGGAATCCGTCCTTGGATAAGTAAGTGCTTTGTGGCGCTCGTAAAGAGACTGAGCAAGTTGTAAAGTCCTGCGGGCGCTGAGTCCAAAACGACCGTTGGCTTCCCGTTGCAGACTCGTCAGATCATAAAGCATCGGAGGCGTCGACTTGGACGGCTTTTTCTTTTCCTCTACGATCGCTGTCTTTCCTTCGCAGCGAGTGACGATCGACTTGGCCTGCTCAAGATCCCAGATCCGCTCGGCACGGCCATGGGGTTTGTCTTCAGACTTCTTGTGGGATTCATTGAACCAGCGACCGTGATATTGACCCGCGCTGACACCGAAGTCTCCATGAACTTCGAAATAGGGTTCCTCGACAAAGTTGGCGATTTCCACTTCGCGCTCGGCGAGTAGAGCCAGTGTTGGCGTTTGGACACGACCGACAGGGGTCTTATTGAATCCACCAAAGCGGGAATTGTAGGCGGTCATCGCCCGGGTTGAATTGATCCCGACCAGCCAGTCACTTTCGGAACGACAAACTGCTGCGGCAGCAAGAGGAAGCATTTCTTCATCTGAGCGAAGGCTACCGAAGGCCGTTTCAATCGCCTGATTGGTCATCGACTGCATCCAGAGTCGGCGAGTTGGTTTTTCGATTCCGGAAAGCTTAATGATGTAGCGGAAAATCAATTCCCCCTCACGTCCGGCATCACAGGCATTGATGATTTCGGTCACGTCTTTCCGTTTCATCAAACGGATCAAAAGGTTGAGGCGCATCTTATTCCCGTCGATCGGCCTGAGCTCGAACTCATCAGGAATGACTGGCAGACAATCAAACTTCCAGGGCAGTGTCTTTCCGTCCGGAGTTGTGGGCAGCGCTTGCTCAACAAGGTGACCCACCGCAGAGGAGATCAGGTACTTGTCATTTTCAAAGAAATCCTTCTTTGTTTCGAATTTCCCAATGGCTGGATCTTTCCCCAGGACGCGGGCTAGGTCAGTGGCGACGCTGGGTTTCTCAGCAATAATGAGTGATTTCGACATGATCGGGACAGATTTTGGCAGTAAAAGGATAAATGCTTGGGTACACCGAATGGCCTGATTTTCCAGTTACGTCAAATTAGTTTGGTGAAGTATTTTCCCGGAAGCTGTTTTACGAGGCGCTTCATTTCAAGCTTGAGAAGGGCCACACTGACCTCAGGTCCGGGCAATCCGGTCGCTTCAGAAATCCCATCAATGGTGAATTCGCCGCCCTCCAGCATATCGAGCGCTTTCTGCTCCGTGTCGGTCAATGGGATCGTCGGTTTCGCATTGGCAGGAGATTCCCCGTCTCCAAAATCGAGAGCGAGAGACGAGTAGCCCGTTTCCATCTCATCGAGAATGTCACCCGCGCTACAAACCAAAGTGGCTCCCTGTTGGATCAAACGGTTGCACCCCTCTGAGGTCGGTCGATCAATCGGACCCGGAACTGCGAAAATCGAACGCCCCTGATCCAAAGCCTGATTGGCGGTAATAAGCGAACCGCTTCTCGCCGGTGCTTCCACAACTAAAAGAGCCTGAGACATTCCTGCCACTATCCGGTTGCGCAAAGGAAAGGACTGTTTGTCCGGGACATACAGCACGGGAAATTCAGAAATCACTGCTCCGTTCTCCGCGATCTGATCTGCCAGGTTTTGATTCTCGGGCGGGTAAACGTTTCCAATCCCGGACCCGAGCACGGCAAAGGTCCTCCCCTTGGCTGCAAGCGCGGCCTCGTGGGCTGCGGTGTCAATTCCGCGGGCGAGACCACTGTTGATAGTGAGGCCGGCTCTGGCGAGTTGAAAGCTCATCTTGCGCGCCTGTTCTTTGCCGTAATGCGTTGTGCGACGCGAACCCACTATTCCTATTGCGTGGACGTCAGCCGGGAGGATCGTGCCTT
Source organism: uncultured Verrucomicrobiales bacterium (assembly GCA_913058215.1). Classification (GTDB taxonomy): domain Bacteria; phylum Verrucomicrobiota; class Verrucomicrobiia; order Verrucomicrobiales; family DEV007; genus Arctic95D-9. The sequence continues at coordinate 4,901 of CAJXQE010000438.1, forward strand.
TTACGTAGAGCAGAAAAGGTGGATCGTGAATTTCCCGAAGTGCCGGCGGGTAGTTCTTATCCTCAAGGGTGACGAGATCAATCCCGTGCTCTTTGATCCGTCGAAGTTCTTCGGGCAAATCGATATGGCTTTCCCAGTCCCGGATCAGGCCAGCCATTTCCGTCCCTATGCCCGGAACACGGGCGAGTTCTTTCGGAGAGGCTTTGAGAATAGACTCCGGTGAATCAAACTGCTCCAGCATACGACGAACCCTAATCGGCCCGATCTTCGGGAGCAGATTGAGAGCGAGGAATGCTTCAGTGGAGGTCATCTTTGCAGCGGAATTGGGAATCCAGCAGAAAAATAATGTCTCTCTTTGAAATACAGATCAAGTGCTGTCTCTTATACACATCTGACGCTGCC
>CAJXQE010000439.1 GCA_913058215.1 uncultured Verrucomicrobiales bacterium
CACTATCCTCTTCGTCGGCAGCGTCAGATGTGTATAAGAGACAGCGGTAATACCTGCGAGATCAGGTCTGAAGAAATTCATGCCAAAGCTACACGAAGCGAAACTTGCAGAGGCAAAAGCGGGCAAGATCGATTGGGTGATGATTGGTGACTCGATCACTCACGCCTGGGGTAGAGACTATAAAGGGACCTTCGCGGGCAGTAATCTGCTGAACCTTGGCTTTCCCGGAGATGGTACAGAGCATGTTCTGTGGCGCATTCAGCATGGCGCACTTGACGGGATCTCGCCAAGGTTGGTGACGCTCTTGATCGGCACCAATAATTTACGACCCGCTAAAGGATTGCACACCCCGGACAGACCGGAGGATGTTTTTGCTGGCATCCAGGCCATTGTGGCCGAAGTGCGCACGCGTCTGCCGGAGTCGAAACTGATGGTTTTCTCCATCTTCGCCCGCGGTCCGCAAGCCGCGAATGACAGGGTGATGGCGCTCAATGCTATGTTACCGCAACTGACCGACCACGAGCATGTGTTTCATGTAGATCTTAATGCCACGCTTCTCGATGACCAGGGCCAGCAGATTGAAGCGTACTATAGCAAAGACGGGGTGCACTTGATCGCTGCCGGATATGCAGCCTGGGCCAAAGCGCTGCAACCGTTGTTGGAGGAAAAGGGGCTGAAAATTGACCCGAATGTTCCAGCGAGGCAGGCGAATAAGCACTAGGCCTGATTCTCCGTAACTCATCAGCGCGAATTCCGAAACCATGAAAGCTATTGCCATTTTCACCTCTTATCTCTGGATCGCTCCAACCGTGATTCTCGCGGCGAATGCGTCCTCCCTCTTTCATGAGACCGCGGTAAACCGCGAAGTGCTTGGCACGTTTCTCAAAGAGCACTGCATCAGTTGCCACGGACCGGACAAACAAAAGGCGAAGCTGCGGTTTGATCAGCTGGATTTCGCGATTTCAGATAACGGCGAAGCGTTGCACTATCAGGATATGCTGGATGTTCTCAACAGTGGCGAGATGCCGCCGGAGGATGAAACCCAGCCGTCGAATGCAGAGTTGGAAGGCATGATTGGTGAACTTACGGAAGGGTTATTTGAGGCTCGCAAACGCCTTGCTTCCAGCGGTGGAAAAGTGGAGATGAGAAGGCTTAATCGCCGGGAATACGCTGCCACGATTGATCACTTGTTCGGCTTTGTTCCGGCAGCCTCAAAGATTCCGCCGGATGGCGATGTGGAGAATTTCGACACCGTAGGAAGTCGTCAGGTTTTCACCACCGAACACTTGGACCAATACTACGAACTTGGTCGGGAGATCCTTGAAGTCGGCTTTAAGTGGGCAGGTAAAAAGGAGCCGGTAAAAACGGACAGGCAGGATCCCGAAAACTTCTGGACCGGCCGCTACCGCAAAGATATCGAGACTTGGAAGGGGGGAACAGGCAAGGTGGTGAGGCTTTCAAAGATGCGAGAGGAATACCTGGCGCTCCCGAAAGTCGAAACTGGAGTCTACCTGAGTGAACCTCTGCGGCACCTCGCCTACGGATTCGGAGTGGATCCGCGAGGAACCTACCGACTCAGCGTCGTGGCGGGATTGGAGGGTGAAGTGCAGCCGTTCCGACGGTTTATCAAAGTTGGAGGTAAAGAAGGGATTGCCGGTGTGTTCCACGTTGACGGAACCACAAACAATCCGTCGGAAAGTGTCGCCGAAGTCCGACCCATCGCTCTCAAAGGAGGCGGGGTTGGCGGGCACGTGTCGGAAGATCGCACCGGGGCGTGGCTGTCCCACTATCTCAATTCCCTAAAGCAGCATCAAGGCGTCGATCCGAAAAGTGAGGGCTTGATCTGGATCGATTCTTTCAAAGTAGAAGGGCCGTTCTATCCCGAGCAGCGCAGTTTCTTTGATTCCCTGCTCTGTCCGGAAGAACCTACCGCGACCCATCCTTCGGAAATGGTGTGGAACGATACGAATGCCGGCGAACTGATCGCCCGGTTCACCAAAAAAGCGTTTCGCCACCGCGATCTGGAACCCGCTTTCGTCAATGGTCTGGTTTCGTATTTCAAAAAGAAGCGGGAAAAAGGACACAAGTTCGAACAAGCGATGATCGATACACTGGCTGTTGTCATGGCTTCCCCGGGCTTTGTGTTCATGAACGAAGAGGCCGGTGTGAAGCCAGAGTCTCGTATGTTGTCTCCACGTGATATCGCGATCCGGCTGTCCTACTTCCTCACCAGCGGTCCACCGGATGACGAGCTCTACAGCGCGGCAAGCGCCGGTTCGATGTCGAATAGCAAAGCCTATCAGCAGGAAATCGATCGCATCCTCAGCGCGAACAATCGACTGCTCGCTGAGGGCTTTGGCAGTCAGTGGGCGGATTTTGTTCGGTTCGACTCCATCTCGGTTTCCGCGAAAGAATTTCCAATCTACGCCGAGGGTCTTCGTCACTCGATGAAGCAGGAAGTGATTGCTTACTTTCAGACGCTCATTGAGGAGAACCTTCCCATATCGAATCTGATTCAATCCGACTTCGCCACTGTCAACGCCCAGCTGGCGACGCACTATGGAATACCCAATGTGACGACCAACGAATTCGCGAAAGTAAGCTTGCCGCCCGAGTCACCGCGTGGTGGTTTCCTGACTCAAGGCGCGTTTCTCGTCGCTGGTTCCAATGGTGAGCGCAGTTCCCCAGCGGTTCGGGGGATGATTCTGATGAACCGGTTTCTCAACTCGCCACCGCCGCCGCCCCCGCCTAACGTGCCTGAACTCGGTTCGGGAGCAGAAGGCCCTCTCACCAATCGGCAGTTGGTGGAGCTGCACACCTCCCAGGCCCAATGCGCATCTTGTCACCGTAAGATGGACACGATCGGTCTCGCGTTGGAGAATTTCGACACAATTGGACGCTGGCGCGAATCTGAAAAAAACAGCCGAAGAACGGAGGAACCCGTGGTGATCGACGGCGTTCTCCCCGGAGGCGAACGGTTCACCGATTTCAAACAATTCCAGAACACCCTCATGGCGCACGAAGAAGATCTTGCACGCAATTTGGTCGAGTCGTTTCTGGTCTACGGGGTGGGTCGCGATATTGAATTTACCGACACACCGCATGTCGAAAAGATCATGAGCAAACTCAGGCCCAACGGTTTTCGGATGAAAGACATGATCCATGCCGTCGCGGATAGTCCGCTCTTTTTCTCAAACTAAACGAATCACCAGCCCGCAATACGATGTCCACGATTGTCACTGATCCAATCTCACGCCGCTCGCTCCTTCGCCAAGGCGCCTGCGCCCTTGCCCTTCCTTTTCTCGATTCGGTGTCCCGCGCTGCACCTACTGCCTCCGCTCCTAAACGGATGATTTTTCTAGGGGGTGGCTACGGCTTCACTGATTCCTATCACGACAAAGGCCCTAGCTTTTTTCCACGTGAAGCTGGGCGTTTTTCCTCCATCGGGCTGACCAAGGGGCTAAAGCCGTTGGAGCGGCATCAGGAAGACCTGACCCTGATTTCCAATCTAACCAATCTCGGAGTCCACAATCCGCACGGTGGAAGCGGCGGGTATCTCAACTGCGGAGAGTATCGCGAGCACAAAGCGGGATTTTCCTGCGATCAGATCGCCGCGAAGACCATTGGAAAGGACACGCGTTTCACATCGCTTGTGTTGACTGCCCGTGAGCCGATCCCCGGTCAGGGCGCCGGTCACGGAAGTGGACTATCTTTGTCTGCAGATGGCCGGGGCCGTTCCATCCCCGGAATCCCTACGCCTCTGGGATTGTATCGCACCCTCTTTGCTCAGAAGGGCGATTCTCCTGAGAAGCTGCTGGAGCGGCTCGACAATCAACAAAGCATCCTCGACCTCGTTCGGATCGATGGCGGAAGCGTCAAACGCACGCTCGCCAGAGAAGATCAGGTGAAGCTCGATGAATACTTCACCAGCATCCGCGAGATCGAACTCGGCCTCCAGCGCGAGGAGCAATGGGCCAACAAACCCAAAATGGAAGCATCCATTGAGGCGCCGGCGGAAGGGCTCCCCGGTGAAAAGGAAATTCGCCTCATGCTCGACATGTTGGTTCTGGCCCTGCAAACCGACATGACCCGAGTCGCCTCGTATCGTCTGCCGGTTTGTTCGCTGATCACGAGCCTGGGCATCTCACTGAGCCCGCACTCACTGAGTCATTATGGTTTTGACTCCGGACGCCGCGCTGCTTCCGAACAGCGCGATGGAAAGCTGATGGAGCTCTTCGCCTGGTTCCTTGATCGCCTCAAGGAAACAACAGATTCAGAAGGGCGTCGTCTCTACGACAGCTGCATCGTCAGCTATGGTAGCAACCTCAGAACCGGCCATGGATTGCAGAGCGTGCCAGCGTTGCTTTCCGGCGGTGGAGCGGAACGGATCAAGCATGGGCGACATGTTGTGCTGCCGAAAGAAAACACTTCGCTGGCGAATTACTGGCTGACGCTCTTGCAGCAGGCTGGCGTTGAGACTCCAAACTTTCATTACAGCGACGGGGAGATTTCGGAGTTGTTGGCGTAATGTAAGGTTCGGGTCGGTATGCCTCGGACTTCAAAAAAACGGGATCTCCTACAAAGGAAATCACATTCGGGATTTTGAAATTGAGTCAGGAAAAAATCAGTGAATGGAAACAGGTTTCACGATTCAATAGGATTGCTTTGACGAATCAACAGGGTCTGTTCGAAATGGCAAAACGAAGCAACAGGGTTAGTTCATCGAATGTACCCTATTGGTTCGTTAAACAGTTTCAAATCCTTACTGCATCTGTTCTTTTCATAGACAGCAAAGTGAAATAAGGGGACTCTACGAGATTCAAAATGCCAATTGTTATTCCACCAACTCGCCGTCAATTCGCAAAGCGCACGCTCGCTCTTGGAGGTGCTGCAATGATGACGCCTCAGGCGTTGGACGCCGCGGAAAGCGAACCTGCCGGGTTGGACCAAAACCGGGTTGCTTTGCTTGCTGATACACACATCAGTGCCGATCCAGATCTTGTCTACCCGGGGACGAAGTGGCCTGGATCTCCTGTCGGGGAGGACGAGCATGAAAGCGTAAATATGGCACAAAGTCTTGCAGAGGCAGCCCAAAGCGTCATCGCGCTTAAACCCCGACCGGCTCATCTGATCGTCAACGGCGACTGTGCTATGAGCAATGGTAAGGAAGCCGAATACGAAGAGTTTCTCAGGCTGGTTGAGCCTGTCTCTTATACACATCTCCGAGCCCACGAGACCGAGGCTGATCTCG
>CAJXQE010000440.1 GCA_913058215.1 uncultured Verrucomicrobiales bacterium
GATCAGCCTCGGTCTCGTGGGCTCGGAGATGTGTATAAGAGACAGGTCTGTTTGTTGCTCGGCTTTTGGATGGGGCAGAGAACTTCGGGTTCTCCAGTCGACGAAGCGGCAATCGAATCCGACTCAAGCGGGGCGATCACCTTGCTTCCCGATACCATAGGTTCGTCGAATCGGGAGGATCTTGTCAGCCTCTCATCGCAGAGCGGAAACGCTGAGAAGCTGGAGCTGCACCGGCGTCTGGAAGGGCTGAACGGGCAGGAAATAGCGCAGCTAATTGATGAGGTTTTTGCAAAAACACTCTATGAAAAGGAAAAAAAGTTATTGTCGAGCCTTTACGTGAAATGGTTTGATCTGGATAGGGAGGCTGCGCTCCAGAACGCTTTGAGCAGAACTGGCGAAGGTTCGGTTGATGTCTTGAAAACGATTTTCGCTCGCTGGGCCGAAGTTTCGCCCCATGAGGCCTGGGACCGTTTGGAAGGGACCGAAAAATTGCCGAAAAATTCCCGGTGGTCGATTGGAAATATCGTTCTTGAAGAGATCGCTAAAAGTGAGCCGGAATTGGCTTTGGAATTATCCCTTAACCCACTGGCTGGAGGGGCGGCCTATAGTCCAAGTTCCGTTTTTCGGGTATGGGCTCAAAGCGATCCAGCCGCTGCCGCGTCGGCGATTCAAAAAATAGGGCTCCCGTGGTCACGGGCCCGGGAGTTTAGGACTGTTGCCGCGGTGTGGGCAAAAGAGGACGCTGAAGCGGCGTGGGAGTGGGCAAAGGGATTGAGTAACTCGAACGAAAGAAGCGAGGCTCTGGAGTCGGTGATGGGGACTGCGATTGAGAAAGACTGGCGTTCTGCTGTTCGTCTCTACGAAGAATTGCCAGTCAAAAGGGGGAACGACAGGGTTCTCAAAAAACTTCTAACGAAAATGTCGGAGGAATCTCCGGTGGAGGCCTATGAGTTTGCCACGGAACATGCAAAAGGAGCGGGAAGTGTAGCGGAATTTCAGGGGCTTTGGTGGAACTGGGCGCAGCAGGACCCTGAAGGCGCGCTCGAAGTAGCGGAACGCGATCAGAACGATGGAGATCAGAACTGGTCTGAAACCTTCAGGATCATCATCGATGTGGTAGCGAGGACGGATGTGGAAAAGGCCACTCGGATGATGGGAAATTTGAAAGACCCGAATGCCTACGAGTCTGCCGCAAGTGCAATTGCCTACAAATTGATGAGTCGAGACGTGAAGCAGGCGGTCGACTGGGCTGTCGCTCTGCCTCCTGGTAACGCGAGGGAAAGCGTGTTGGCTTCCGCCCTGGGAACCTGGGGAATGGACTCCCCTGGTGAGGCTTCGGAATTTGCGCTGGAATTACCGGGATCGAAAGAACGCGAAGCTTCTCTCAAGTCGATCGCAAAGGCATGGGCGGGGAAGGATGCTGTGGAGGCATTGAAATGGGCTGATTCCCACTTGGAAGATCCTGAAACCCGGAAGTCGACTCTCCCCTACATGATTGGGCGACTGGCCAATACCAATGTCGAAAAAGCGGCGGAGTGGGTGATGAATCAATCCGAAAATGAAGTGCGGGCGAATTCCTCCAGTTACCTGATTTCCGAATGGGTAAGGATGGATTTTTCGGCTGCGGGAAAGTGGTTGAACCAATTGGAAAAAGGAAAATCGAGGGATGCAGCAGTCGATACCTACTCAAGGCATATCTTCAAACAGGATACGGATGCGGCCAGAGGCTGGATAGAATCCATATCCGCTACAGAAAAACGGAACAAGCTCTTAGGTGAGATGGCGGTTTCCCTTTCGCGCACAAAACCGGAATCCGCTCGTGACTGGTTGCAGACTACTTCCTTGAGTCCAAGCGAGCAGTCGGAAGTGTTGAAGAAAATGAATAAGTAAGACCGTGATTCTAAAATTCCTTTAGCAGAGGCTTTGGAAAGAGAATTGAAGTTTATCGACGGCTCTTGGTTTTCGTTGGAAGTGCGTGAGTGAACTTTCCTTCCGTTTTTTCAATTCACCTTGAGTAGCACTTCGTTGCGGCGCATGACGCCTGGTGTCCACGGAGGGTCGTATCCTGCAAAGATCGGGTTTCCTGATGCGGTCTTTCCTTCCGCTTTGATGAGCTTCTTTAATTCTGCGAGTTTCATTCTTCGGTCAGAGGAGTCGCTTCGGCCGGAATAGCGAAGAACAGCGTAATTTCCGCCGTTCATTTTCTTCAATTTCACCGAGCTTTCTTTAGGTTTAGGCGCCCCGTTCTGAGCGACATCTCCGGGAACCACAAATTGCATTTCTTTTGTCGCTCCGGCACCATCTGCCGGCATGAAAACCGGAGTGGTCATCGCAATCTTCTGATCTGACTGATTGTTTCCCGATATGTATTGAAAAAGCTTACCAAAGCTCCCGTTCTGCGAGTTCCCATTCATTGGGGCTGTCACTACGGTATGCGCCGCATATTTCCGAATCTCGAATTTCCCGTCCTTTTTCACGACATCGAATGCAGCGGTTTCGTACCCCGCACGAGATGTCGCAACGAAGGCGACTCCTCCAATGAGGGTGATGGCGATAAGGGTGAATAGCAGTCCTTTTCCGTAGAATTGTTTCATTTTCATATCGAGAGTTACGTTTCATCGACGGAAATTGTTTTCAGTTTTTTCGGATTGGCCCGAAAGGCTGCCCTTGTTGAATTACCGTCCCAAATAGATTGCGATATTTTTCGTCATGAATTACTGCTGTTGTGAATGGCGAAAGGTGACTCACAGATTTTTGCATATTTCGGTAGCGACGAGGGGAAGGTAAAGGAAGCGGCTTTGCGCCTTTCCCAGAAAATCGCTCCGAAGGATGATGAGTTCGGTCTCGAGATCGTAAGTGGTGCGGCAGACAATGCTGAGCACGCTACGCGAATTGTCGCTTCCACTGTAGAAGCGATTCAGACGATGCCCTTCTTCGGCGGCGAAAAGGTGGTCTGGCTGCAGGGTGCAAATTTTTTCGGTGATTCGCAGACAGGGAAAGCTCAGTCGACCCTCGATGCGGTTGAGTCGCTGACTTCCTTGCTGGAATCCGGATTGCCGTCTGATGTGCAGTTAATCATCAGTGCCAGTGAAGTGGACAAACGCCGCTCATTTTACAAAAAAATCGGCAAGCTGTGCAAAGTCGAAATTTTTGACAAAGTCGATATCAAGAAAGCCGATTGGGCCGGGAAGATGGTTTCCGATGTTCTGAAGATGGCAAAGGAAGTGAACCTTTCTATGAATGCGAGGGTGGCGGAGTTGTTTATCATGAGAGTCGGCCCCGATTCCCGCCAGCTGAGAAGCGAAGTGGAAAAGCTTTCGCTCTTTGTAGGGGATAAGGAAGCGACTGAGCAGGATGTGCGGAAGATTTCTGCGACGAGCCATGCCGGGGTCATTTTCGAGATCGGGGAAGCGCTGGCGCGCCGGAAGCTTCCTCTTGCCCAGGAATTGATCGAGACTCAGCTGAAGCGCGGAGAGAGTGCCGTCGGGATTTTATTGGCAGCAATTGTTCCCAAGGTTCGAAATTTACTGCACGGGCACGATTTGACATTCCGCCATGGAGTGAGGACACACAACTACAAGCAGTTTCAATCCGACATCGAGAGACTTCCCGCTTCAGAGACCGCGCATCTTGCCAGGTCAAAAACCGGAGGATTCAATGTTTATCCTTTGTTCATGACCATCCAGGGATCAGGTCGGTTTTCTGTGGATGAATTGAAGTCTGCGATGGAGGCCTGTCTGGAGGCGAATATCCGCCTGGTTACGACAGGCTTGGATCATGCACTGGTCTTGAATCAACTGGTCGCCAGAATTCTCGGGGGCTCGAGGGGTGGGCGGTAGTCTTTCAGAAGAAGACAGACGGTTTATTGGAGCGTTAAAGAATCACTGGAGGGAAATTTGCGAATTGACAGTGAATCCGATTCTCCATAAATTTCTAAGAATAAGTGTCGCGGCCATGATTTCCCCAAAATCTGTTCTTTACTCCCCGACTTCATCATTTACTGGAATATTGATTTGAAATTGGCCGACAACATTTTCTGGATTTTACCGACCCTTTTGGTTCCTGTGGTGGTAGGCGCTGTATTTTTATTGGATCGTAAATACGAAGCCGAGACAAACGTGTTAACCACGGATCCGGGCGTCTATGAGCAGGGAGCGCAGGCAGTGTCAGGAAGCGATCTGCGGCCGTCGACGAACCCTGCACCGCTGGATTCGAAACCGGCCCCGGCCACTTCTAAAAACGAGGGATCCAAAGGTGGGGCTCCCGGGCCGTCTTTGGCGACTGCAAAACCTCAGCCACCGTCGGGTTTGCAGGGAGCGAGCTCGAAAGGGGCTGACAATAAGCCTCAGCAAAGTGCATCCGGAGCGGGAGGCGCTGCAACATCAGCTACGGCGTCACAGAAGCCGGCGGTCGCTTCGACATCTCTTCCTTCTGCAGTGAAGGCTGCTAATCCAGGTTTGGCGCCTCCGGTGCCGGCGTCGACAAAACCGGCAACTCCGGACTCGGGAAAACCTAAAGAAGGCATGAAGCAGAAAGGTTCGGCGAAACCCGGGCCTGCTGCGACTGCAGCCGCAAAACCGGATCCGAATAAGCCGAAGTCTGCTGCCCCGCTCAAACCGGTGGAACCTAAGCCCGAGCCAAAACCAAAACCACCCCAGCCTGCACCGAAACCGGCCCAGACAGAGTATACGGTTCGCTCGGGAGATAACCCCTGGGACATTGCTCAGAAATACGGAGTGGAAATGAAGGAGTTGCTCGCTTTAAACAATATCAAGAATCCGAAGAACCTGAAGATCGGTCAGGTTCTGAAGCTTCCGCAAAACAATGGAGGAACTGGAGGTGCTGTTGCGGCCAAGTCGAAACCTCAAGCGAAACCAGCCTTACCATCGGTGAAGAAACCTGCTGCCGGAGATAAATACTCGCTTTACACCATCAAGAAAGGGGAGAACCCCTGGTCGATCGCCAAGAAGTTGAAAGTCAGCCACCAGTCCATCATTGACCTCAATAAGAATCTCGATTTCCGGGATTTGAAAATCGGTCAAGAGATCAAGGTGCCGAAGAAGTAAGTCGGCTGAAGATTTTTTTCAGAAGTGGTCGCTTGAGATTGCCGTCCACAGGTTTTCTGGCAAATTGGCAGAGTTGTGAATTTCGGGACCACACCTACACCTCCGCAGCTGTTCAGGCAGTTTGAGCGCTGTCTCTTATACACATCTGACGCTGCCGACGAAGAGGATAGTG
>CAJXQE010000441.1 GCA_913058215.1 uncultured Verrucomicrobiales bacterium
CTATCCTCTTCGTCGGCAGCGTCAGATGTGTATAAGAGACAGAATGGTTACCGCGGAAGTGAACGGCGAGCTCGGTGAAATCGCTAAACCCCAGCCCTGGAAGAATTTTTCCGCTAAATGGAAAGCTCCCAAAGGAAAAGTGGAAAGAAACCTGCGCTACTATCGGGTCGATTCCGGAGGTGGTGCCGACGGCCCGCGTGACCGGACCGATGCCTTCAGCCTCACCGTGAACGGGAAAACCGGTCACTATGTGATTACTATCGAATCCATCACAGTAGGGGCGGAAAAGCGGATTAAGATGTTGGAAATTTCTGAGTAGGATCTCTCCAATCGGGATTGTCTCCCGGACATTCGGATCAGAAATAACAAAAAAAGCCCCACCGTTTCCGGTGAGGCTTCTTCATCAAGGGGTTATAAAAATTTCGTCAATTCATTGACTCTGCCAATCAGTAGTCGAGCACCACTTCGCCGACGGCTTCTGGAATCAAGAACTCAGCTGCCTCGTCGAAGCTTTCGGAAATGTCCTCAAGCCACTGGCAAACCTGCACCTCTGCAAAGCGGGGAAGTGATTCCGGTTTGTTGAGAGCCGTTGTGATTTCCACATTCGTGCTCTCCATCGCCGTTTTGAGATCATCAGAGAAGCCGGCAATCTCAATGTTTAGAGAACCGAGGTAGCGGGTCGACTTCGCCGCATCGCTGCCTTTCCATTCCATCATATCGCGACCGCTGATCGGCATCCGGGCAATCACGTAATCGGCGGAGTCTGCAAAGAGATCCGTAAGGTCAACGATCTCCTCGTTGCATCGAACACTACCGGTGTCGGGAATCACCAAAGTCATATCGACATCCAGTTCAGTGAGAAGATTGTCGAGTTCTTCCGCTTCACAAAATTCAGCCAAATCGCGGGCGGCTCCGGTATGAATATCGAGTACCAGAGCTTCATTCGTTTCCATCGCCTGGATTAAATTGTCTGTATCCAATTGTTCATCAAGATCCCAGAATTCTCCTTCAAAGGTGTCGTGGAGGTCATTCTCATCAGAAGTGATCAGCTTGTGCTTGACCTCATTTTGATTCAGGTGATGGGCGATAGCGCGAGCCAGGGTGGAATTCCCTGAGCGCTCCAGATCATTGATAACGACGATTAATTTTTTCATGGCAGGTGATGAATTGTATAAGGAGTATAAAATTTATAGCTTCCAGTGCAACCTTAAATTTAAAAAATGTTAAAATTTTAGGTTTATTTATAAATTTCAGATTCTCTGTTTGATTGCTTCGGTTTTTGGAGGTTTGGGTTTGTTTCGGCTGAATCCCTTGTGTTTTGAGGGATTCGGCCTTTCGTTACGGGAGTTTCCCCCCTCATATAGAAAGACAGCTCACCGCGAATTCTGCTCAATCTAATGAAACCTTTTTTTCTTTTTCTACTTCTGGCTCTGGGAGCAGCCATGTCTTTTGCGGAGGATCGACCCAATATTCTCTTCATTTACACCGATGATCAGGCTCCCTGGGCAATGGGAAAATCGGGGAGTCCGGATGTCAGCACTCCTAATCTCGACAAGCTTGCGAAAGAGAGCCTCTATGTGCCGAACAGTTTTACGGTGACACCGGTCTGCTCACCCAGCCGCGCCTCTTTGCTCACCAGCCGATACGGCACGGAACTGGGAATCACCGATTGGATCAAACCAAGGGCTCGCTTTTTCAAAGAGGATCCCTCCAAACAGCCCGGGATAAATCCGGATGCGCCAAATTTTGCCAAAGATCTTCGCAGGGCCGGCTACCGGACAGCACTTATTGGCAAGTATCACCTCGGAGAGAAACCGGAGTGTCATCCTCTTGAGATTGGATTCGATATTTTCACTGGATTCCTCGCCGGCGGAACTTCACCCGAGAATCCAAAACTGGAGAAAGAAGGAGAGGAACAGTCAATGAAGGGGCTGACCGTCGACATTCTTACCGACGAGGCCCTTGATTATCTCGACAAGCGGAAAGGTGAGACCTCCCCTTTCCTGCTCTGCGTTCACTACCGTGCTCCCCATGCCAAGTGGCTTCCCGTAGCTCCTGAGGACTGGGCCCCTTTTGAAAACATGGACCCGAAGATCGCGCATCCCGATTATCCGGGGCTCGATCTGGAACGCGCAAAGAAGATGATGCGTGAGTACCTGGCCAGCGTTCGGGGAGTTGATCGTAATGTTGGACGCCTCTTAGAGAAACTCGACGAAATCAAAGCGCAAAAGAATACCGTGGTCATTTTTACTTCTGATCACGGCTACAACATGGGCCACAACGGAATCTGGCATAAAGGCAACGGGCACTGGTTGATAAAAAAAGAACTGTTGCCGCCCGGGAGTGAAAACGTCCCTTCCGGTCAGCGTCCGAACCTTTACGACAACTCCGTGAAGGTCCCGACCCTCATCCGCTGGCCGGCTGTTGTTGAGGCCGGCACCACCACACAGCATTCCATTACCAATTTGGACTGGTATCCTACTTTTATGGAACTCGCCGCTTACCCCTGGGAACCGGAAGCTCCGATTCGCGGACGAAGCCTCGTGACTTTACTGAAAGGGGAAGCCGGCGATTGGGAAGACGAAGTTTTTCTGCAATACTCCACCAAACACCAGTCGACCACGCACATGAGAGGCTGGAGGTCTCACACCCACAAACTGATCCGCGACTTCATGAATCCGGGGAGAGACGAGTTTTACGATCTGGTGGCAGATCCGGGGGAAACAAGCAACCTGATCAATCGGATATCACCGGAGAACCAGGAGATCGTCGACGACTTCGATCGCAAAATCACAGCGCGAATGAAGGAAATCGAGGATGAGATTGCTTTGGAATAGCATTCCGGGAAGGATTCGGAGTTTCGAAGTTTCACAACCTGTATAAGATGGGGCAATCCCCATATCTAAAATTGCGGCTTTTCCTTTGACGTCGGCTCTTTCCTTCGTAATCTAGGCCCGCTTCCGCTAGTGAGTGGAGCTTTCAGTCGTGTCAGTAATGACGCAACGCCCTTGCAAAACGAAACACGTTTTCACCTTACTATTATGGCTAACTACGGAATTAACGGATTTGGACGGATTGGACGCAACGTACTGCGCGCCATGTCCGACGAACAACTCAAGAAAGTCGTTGCGATCAACGACCTTACTGACAACAGAACACTCGCTCACTTGCTGAAGTATGACTCCACTGCGGGTCGCTTCTCCGGCACTGTTGAGTTCGATGAAGAGTCCATCACTGTGAACGGACACCGCATCCTCGCAACCGCAGAGCGTGATCCAGCAAACCTCAAGTGGGGTGAGCGCGGAGTCGACGTCGTTCTTGAGTCTACCGGTTTCTTCGTAGACCGCGCCGGAGCCGGCAAGCACATCGAAGCTGGTGCGAAAAAAGTGATCATCTCCGCTCCTGCGAAAGATCCTGATCTTACTTTCTGTATCGGAATCAACAGCGATCTCTACAACGCTGCCGAACACCACATCATTTCCAACGCATCCTGTACCACCAACTGCCTCGCGCCGATGGTGAAAATCCTTAACGACAACTGGGGAGTTGAAAAAGGTTTCATGAGCACGATTCACTCCTACACGGGTGATCAGAACGTTCTCGATTCTCCTCACAGCGATCTTCGCCGTGCGCGGACAGCTGCGGAAAACATCATTCCTTCCAGCACTGGTGCTGCAAAAGCAATCGGTCTCGTCATTCCTGAACTGAACGGAAAACTCCAGGGTGGTGCCTTTCGTGTGCCGACTCCTACTGGTTCGGTTACTGACTTCAGTGCTGTTCTGAGCAAAGATACTTCCGTTGACGAAATCAACGCCGCTTACAAAGAAGCTGCTGAAGGTCCTCTCAAAGGAATCTTTTCCTACAGCGAAGATCCCCTCGTCCTTAAGGACATCGTGGGCGATCCTCACTCCTGTATCCTCGACGGACTCACCACTATGGCGCAAGGCAACTTCGTCAAAGTAGTTGGTTGGTATGACAACGAATGGGGTTACTCCAATCGTGCCGTCGACGCCATGGAACTCGTCGGAGAAGGCCTGTAACCCAGGACTTCTTCCGGTCAATTCCATGACCTGAATTTGAAAAGCGCCCCCGACTCCCGAGTTGGTGGGCGCTTTTTTTCTTTAACCATTCTCCTCTACTACACTTCTTCTCTTCTTCATAAATCATGAAACTCACGATTAGTGACCTCGAATCTGCCGGAAAACGCGTTCTCATGCGTGTCGATTTCAATGTCCCTCAGGACGACGATGGCAATATCACCGACGACACCCGGATCAAAGCTGCGCTTCCATCCATTGAGCACCTCACCGATGCCGGTGCCCGGGTTATTCTCATGTCCCACCTCGGTCGTCCCAAAGGCGAGCGGAACGAAAAGTATTCGCTCTCTCCCGTTGCAGCCCGCCTCGGTGAATTGACCAACGCCCGCGTTCATTTCGTTGACGACTGCGTCGGTGAAGATGCCGAAGCCGCTGTCGCCAATCTTGAGGACGGTGAAATTCTCCTTTTGGAAAATGTCCGCTTCTACCCCGGTGAAACGAGCAATGATCCCGATTTCTCGAAAAAGTTGGCCGCTCACGGTGAGATTTTCGTGAACGACGCTTTCGGAACCGCTCACCGTGCCCATTCATCCACTGCTGGTGTCACCGAGTTTATCGATCAAAACGCGATGGGATTCCTCATCGAAAAAGAACTCGAGTTCCTCGTCGGTAAACTGGAAAACCCGCAGCGACCTTTCGTCGTCATCATGGGGGGTGCCAAAGTTTCCGATAAGATCCAGGTGCTTGAACGGCTCATGGAAAAAGCCGACGCCTTTATCATCGGAGGCGCCATGGCAAACACCTTCCGTCTTGCTCAGGGTTATGAAATCGGAATGAGCCTGGCCGAACCGGAGAAGACCGAACTGGCTTTAGAGATCCTGGAGACAGCTAAGAAAAACAACACCGAGTTTTTGCTTCCGGCAGACACTCGTCACACCAAAGAATTTGCCGACGACGCACCAACCGAAGTGACGGAAGTCTGGGGCGAAGGCGGAGCAATTCCCGCCGACCGCGAAGGCATCGACATCGGGGATAAAGCCATCGTAGAATTCGCGGCTAAAATCGCCGAAGCCGGAACCGTCATCTGGAATGGACCTATGGGTGTTTTCGAAAAACGCGGTTTCGATATCGGAACCAAAGCCTGTCTCTTATACACATCTGACGCTGCCGACGAAGAGGATAG
>CAJXQE010000442.1 GCA_913058215.1 uncultured Verrucomicrobiales bacterium
GGCAGCGTCAGATGTGTATAAGAGACAGTCATCACACCCTGGAGTTTGTCGCGAAAGAAAAAATAGAAAAACATCGCCGGAATCCCGACGATCAGTCCACCTGCTGTTGTCACCATTGCGACCTTGATCCCACCGGCGAGTTGCTTCGCATCCCCACTGGTAGTGGCAAGCTTATCGAAAGCTTCGATCATCCCCCAGACAGTCCCTAACAATCCCACCATCGGAGCAAGCGTGGCGAAAATATTGAGGTAATTTACCCAGACCATCTGACGGTGTTCCTCTTCATCAATGACCTCGGCAGCGGCATCCATCATGCTCGCCTTGTTGGCGAGATCACGATCAAAATTCACTTTCAAAAGCGAACCGGAAATCACCTTGGCATAACTGCAAGCGTTGTGCTGACACAGACTATAGGCCGCCCCGACATCCTTTGCTGCCATCTGCACATTCACCTGATCCACCAGTACTTTCGGCGCCATCTTTTTCCGAGTGATCTGCACAAAGCAATAAACCGCAACGGCTATGGTCCCGATGGAGCAGACCAAAAGGATGTGCATGAAATTCCCGCCCTGTTTATAAAGGTCAAGAGCAGAGACACTCTGCTCGACAGCAACGGGTGGCGGAGGTGCGGTTCCCGCATCCTGAGCCAAACTCAGGCCGGCAGTTCCAAGAACCGCACAGCCGAGCGCGATAAAAAGTTTAAGGTTCGTCAGTTTTGTCATTGGTAGAAGATTCAATTTCGTTTGTAGAAAGCTCTGCAAGTTTTTCGCGGGCAGCCTCAGCTGCTTCTGTGGCAGGATACAACTGGATGGCATCGTTTAACGATGCTGAGGCCCTGCCTTTCTCCCCGGCAAACTGATAGACATCCGCCACGGCGACAAGCCCCCGAACCGCTGCTTCCTCCCGGGTTCCGTAAAAAAGAAACGGCCACAAAAACTGATCAATGGCGCTGTGATACAAGTCGTTGCGGACGGGATAAACCTCATCATCTTCCAGCCACCTCGGATTGTCCTCTTCCAACTTCCGCAGTCGATCAAAGTCAGCTGAAGCCATGAGATATCTTACTTCGATGAGTAACTTGGGATCTTCCGTTTTTGAGGTGAGAAGCTCCGCTTCACTTTTTGCCTGTTCCCACTGCCCCAGCCGAATAAGAGCACGCAGTCGCCCCTGCTTCGCGGAATCCTTGTCATCTCCAGACCAGGCTTTCTCAATGATTCTGTCAAAAATCCCCAGTCCCCGTTTCCAGTCCTGCTCCCGCTCTGTCTCCAGCAATCGATCGGCGAATACAATTCCGTATCGGGCCGTTCGCGAACGGGGTCGATGAAGATGTGGAAAATATTCGTTCCACAATTTCTCAACCACTTCGCGGGACGCTGATTCCAAATTGGAAAAGACAGACTCTTCTCCCACGCCATACCCCCAGAGTATGAAGTCGACCGTATCCAACTGGATGGTTCGCTTTGAAGGGCCGCGCGGCGAGTCGATAATAAACGTAACGATGTTCTCAGTCACGGCTTCCAGTTTCACTTCCGCCGACTCCCCGTTTTTCAAATGGATCTCATCGTCAGCATGAAGGCTGGTCAGGACGATGGATGCTGCGAACAAGGGAACGAGAAATCTCATAACTCCTCCTCCACCGGTTCGGGCTCCACCACCTCAAGGGGAGGTACGATCTTCTCAAGGCGTGCTACTTTCTCACCGGCCTTCTTCGCTTCATCATAGCGGCGCAAATCATCCCGGGCAGCAAGCTCCTGATACGTCTCCAGCGCTTCCCTTTTCAGGTTGAGCTTCTCGAGAGCATTCCCCCGTTCCCAGTAGGCTTTCGCGTTCAGTTCACCAAACTTCCCGTAGGCAATGTAGACCCGCTCGAAATACACGATCGCTTTCTTCGCATCGCCCTCATTCAAATAGGACCGACCGAGTTCAAAAATCGTCTCCGCTTTCTGAGAAGCAGCCACGGTCTGATTCTCAAGAATTGCCTCCAGCGTTGCTCTGGCAGCAGCCGATTTACCCTGATCAGCCAACAGGCGGGCTTTCTGAATCTGCACCTCTCCCAGCCTCGTTGAAGTCGCTGCTTCACGCTCAAAACGCTCGTAGTAGTCGATAGCCAATTCGGGATCCCCCTGCTCCGCCGCGATTGCTCCGAGGGAGGCAAAGATGCGATCCTTCTGAACAGCTCGAGGATGCCACTTTCGAATACCCGTGAACATTTCTTTTGCTGTCAGAAGGTTCCCCGCTTCCAGCAGGACCTCGGCGACCTCAACGGTTAGCAGAGGGTTTTGATCTTTTACATCCACCCACCCTGCATTTGCCGCAGCAAGCAGTTCGGCTTTCGCTACCTGCGGACTCGTCTTTGCGATGATCTTCGATTTCGCCCAGGCTGCGCGCAAGGCCAGCGTGTTTTTCTTCGCATTCTCCGCGCTGGCCTTCAGTCTCGCCAGCCGGGTAAGCAACTCTTCACGTCCGGCATCTCCTTCCTGTTTATAGACTTTTGGCAGGGCGGAAAAAACATCAGCCACAGTGAAACGCTCCGGATCATTCCCATATTTATCGATGACGTCCCAGTAGATTTTCTTGGCTTCGTCAGGCTTGTCTTCATTGATGAAAGTCCAACCAACCCAGTAAACGGCTTCGGGCATCCGGTTGCTGTCCGGGTGGCTGTTAACAAACTCCTGATAATGGATTCGCATTTTTTCAAAGTCCTCAAGCAACTTATAAGCCTTGCCCTTTTTAAACCAGGCCTCCTCAAAGAACCTCTGCGCCGACGGGTGAACCGCTTCATAAGCAGCGAATCCTTTTTCAATCTCTCCCTCACCGAGCCAGGCATCTCCAAGCAGCAAATGAGCCTCGTCTGTCATGGGATCATCGGGATAATCTTCAACGAATTTGTTCAGCAATTCGATCGCATCAAGATACTCCGCCATGGAGAAGGTAGAAACGGCGATTCGAAAAACGGCCTCTTTTTTGTATTTCGGCGAGTCATACCGCTTGAGATACCCTTCCATGTGATCACGGGCCGCCTCGTACTCCTTGGAAAAGGAATTGGCCATTCCCGTCCAGTAGTCAGCATCCTCCACCATCCCTGATTTTGGATACTTGCGTTGCACCTGATCGAACTGAAACAGAGCGCCCTCGTTGTCATCCTGCTGCAAATAGAGAAAGCCCTGCATGAACAAGGACTTCGCGGCAAAAGAGTGATCCGGGAACATCTCCACAACCTTTCCGTATGCCAATTGCGCTGAGCCATAGTCGCGATTTTCCCTCAAGGCCTCCGCTTTGAGAAATAGAACCGTAGAAAGCGACTTCCCTTCATCGCCGAACACTTTTAAGTATCGGTCGGCAGCCTCCATTGCACGGGGCCACCTCCCTACTTCCATCCAGCATTGCAGAGCCGCAAGTGAAGCGCTTTCCACAACCGGGTCCGGCTCCATCGACTCTAACATATCCTCCATAATGAGGGCCGCTTCGCGATATCTCTCTAGACCTTGAAAAGCCATTGCCAGCCGGAGTCGCAAGGCCGAATCAAAATTCTCCATCTTCTCGAAATTTTCCAACTCCCGCTTCACCCGCTTCTCGATTGCGTTGAGCTGAAAGACAATGCTCTGGGCGTCGGGCCGCGTTTTCACAACCTCAATTCGATCCCCTATTTCCTTCAGCTTTGCATTTTGGTGTTCCAGTAGTTTTTCTTTTGGCCAGATTCGTTGAAGGCAAGTGATCGCCCGATACCAGTCTTTCTCTTCCAGAAATCCCGCTCCCAGTTGCATCGCAATACTCTGGAAACTGATGACTTGAGTCATTTCATCGAGATGAGGATATTCGGCCCGGATCAATTCGAGAGCCTTGTCCCTTTGCCCTGCCTTTACCCTGGAATACAGCTGAAGAACAATTGCTCTGCTCGCCGCCTCGGGAGCCACCTTGCGAAACTTAGGAATCTGACTTTCGAGAAAATCCGCCGCTTCCGCTGGAAAATCCTGCTGAAGATAAAGCGTCGCGAACATCAGCAATGCCTCATATCGCTTGAAGGGCTGATGACGCTCCTCCGCCCAGTATTCTCCAAACGCTTCCTGAGCACTGACCAATTCGCCCTGAGTCATGAGACACACCCCACGCCAGAAACGAAGTTCGTCACTCAATCGGAACTCGATTTCCGGATCAGCGAGTGACTTGTCGATCCACTCCAGTGCCTCGGCGAATTTCTGCAATCCCACTTTTGAAATCGCCAGCATTGGGGTAAAAACCCGAACCGCTTCCTTTACCTCTTCGGCTTCGCCATAGTCCGTGATGAATTTCTCAATCGCAAGCTCGGCCCCGGCAAAATCACTGGCAGCGAATGCCGCCTGTCCCCTTTCGATAAGTTGTGCCGGACCTTCTGCATCGAGGGATGGCGCAGTAGGTTCAGCAGGGGCATCCTGACCAAACAGCATCGAGCCCGCCGCCAGAAGCGATGCTACGAATACTGTGAGGGGGAATCTCATTGCAGTCTATATTCAGCGGGAAGCTGTCACCAAGTCAATCCATATCGATTAGGAACAAAGGAAGAACCCTAATATTTCCCTCCGCCGGCAATACTCGACTCAATCGGGTGCCAGGTTGTTTTCAGCTCCTGAGTCTCGATTATCGGATAGGGAGACTCGGTTTTTGCCGGATCTGTTTTCAGGAAAATATTGCGCTTCAGATTGCCGGCTGCTTCCTCCCGGGCAATCGCTTTATCCTCTTTGCTCAAATCATAAGAGACGAATGCATTCACATCCATGTGGCTGACCATTTGCTTAAGAAGTTCCCCGCGGTTTCCGGTGAGAATGTTTACGACGCCTCCCGGAAGGTCCGAGGTGGCAAGAGCTTCAGCCAGGGTGATTGAACAGAGCGGCTTGCTTTCCGAAGCAAGGACAACACAACTGTTTCCTCCGGCAATGACAGGCAGAATCGTCCCCAGCAATCCAAGAAGCGAAGAATTCTCCGGAGCAATGGCGGCAACGACTCCAGTTGGTTCATAGAGGGAGAAGTTAAAATGCGAACTCGACACCGGATTCACCGAGGAGAAAACCTGCTGAAATTTATCGCACCAACCGGAGTAATAAATGCACAGGTCGACAGCCGCTTCGACTTCCTTCTTTGCTGCCGAAGGCGTGGCACCCTGCTTCTGCAATTCATCGATAAACTGAGCGCTTCTACCTCTGTCTCTTATACACATCTCC
>CAJXQE010000443.1 GCA_913058215.1 uncultured Verrucomicrobiales bacterium
ACGAGATCAGCCTCGGTCTCGTGGGCTCGGAGATGTGTATAAGAGACAGGCGGAATTCTTCTGCCAAATGTGGAATCGACTGAAGAACTTGATCAGGTTAAACAGGCAGCCCTGATGCCTCCGCGAGGTCGCCGTCGCCCCGGCGGGATGGGAAACCACTGGATGCGCGATTTTAACTACGAGACGTGGAGAGACGAATACGAAGAACATTTTCTCGTCATCGCTCAGATTGAATCTCAGGCCGGTGTCGACAACATCGACGCCATTGCCGGGCATCCTCTGGTGACATCCCTGGGACTCGGACCTTATGATCTTTCGGCTGATCTCGGCTGTTGCTGGGATCCGGAGAATCCCAACTTTGTCGATGCGATGGCCACGGTGAAAGCCGCAGCGGACGCCGTCGGAAAGAAAGTCTGGGCAGGGTGCGATGGACCGGCTCTCCGGAAAAAAGGCTACAGCTTTCTTTGGATCGGAACAGCGACACTTGTCCTGACAAACGCATTCTCCCGGATTGTTGATGAAATCAAAACCCCGAATGCCGCCAATTCATCGGAAGCCGGAGCGCCCCCACCTGCATGAGATCTTTTCTATTCTTTCTATCACCCATTCTATTCTTCAATTTGGCGAACGCTGCCGATTTCCAGGTTTCGGTCACCGTTGAAAAAGGGGCTCCGGCAAACACGCCTCTTCTCACAAGCATTGATTTCAATACTCTGGCAGGAGTCACTGCATCGAAAATTTCGCGCACATCCATTCGCGTCTCGGCCGGGGAAACATCGATCCCCTGTCATGTCTCGTTTGATATGGAGACAAGCGGAATCGCCACCATCACCTGGCGCAGCACTGGAGCGGAACAGACGTCCTACCAAATACACTTCGGAGGAAAGCCGGGCTCAGAAATTCCCCGCCTCAACGGCCCGGTCGGCACAGGTGATACCTTTCACTACAACAGTGGCGAAACAGGTCCAGCCAACATCACTCCTCTTCATTCCCAGTTTCTACATCTCGACTGGGATGGCGATGGTCTGCGCGACTTCATCGGCTGGAGTTTCCGCTTTTGGGAATACGGAGTCGAGTTGGAACACCGCCTCGGTAATGCCGTCTATTTCCTTAAGAATGTCGGCACAAAAGAAGAGCCTCTCTTTGCGAAACGGCGGCGCATTCAAGACAGCAACGGCGATTTTATCCGAACCGACCTTCTCCCGCAAAACTGGTTCACCGACGACCTCGACAGTGACGGCGATCCCGACTTCTACGGTTTCGGCCCGGTCTTCTGGCTGACGTGGTGGGAGAACACGGGCAAACGCGACGATCGCGGATTGTGGATTTTGAAACCGGGCGAACAAATCGTGCAGCTGCGACAGGAATCGGAGTTCCGTAAGTCGACACCGGGTATCCTGCGGAAAACGAACTCCTGGGCACCTAGAGGAGTTCGACGTGTCGACTGGGAAGGCGACGGCGATATCGACCTCATCGTTGGCTATCGAAAAGTCAGCCGAATCCGAAAAGTCGACACCAGCAAGGGAGTTGCTCCCTACGGAACAGCTGTGATGGTTTACGATTTACTCGAGAATACCGGAGCAAAAACTGAAGACGGAAAGGACGAGTATGCAGTTCCCGTCACAATCAGAGACCTGAACAAATTCCCGCTCAGCGGTCGCGGCCATGCCAATGGCTGTGTCGAATATGCAGACTGGGATAATGACGGCGACTACGACCTTCTGTATCACAGCGAAACCGACCGGCCTCTTGAAGGCGGACGCGTCATGTTTGCAGAGAATCGGGGCACTCGCGAGGAACCTCTTTTTGAAGTCCCCATTCAACTCGGCTTTCCCGTAGTCGATTCCCCTTTCCTGGTCGATTGGAATCACGATGGAGACATGGACATGATCTCTGTCGGTGAATTTTTTGAAAATGTAAATCCGGATTCCGAAGTGAGCTTTTCAAATCCGGGATCCGAAAGGCCAAAACCAATTCGTGGCCAAACCGAACCTGGCACCCGCATTCCAAAAATCGCCCATTACCCGAAACTCATTTCCCGCGGCCTCGCTCAGGAAGTGGAACCGGAAATCATTAACTACTTCACCATTTCTATCGACTGGGAAAACGATGGCGACCTTGACCTTGTCGGCGGCTATCACACTGGACTGAGACTTTTCCAGAACAGTGGCACTACTCTTGAACCTGTTTTTGAAAAGCCCGTCATGCTCGAAGCGGGAGGCAAAGAAATTTCCATGCCGAACTATCTCGACCCGCAGTCGGACGATCCTTCCACGTTCGGGCCACAGGGCCCCACCGAGCCGGAATACGGCTGGTTGCTTCCGACAATGGGCGACTGGGATGGTGACGGCGATCTCGATCTTTTCGCGACCGGGCAACGCTGGGAAACTCGCTATTTTGAAAATACAGGTACGCGGGAAGCTCCTGTCTTCGCAAAAGGAAAGACAGTCACCGTTAACGGCATGACCGACGAACTCGCCTGGCGATCCAAGATTTCCATCGGCGATATTGACGGCGACGGCACCATGGATCTGATTATTCACTCGGACCGCGACAATGCCTTTCACATTTGTATTCGCAAGGAGGATCAGCCTGACCCCAAACGCCTGGACTTCGCTTCCGGCCCTGCGCTACGTCTCGAAAGCGGAGAACCCGTCTCCGGATGGTTCGGAGGACAAAACAACAACAGCGATAATCACACTCTTCTTGTCGACTGGGACAATGACGGAGATCTCGACATCATCAACGGAACGGTCTGGGCCGTTTACTACTACGAGAATACCGGCACGGCGAAGGAATCGAAGTTCAAAGCTCACGGAAAGTTCAAGCAGGGAGACAAAGAACTCCAGGTCTACGATCACGCCTGCTCCTTCGATGCGGCCGACTGGACTGGCGACGGCCGTCTCGATCTCATCCATGGAACCGAGGCACCCTCGGATTCACCCAACGGTGGCGTGCTGCACCTTTTCGAGAGAAATTTTCTCGAGGGGACAATACCCAAGGTCACGATCGGAAAAGTCTCACCGGCGATTGATAAGTGAATCCGGCTTCTTCCCTTCCAGTTTCGCTTTCCAGGAGTCGAAAGCCTCCTGATCCCGCGTCCGTATACTTACTTTTTTCATGGTCGGAATGTGAGTGATCACTTCAAGCAGGTCGTCCGTCATTCCTTTCAATGGTACGAGCATTTCCTCCAGTGAAGGAGATAACGTCAGGCGCGGAGAAGGGATTGCCAAACAGGCGAAGCCTTGCCAGACTTCCCTATGTCTTTTTCATCCTCTGATCGTCGAACCTTTCTCAAAAAATCCGGCCTTACCGCAGCAGCCCTCAGCATGAGTGAACTTTTACCCGCTCAGGATTCCAAAGAACTCCTTTTCAAAATTTCATTGGCGCAGTGGACCATCAATCCCGAACTGAAATCGGGCAAGGTCGACAACCTCGACTTTGCCAAAGTGGCTCATGATCACGGAATTTTCGGAATCGAATATGTGAACCAGTTCTTCATGGATAAAGCCAAGGACAACGCCTATCTCGCAGAGATGAAGAAGCGGGCTTCCGACCACGGTGTGACCAGCCTGATTATCATGTGCGACCGCGAAGGGAACATTGGCGATCCCGACGAGAAGAAGCGGAGCCAGACGGTGGACAATCATCGTAAGTGGATCGATGCGGCCAAGTTCCTGGGATGTCATTCGATCCGGGTAAACGCGGGAAGCTCCGGAACCTACGAAGAGCAGGTCAAACTCGCCACCGATGGACTTTCCAAATTGACCGCTATTGGTGCGGAGCAGGGAATCAATGTGATCGTTGAGAACCACGGCGGTCTCTCCAGCAATGGCGACTGGTTGGCCAAAGTCATCACTGCGGTTGGTAACGACCGGTGCGGCACACTACCAGATTTTGGGAATTTCAGGATCAACGACAAAGAGAGTTATGACTCCTATCGCGGCATCGCAAAACTGATGCCCTGGGCGAAAGGTGTTTCAGTGAAAGACATCGTCTGGGACGATAAGAGCAATCAGTCCCCTCTCGACTACGACAAGATGCTCAAGATTGTTCTCGATGCAGGATTCCATGGCTACTGCGGTATCGAGCACGGCGGATTCGCCGGACTGAATCAATCACGCGAAAAACTGGAACAAGCGCGTGACCGACTTTCCTGATTCTGGTTTCATACTGGAATGATTGGAGGAAAACCGTTTTACACCTGCGCCCTGCTCGTTTTCATCTCCATTCTCACGGATGCAGGGGAAAGCAGGAGAGTTCTCTTTTTCGACCTGTGGAAATTGGATCACTGGGACAACATCGAACTCCGGCAGGGGGAACCAAAGTGGGTCGAAGAATGCGAATACCGGGATCCCTCCTTTGAGCAAAGCGGAGTCTACTTCCCCTCAGTCTGGATCGATGAAGCCTCTGGGAAATGGCGGCTGATTCATTCGGTAAAGTGGTCACCCTTCACCATGATGATTGCGGAAAGTGACGACGGCATTTCATGGAAGCCGCTTGCTGTTCCTGATGCGAATGTAGGAGAAACACAGGAAAAACAAGCACCCAATCATTTGCTCACTGTTCAGGGCGGCTCAGGCAGCCCCATCTACCATGATCCGAAGGCAACTGATGGTTATCCATTTCGTATTTTTGGAAAACAACATGGAGGCCCGGTTCATCAAAGGGCGCTGAAGGATCCAGAGCATCGTTGGCATGAAGTGGCTACCAAGGAAGGCGAAAAGCGCTATTTCAGTGAAGGGATCACCCTGGTTTCAAAGGACGGTCTCCATTGGGAAGTCAAAACCGGCGATCACTGGGATTGGAACATGGAGGACTGGTTCCCCGAGCCACCGGTCTTTGCTTTTTGGAATCCCAATACGAATCAGCATGTGATGGCAGCCAGACCTGGCTGGGGCGATCGCCGCCAATGCCTGCTTACTACAGAGGATCTTAAATCATGGAGTAAGCCGGAGTTGCTGTTTCAGCCTGACCCATTGGATACGGAGGGGCCCATTGGAATGTATGGCCTCCCCGTTCATCCAGTCGGAAATGGCGCTGGGTTTGTGGGCTTGTTATGGATTTTTCACAACTCCAGCAGTGAACCGGTCGGCAGCTTCAATCAGTTCTTCGGAACGATGGATGCGCAACTGGTCTATAGCTGTCTCTTATACACATCTCCGAGCCCACGAGACCGAGGCTGATCTCG
>CAJXQE010000444.1 GCA_913058215.1 uncultured Verrucomicrobiales bacterium
AGATCAGCCTCGGTCTCGTGGGCTCGGAGATGTGTATAAGAGACAGAATCTGTAGAGATCAAAATTTCGAGGCGGCCTTCGCGAAAATCCTTCAGGTTTTTCCGCCTCTCGGCTTTATCCATATCCCCGCGATAAATGGCGGAGTGATAGCCATGAGTGACCAGTTCTTCAGCAAGCTTGTCACATTGTTCCCGGGTGTTGGCGAACATCAAAGTTCCGCCATCGACTTTTTCCTCAAGCACATTTTCCAAAAGCGGAAAGCGTTTGCCGTTGGGCACATCCAGATTCCTTGTGATCAGAGTGGAAACAAGGCGATGACGACCAGCGGTTTCGATCAGCTCCGCATCGCTGAACATTTCTTGAATCAGGGCCTGAACCCCGTCCGAGGCTGTTGCAGTGAAAAGAGCCAGTTGTCGATTTTCAGGGCTCCTCTTCAGCACACGCTTGATCACCGGCAGAAAGCCCGCATCCAAAATCTGATCTGCTTCATCAAATACGAGGAAGCGAAGGTCTGAAAGATTCACCGAACCGTCCTGCATCAATTGTTCAAGGCGGCCCGGTGTTGCCAGTAGAACTTCAAAAGGGCCGGCAATATTTCGACGGGCGATTGCCATTTTGGTTCCACCGAGAGCAGAACGAACCCGAAGGCGGGTTTCATGAGTGAAGACCTTGAATGCCTTTGCGACTTGCTCTCCCAAATCACTGGAGGGTACCAGGACGACAGCCCGGGGCTGACCTGGCAATGAAACAGCATCACCGGATTCTTCCAACTGTTTCAATGTCTGCAAGACCGGCAAAGCATAGGCGAGCGTCTTGCCACTACCCGTTTCTGCGACTCCGGCAACCGATTTGCCGCGAAGCAGAGGCGGCAGCGCGCGCTGCTGAATCTCCGTGGGTGTGATGAAGCCTTCCCCATCCAAAGTGGTAAGGAGAGAGGGGAGCAAGGTGAACTCTTTGAAAGACGACATATGCGCATCTTACAATGGATGAACGGAAAGACATCGAATTTTGCGGCCATGTGGCTTACAAATCGGGAGAGAGGAATTTCCGTCCCTCAATACATGGACGAAAGATTCTGATTCCCGGCGGCGATCAGGCGAATTCGACACGGCAATAGCTATCTCACTCTGGCGACAAACGGGGAAGGAAGCCTCATGCGTGGTGTCGGGGAAGGCGGGTTCGATCACATCGTGTGGGTTCCGCTGAACAATCAGGGATCGACCATCAGGTATTCGACACCATAGTCTTTGGGTAGCGGAGTGACATTGTTCTTATCCGCCCATTCAGTCCAGGCAGCATCCAGCTCTTTGACTTTATCGGGATGCGCTGCGGAAAGATTGGTCATTTCGGAGCGGTCCCTTGTGAAATCATAGAGTTCCCAGGGCTGATCATCGAGCGCGACAAGTTTCCATTTCCCCTGGCGAACCGCACGATTCCCCTGGTGCTCGAAGAAGAGAATGCGATCGGCTTCGGTGCCTTCATTGAGTTGATGGATCAGGTCGGTTCCGGGAAGCGATTTGGGTTCGTCGCCACCAGCAACCGCCAGAGCTGTGGGGAGCAGGTCAATGAGGTGCGCCGGTTCACGGTTGATCGATCCCGCTTCAGCTTTCAATCCTGCCGGCCAATGAACAATGCCGGGTGAGGCGATTCCGCCCTCGTGATTAAAATGTTTGTACATTCGCCAGGGGGTATTGGAAGCATTCGCCCAGCCGGATCCAATACTGTGGAAAGTTCCTTCACTTCCCATTTTTTTCAGGTCGCCCTCAGTGTGGAGAATGTTCTGATTGCTCGACTTGATATCAAACCCAAAAGGATCCCACTCGAAGCAGGCACCGTTGTCTGAGGTGAAAACAATGAGCGTGTTCTTCCATTCGCCTTCTTTCTTTATGTCTTCAATGACGCGTCCTATCTGTTGATCAAGTCGGTCGATCATGGCTGCGTAAATTGCCATGCGGCGTGCGAGATCTTTCTGCCGATCTTGAGGCAGTGAGTCCCATGCCGGATTAGTTCCCGTTTTGGTTTCTCCGTAGTTTCGCCAGGTCGAGCGCGGACTCAAGAGGGTTGAATCGGGAACGATACCCTCTTGCTTCATTCGTGTGAGCCGTTCTTCCCGCAGCTTGTCCCACCCATCGACGTAGCGGTCGGCATATTTTTCAATCTCCGCCTCAGGTGCATGAAGTGGAAAATGAGGGGCATTGTAGGCGAGGTAGAGAAACCAGGGCTTGTCCGGAGTTTTGCGGGCGAGTCCGAGGAAATCAAGGGCATGATCGGTCACTGCATCGGTCGCATAGAATTTACCATCTGGATACTCGCGGGCCTTGCGACCTTCCGGCAAACGAATGAGATGAGTTGGATCAAAAAAACGTTTCGCGCTAACGAGCGTACCATAGAATTCCTCGAATCCGTGTTTCGTCGGGTCTTCCGTACCCAGGTGCCATTTGCCGGAAATGAAACTTCGATAGCCGGACGGGGCGAGGGCCTGCGCAATGGTTTTTGCGTTCTCCGAAACCGAACCGGTGTAGCCGGGGTGATCGATGCCATCTCCGGCCATATGACCGAGGCCGACTTTGTGGGGATAGAATCCCGTGAGAAGAGCAGCACGGGAGGGGCAGCAGCGGCCGGTATTATAAAACTGCGTCAATCGAACTCCACCCTTCGCTAGTGAGTCGAGGACTGGTGTTTCAATTTCTCCGCCGAAACAGCCCATATCACTGAACCCCAGATCGTCGGCGAGAATGTAAAGAATGTTCGGCTTTTCAGCGGCATTCGCCGAAAGCAAAAGACCCGCGGCGAGAGTGGCGAAGAGAGTGAGAGTGAACTGTTTCATGAGTGAGGAAAGGAAGGAATGGTGTCTCTGTCTTAACTTCAACTGACGCGCTTCGTCGATAACAAACTGGCCATGCTCTTCGATTCTCTGCCGCATCCGGATGAGCATACAGGCTCCTCTGGGTTTATCGGAGCATTACGGATCGACTGGAAGGATTTTGTGTTGCTTTAGAAATGAGTGAACATCTTCTGTGCTTGTGGATTCGAAGGCGGGTTGAGTCATGAAGCTATGACCTCCGCCCTTATAAACTTTCAAGTCGAATGCTTGTCCCTGGTTTCGTGCGTGTTCAAGAAAGGCCTGTTGGGCTTTTGCAAGATGATCCCGGTCTCCGATCAGGATTTGAGTCGGTGGTAGTCTGCTGCTTTTCGTCAGAATTCTTGTGGCGGACATTTCTAAAGCATCCTCAGCAGGATGAAGAAGTTGCCAGTCGCGCTCGTTGAAGAGTTCCAATGTATTTTGGAAACTCTCTATCTCTGCCTTCGAAATATTATTCTGAATTCCAATTGTATCCGCCAGTTCAATGAGTGTTTTGCGGTGGTCGATAGGTCTTGCATATGAGTCCCCGGTGTTGGCGATGAATCGGTCCAGGTAAGGGATGAACGCTGGAGAACTTGCCCGGGTTGCATTCAGAAAATCTTCCGTTTTCACGAACCATAGATCAATCCCGTCGAAAGCCGGACAATAGAGGACGAGAATATCCGGGCTGCAGGAGACGGCAAGGTCATCCTGCTTGTGAGTAAAGGAACGATTGAGATGAGATTGCAATGCAAGATCCCCGCCGCCCGAAGTCCCTGTGGCGACGATTTTTTCAGGATCAATCCCCAGGGTGGTCGCGTTATTCCTGATAAAGCGGATAGCGCTCTTTGTGTCTGCGACCTGATCGCGGGGTTTGGGTGAGGCTGCAATTTCCTCCAGACTCATTCCAGGGAGTTGACCGGAATTAACCGGGGCTGTTTGCGGCTTGATGACAACCATTCCGAGTTTCCGAAAATACTCGCGTTGTGCCGGAATATTGCAGCGAAATATTACAAGGGCTGGTCTTCTGTCAGTGGTGCTCCAGTTGTCAGGATAGTAAACTGTCAGGGACCTGGGTGGAACTTCCAGATACCGCATTTTTTTCGTAACTCCTTTATCCTGTCCGGATGAGTGAAGTGGAGACAGGCCGAAAAGTGCAATCAAAGAAAGAGAAAGTCCCTGTAGGATAGAAGGGGGATACGTCATGATGAAATCAGTCACACCCGTATAAAGATTCCCCGCTTGAAAAAGAATCGGGCAAAGAGAATTATCAGCAGCAAGGAAACGATCGCAATCACGACATTTCCCAGGCCTTCGGCAACCTGATTGTTGAAGAACTTCGCGATGTCTCCACCGACAAAATAGGTGGCAATGTTTCTGAACGGAATGAGCCGGGCCCCGAGGTAAATAGCCAGAGCATTGCAGCCAACCCAGATCAATGGCTGACACCAGCTCTGCCATTTTTTGACATCAATGAGAAAGTAGAACAGAGCCATCATCCAGGCGCTTAATCCTCCTGCAAGCAGAACGAATGAGGAAGTCCAAATTCGTTTGATAAGCGGGAACTGAAGGCTCCACAGTAATCCGATGACGATCGCGATAGCCCCATAGAGAAAAAGTTGACCGACTTTTCGATTGGGAGAAATGTTAGGGTTCTTCAGGAGCAACCCGGCAAGTATTCCGAAAAGTGGGAGGGCGATCGCCGGCAAGGTGCTAAGAAGTCCTTCGTTGATGTAATACGTCTGAGCTTTACGCCCACGCAAAAAGAGGAAGTCGACATAGTTCGTCAGATTCCGACCTTCTTCATAAAGGCCTGAGACTCTTCCATCGGTGTTGGCGGTAATTGCGAAAGGGGAGTCTGAACCCGCAGTGAGGGCGGCGGCTTCCACGGCTTCCTTTTCCAGACGGAGATCAGGAACTGGAATAAAGGTCAGCATCGCCCAGTAGCACGTGAGCAGTGCAAATGCCGTGATAAGAAGTCCCTTTTTGCTTCGCACGAAAACGTAGATCAATGATGCAAAAACATAACAGGCCGCGATGCGATGCAGGACACCTCCCAGAGCCACTTCAGGCCACGATTTTGAAATGCCGCCGTAATAAAAAATCCCAAGACAAAACAAAAGGACTCCGCGGAGAAATATCCGTTTCATCACGGCAGAGCGTCCGCCCTTTGCGAGCGCTTTGTCCAGTGAGAAGACGATGGAAATACCAATGATGAAAAGGAACAAGGGAAAGATCAGGTCGTAGAATCGAAATCCTTCCCATTGCACATGGCTGAGTCTGTCTCTTATACACATCTGACGCTGCCGACGAAGAGGATAG
>CAJXQE010000445.1 GCA_913058215.1 uncultured Verrucomicrobiales bacterium
CACTATCCTCTTCGTCGGCAGCGTCAGATGTGTATAAGAGACAGGTTCCATCCGCATGAGTGGGAAATGGCAGGCCGTCTCTCCATTCAATCTCACAACCATCGCATTCGTAACCAACGATGGTTTCCTCTCCGCCGAATTCATCGCCCTTCTTCAGCTTGGTTCCGTCAAACAGCCAATGATCCGGTCGATGCAAAGTGTAGGCCCCGGATCCATCCATATGTTGTCCATGGCTTTTGTGATAGCCGCCATGAATAAATCCGACTCCGGTCATGCTATTCTCGGTTCTTCCGACAAGATGATGACCCCAAAGTGACGACAGCCTACTCTTGTCAGGTTCCGTGAATACCGGATCCTGATTGTACCATTGCTTCCAACATGTCAGGGATTCGGTTTCCTCTTCCCATCTCACCTGCCAGCAACAGGTGTTACCGCTGAAAAATGCAACGTTTCCACCATCAGCGGCAAAGGCCTCGATCGTATCGCGCATTTCCCAGGACCAGTATTCATCATGACCGACACTGAGGATGAGCTCGTAATTTTTGACAATGTCAGGTCTTTCCTGCAAATCCATATTGGTGCAGAAGTCAAGCTTGTAACCGTTCTTTTCGGCCCATTCAACGAAGGGTCCTTCCCATTTCGAATACAAAGATCCCGGCGGCCGATGAAAGGAAACCTGATGCCCCTGTAGCCCGCCTCGGCCATGAAATCCGTAGAGCGACGAACCTCCCCAGTTATTGTAGGCGTTGTAGGTGTTAGTGGAAAGTTGCAGCAGGATCTTGGTGTCCTTTCCCGGGGATGTCGGGCGGACGACGAAATAGCAGCCACTCTCTGCTGTGCGCAGATTGCGTTGAATATATTTCCCGCCCTTATCCGAAGTGGAAAACCAAACGCGGTAATACCCGGATTGCAGCGCCGCCGGCAATTCCCATTGATAGGATACCGGCCATCCACATCCTTTCGTTGAAGCACTTTCGGGAACAGGAAAAGATTTTCCAGCGATTCCGGATTCCTGATGAACGGTCTTCGGCACGGCACCCAGCCTCTCGATCTTCACGGAATATTGTGCCCCGGTGGTAGAGACGTGCAGCTTCAGAGTGTCGCCGGGAGCGCAGCTGATTTCACTCGGGTATCCTTCGATGTAGAGAGGCGGAACAGTCTCTTCGGCAATCGAGTTCAAAGAAATGAAGACGGTCAAAAATGAAACAATAAATTTCTTCAGTCGACAATGGTGCTTCTTCATTGGCCGAGAATATCTACGGGATGATTCAGAGTAAAAGAATTTTCCCTCCGCAATCGGGCGAACCGCTTTGTTAACGGAGGCACAACTGGCATCTTTGCCCTCAGTGAAAGTCATGCGACTGCGCTTCGATGGCCGTCGAAAACTCGAGAGCCTCGACATAATGCGTATAGACCGAAGTGACATTGTCGACTTTTTGCAAATGCCCCCGGATCTTCAGAAAGGTCTCCTGAGTAATCGTCAGTCGAAATTTTTCGAAAGTAGTCGAGGGCACGAAGGCGTTTGAAATACCGGACTCGTCCTCCAGACTGATGAACAGATTACCTTTGGCCGTTCCGGGGCGCTGGCGGCAGATCACAAGCCCGGCGATCGTAACGATGTCGCCGTGTTTCCCCAGCTTCAACGAATCCGCCAACCACACTTCAGGGATCTTCTCGCGAATATACCCCATAGGATGTTTGCCCGTCGTCAGGTGCAAACCCTCGTAATCCGAACGCAATCGCTCCACCGATGACATCATCTGCAAAGGTCCCGGTGGTTTGCTTTTGTTCTCCCTCCACGAAAAGAGATCGTCTTCGTCGAGAAAGGTTTCCACTTTCCACAAAGCATCGCGTCGATGCTCCGTCAGTGCATTCAAAGCACCGGTCTTGGCGAGGACACGCCGCTGATCCTTGTCGATTCCCGTTCGACGCAAAAAGTCGTCAATCGAATCCCACGGTCGGATGGCTCGCTCCATCACAATGCGCTCCGTAGCCCGCCGATCGAGTCCTTTCACCTGACGTAAACCCAGGCGAATGGTGTGATCATCTTCGACAATGGCGACATCCTCCGACACGACCACACAGACCGGTCGTGTCCGAATGCCGCGACGATGCGCATCCTTCACCAGCGTCGCCGGAGAATAGAATCCCATCGGCTGATTATTGAGCAGCGCCGTGTAAAACTCGGCAGCTCGATGCACCTTCAGCCAGACACTGACATAGGCCAAAAGAGCAAAACTGATCGCATGACTCTCGGGAAACCCGTAGAGCGCGAAAGAACAAATCGAAGACTCAATCCGATTCTGCACATCCTGTTCGACGCCTTTCCGCTCCATCGCGGCACGCAACTTTGCCAGCACCTTATTCATCCGCACCTTTGATCGGTTGAAACTGATCGCGCGACGAAGTTCCTCGGCCTCCGACCCAGTGAAGTCCGCAATAATCATCGCCATTTGCAACACCTGTTCCTGAAACAAGGGCACCCCGAGCGTCCGTTTTAAAACCGGTTCAAAACTAGGATGAATGTAATCCACTTTCTCACGACCATGCCGCCGATTGATGTAGGGATGCACCATTCCTCCAACAATGGGCCCCGGCCGGATGATGGCGACCTCAATGCAGAGATCGTAAAAACTCTCGGGCTTCATTCGCGGAAGAGTCGCCTGCTGTGCCCGGCTTTCGATCTGAAAAACACCAATCGTGTCCGCTTCCTGCATTAGCTGATAACAGGCCGGATCATCCTGAGGAATCGTATGCAGATCGAATTCGCGGCCGGCACCCCGGACCCGGCAGAGCTCTACAGTGTCCTGGATCGCCGACATCATCCCAAGCCCTAACAAATCCACTTTGATAATCCCGAGGTCTTCACAGTCGTCCTTGTCCCACTGACAAACCACTCGTCCCGGCATGCTTGCGTTTTCCAAAGGAACCACGGTATCGAGAGGCCGGTCGAAAATAATCATCCCGCCCGAGTGCTGGCCGAGGTGGCGTGGCAGGCCGTAGACTGACTGCAAAAGATGGACCAGGGCAGGAAGACGCGGATGTGATTTGGAAAGGCCCGACTGTTGAATCTGATCTTCCAATTCCAGAGTGTGCGGAAAATCCCCGTGTCCATACAGGTCGGAAAAACGGCCCAATACATCCTCCGGTATATTCAGCACCTTGCCCATTTCCCGCATCGAACTTCGCCCCCGGTAGGTAATCACATTGGCCGTCATGGCAGCCCCCCGTGGCGCGTATTTTTGATACACATGCTGAATCACCGATTCGCGACGGTCTCCACTGGGAAGATCGAGATCGATGTCCGGCCAGGTATTTCGTCCTTCACTGAGAAAACGCTCGAACAGCAATTCCTGTTTGATCGCATCCACCGCTGTAATTCCGACGCAATAACACACCGCGCTGTTGGCGGCGCTCCCCCGTCCCTGAACCTGAACTCCGTTGTTTCTCGCAAAATCAACAATGTCTTTGACGATAAGAAAATACCCGCAGAATCCGAGCTTTCCGATGAGACGAAGCTCGTGCTCCAACTGCTTTCGGATTTTCGAAGTAATTTTACCATAGCGCCTCCTTGCCCCGATGTAGGTTTCGCGACGAAGAACATCAGACATCGTTTCTTCTTCACCGACCGGATATTTTGGAAACTCATAACCCAGATTTTCCAGGGTGAATTCGAGCCGGTCAGCAAGTCGATGAGTATTCTCAATCGCATCCGGAAGATCAGCGAACAGAGCGGTCATTTCTTCCGGCGACTTGAAATGCCGTTCGGAGTTCTGCTCGAGCAGCCGCCCCGCTTCATCGAGGTGTGTGTAATGGTGAAGGCAGGAAAATGCATCCTGAAGAAGACGCCCGTTTCGTTCCGCGTAACAGACTCCATTGGTGGCCAGAAGTGAGAGGCCTTCGGATTCCGCCAGATCATGAAGACAGGAATTCACCCAGCTTTCTCCCCGGAGAAGATGCCGCTGGATCTCAACCTGAACATTCTCTCTGCCAAAAATTCGAATGAGTCGCTGCGTTGCATCGTAGGCGGTTTTTCGGTCACCCGATTTCAGGGCCTGACGAACCGGACCTTCTGCGTCACCAGTGAGACAGACGATCCCTTCGGCAAACGGTTCCCACTCGTCCCAACTCACGCAGCCCTCCCCTTTATCCGAACGGAGTTTCATCCGGGTAATAAGTTGGCAAAGATTCTGATAACCCCTCCGATTTTTGACCAGTACCGGCAGGACCGAACCGTCTGCCATCGTGATTTCCGATCCAACAATTCCGCGAACTCCGAATTCTTTTCCCGCATGATGGACCCGGGCCGATCCATACACCCCGTCGCGATCCGTCACCCCGAGGGTGGAGAATCCGAGTTGAGCAGCACGATTTACCAACTCCTCAGGCTGCGATGAAGCGCGAAGAAAACTGAAAGCACTGCGGGCGTGAAGTTCTATCATCGTAAGATATTTATTTCAGGGTGGCGGCCGGGAAAATCAGCAATCGCCAAGGATGATTTCTTCTGGAACAGTGAGTGGCAAACCCGTTCCTTTTTCGAAAGGAACAAACGGAAACTATTTTATGACGAAAACAGATACCGAAATCGATGTAGCAGGCCTGAAAACTCATGTAAGCCGACTCGAGCGCGTTCTTGTATTTTCTCTCATTGCTCTGCTTTTCTTTCTCGGTGTAGCATGCGCTTTCAGCACATTTCTGATCCAAAACTTCGAGCGAATCTTCTCCGAAATGCTGGGTGACAAGCCGCTACCGGTTCTCACACGATTGGTAATCGATTGGGGGAGATTGGGGATCGGAGCCCCCCTCTGTCTACTTCTTCCACTGGGCGCTGGCCTGTTCCTGTTTTTCGGCAGGGTAAAATCCATCGCCTGGTGGACGGCACTTGCGATCATCTTGTTCCTTCTTTGTTACCTTCTGATTGTTAATTTTGCCTTGTACGTGCCGATGATCACGATCATTACCGAGATCTGATTGTTCGAATGTTAGTTTTCTTGCGCGACCTCTGACTCGTTCATCCATAAACACCCTCGACAAACCACTCTTTTCTATCGCGGGAAATTCGGCACATCCCTCCATTCTCAAGAACGATGTCCCACTCTTCGCTGCGCCATAAGAGCTGTCTCTTATACACATCTCCGAGCCCACGAGACCGAGGCTGATCTC
>CAJXQE010000446.1 GCA_913058215.1 uncultured Verrucomicrobiales bacterium
ATCTACACTATCCTCTTCGTCGGCAGCGTCAGATGTGTATAAGAGACAGGGAAACGCTCATGATGCGATTGGTGTTGCCGATTGCCTCGGGAACTCTTTTCACAAGGACGTCGTTGCCCTGTTTCATGGCAATGTAGTTGTCGATAATATTTTTGGCGATCGGCGAAGCGGCGCCACCTCCGGAATTTCCGTTTTCGACAAAAACGCAGACGGCGATTTCGGGAACATCATAGGGAGCAAAAGCAATAAACCAGGCATTTGTTGGTTGAGTGGGTTTCGCTGTTTGCGCGGTGCCGGTTTTCCCTGAGAGGACAGTCAGCTCAGAGCGTGCCCGGCCGGCAGTGCCACCGCTTTCATTGACAACCCGCCACATACCGCGTTTGACCAGTTCCACCTGCTTCTCCGTGAGGCCTTCTTTAGTCAGGTCGTGCTTCACTTTGGGTGGCTCCTCTTCGACAATTTCACCGTTTTTCTCGATTACTTTTTTAATGATACGGGGCTGGTAGACCTTGCCGCCATTCGCGAGTGTTGATGTCACCCATGCCATTTGCAGTGGGCTGGCTTCCGTGGCTCCCTGGCCAATCGCAGTCAGCGCAGTGAAGGCATCACTCCATAAGTGACCTTGCATTCGGAGCCATTCAGGATTGGGGATATTACCGGGGTTCTCTCCGGTAACACGAATACCAGTGGTGCGCCCCATGCCGAGCAAGCCCGTCATTGTCTGGATATTGCGGATACCGGTGTGATTGGCGTAGCGATAGAAAAATCCGTTGCAGCTGACTTTTAAAGCAGAGCTGACATCAATACTTCCGTGTGTGTATCCCTTACCAGCGCACCAGCATTTCATGAATTTGCTGCCGTACTGAGCGCCGGCGCCACAACTGAATCGATATTTCCAGGATTCGGAAAGACACCCGGCGAGGGCGATAGGGACTTTGCATGTGGAACCCGGTGAGTAGGGATTGAGGGCCCGGCTGAACATCGGGCTGAGCGGATCTTCCGTGTAGCGTTTCCAGTCTTTCAGGCTGACTTCAGGAATGAAAACATTCGGATTGAAAGAGGGGACGGAAGCGATGGAAAGGATGTCACCCGTCTGCGGATCCATGGCCACGGCAGCACCGCGTCCCACTTTTCGCAGGCTTTGCTCGGTGATGAACTGAAGTCTTGCATCAATCGTCAGATACACGTCAGATCCGGGCTTTGGCTCTGTTTTGCTGACTTCCCCGACAAATTTCCCCTTTTCGTCCTTTTCAATAATCAGTTTGCCGGCTTTGCCCTGCAAATACTGATCCATGGTTTTCTCGATGCCCTGAACCCCGTAGTCATCACCAACATAGTAATTAAACTCCCGCTTTTTCTCAGTGGGAACCTGATCGAGATCAGACAGGGCCATATATCCAAGGATGTGGCAGCCGAGGGAATCGTAAAGGTAGCGACGCTGGCCGGTCCGGGTCACCGTCACTCCGGGAATGCCGATGTTATTTTCCGCAAAACGGGCAAATTCCTTGAAGCTCAGGTCGCGACGATAAGTGAAAGGCACGATTCCCCGGCTGGAGCGGAAGTGAACCTGCATCGAGCTGGCGCTGTAATCGGCAAGTAATCCCAGATCCTGAAGTCCGGGAAAGACGGTTTCTTCGACGACTTTGACGATGTCTGTCTCTGTCTTGTTCTCTTTCTGCCCGTACCGGTCATAGCGAGACCAATCGTGCTTGGGCATTTCGTCATGAGTCTTTTTATAAGCATCAACGATTTCGCGGAGATCGAATCGCAGTTCGTAGTTCGGGGTGCTGTCGACCATTGTCAGGCCGTTGCGGTCTTTGATTTCCCCGCGAATACCCGGGATCCTGACGGATTCAAATTTACTACCGGGAACCCTGGCTGAGTAGTAATCGCTCTGATTCACCTGAATCTCAAAAAGCCGAAGCGTGAGCGCGCCGAACCCGGCCATTACAAGAATGGCCAGTAAATACAGTCTGAGTCTAAAATGTGTCACCATCGTAACTGTAGCGTCGCGTTATCCCCTCCATTCGGATTTTAAATCCAACCCTGTCGGCAAGCCTGCTGAACAATAGCAGCAGAAACGGGGAAACGAGAGTAGAAAAGAGGGCCGTCATCAGCATTTTCCACCAAAGCTCCGGAGGAACCTCAAGTCCGCCACGGTGAAAGCTGATCATTAAATACTCAATAATCATGCCGCCAGCCGTGCAGATCCCGATCAAAAAGACAGGGAGTTCCCATCGACCCCTGCGAAAAAGCGGCCGGACTCCCTGAATGAAAGATCCCATCAATCCAAAGATGAAAATGGAAAACCCGAAGGGGAGTTCCGCCTGAGTTGGCCCGGTTCCCATATTCAAACTGGTGAAAACCGGCAGATGATAGCGGGCTTCCCAGATAAATCCGGTAAACAGCGCCAGTAAGAGCATGGCGGGAAATGGAACGGAAACGGCTGCGCAATAAAAGACGGTGTGGACGAGTAGCAGCCTCGAATAATATGCCCATTCGAAAAATGGAATGAACTCCTGAATGAAAAAGGCAAGCGTGATAGCCAGAGTGACGAACAGAAAGAAGATCATGGCTCTTCGCTTTCCTTGGGCGGATCGACCACTTTCTCAATCGCGTCCGGAAGGATCACGAACACATCTTTGAGTTTGTCGAAGTCCACACTGGGTTTCACTACCGCTTGTGAATCGATTGTGCCCTTATTCAGCTCGATCACTTCACCCAGGAGCAGGTTGGGTGGAAAAAGTTCGCCCGTTCCTGAGGTGATCACTTTCTGGCCGGGGGTTGCATCGGCTTCTTTCGAAAGATAGCGGAGTTGCAGGTCAGGCATACTGCGGAGAGAGCCGCGTTGACCGTTAATAATTCCCTGTTCCTGAGTGTTTTCCAGCTTGGCGGAAACCTGACAGATCTCATCGGTCAATAAAAGAACCACTGCAGTGTTGTCTCCACGCACCTCGGAGACTTTTCCGACGAGGCCTGCTTTTTCCCCGACCGGAACGATAACCGGGTTGTCGACATTGATCCCGCTGCTTGTCCCTTTATCAATCACAATGGTGTTGTACCAACTGGAGGGTTTCCTACTGATGACCCGCGTAGGAACCAGCTTTAGCGGTGAACTTTCCACATACTGGAGAGCGCGGCGGAGTTCGTTGTTTTCAAAAATCAGTTCATCCAGCTGAAGAACTTCAAGCTGGAGGCGGTCGCGTTCCCGGGCAGAGGCATCCAGTTGGCTGCGCAATTCCATCGGGCTGAGAGCTTCTTCGCCCATGGTCTCAATGGCACCGTCGATCTTGTCAGCCGCCTTCATGGAGGGACTGAAAACGCTCAAGGCTCCTCGCTGGATCCGCTCCACCGTGTTCGGTTGAAACAGCGAAATCCACACGAAAATCCCGACAAAGAGGATCAGGAATATGATGTTCAGGCGGCTCATGATGCGCGATTAAGGGCAAACCCTTCGGAATTCATCGACCTGGATGGGACACTCTTTTCAAGAAATCGAGTTCTTCGAGAACCTTCCCGGTTCCCTCGGCAACCGCGCTGAGAGGGTCCTCCGCCACATGAACAGGAAGACCGGTTTCCTCTGTGAGAAGTTTATCCATTCCCCGAAGCAAGGCTCCACCACCAGCGAGAACGATTCCACGATCCACAAGGTCTGCCGAAAGTTCGGGTGGGCAACGCTCCAGAGTAACGCGAACGGATTCGACGATGATATTCAGCGGGTCCAGCATGGACTCACGAATCTCGGAAGAAGTGATCGTGATGGTCTTTGGCAAACCGGCAACCAGATCGCGACCCTTCACTTCCACTGAAGTTTCGCGCTTTTGCGGGTAGGCGGAACCCATCCGGATCTTCATTTCCTCCGCAGTCCGCTCGCCAATCATCAGATTGTAGGCTCGCTTCATGTATTGGATGATCGCCTCATCGAGTTCATCGCCGGCAACGCGGACGCTGCGACTGTAGACGATTCCGGAAAGAGCGATGATGGCGACCTCAGTCGTGCCACCGCCGATATCAACGATCATGTTGGCAGCGGCCTCCTGAACGGGAAGCCCTACTCCGATCGCAGCAGCCATCGGTTCTTCAATCAAATGAACTTCGCGAGCTCCCGCAGCCGCTGCGGATTCCTTTACCGCTCGCTTTTCCACTTCAGTAATTCCTGAAGGAACGGCGATGACAATACGCGGACGACTGAAAAAGCGTCGTTTGTGAACCTTTCTCACGAAGTGTCGAAGCATGGCCTCCGTTACTTCGTAGTCAGCAATGACGCCGTCCTTGAGAGGGCGGATTGCCACGATGTTTCCCGGAGTCCGGCCCAGCATGCGTTTCGCGTCGTCCCCGACAGCCAGGACCATGTTCGTGCCGGACTTGACCGCCACCACTGAAGGTTCCCGCAGGACGATCCCGTGATCCTTTACATGAACGAGAGTATTGGCGGTTCCGAGATCGATACCGATGTCGGTGGAGAACGCGCCGAGAATTTTGCTAATCATATACGAGAGTGGAAAAAAAGAGGTGCGGGGATACGGGGAAGCGCCGAAAAGCACGTCAAACGGCCTATCGGATCAATGAAAAGATAACACGTTGGCCATTTCTTTTCCACTAAGCGCATGGCATTTGTGAAAGAAATTCATAATCTTCAGGCTGATTTGAACGATTTTTGCCGTTTTTGACAGGATTCCTGTGAATTCGTCGCCAAATTAAGGAATAATCTCCCTGTGAGCCTTTATGACATGGAAGACGGGGTTTTCTACCAATGCCAACGTTGCGGCAATTGCTGCAAGTGGCACGGAGAGGTACCGGTCTCAGATTCCGAGATGACGAAAATCGCGGATTTTCTTGATATGCCTCTCTACGATTTCGTCGCCGAGCATACCGACTTGAGGCTTAACCGCACGGGGCTGACTCTGAGGGAAAAGGAAAATGGAGAGTGTGTCTTTCTGGATGGAAACGTCTGCACGATCAATCCGGTAAAACCGGAACAGTGCGCTGGCTTTCCCAACGAGTGGAATTTCAAAGGGTGGAAAGAGAGTTGTGAAGCGAAACCAATTCCGATGGGCGGTGAAGAAAAACTCAAGCCGGGGTGCGAAGGCTCAGAGGATTCTGTCTCTTATACACATCTCCGAGCCCACGAGACCGAGGCTGATC
>CAJXQE010000447.1 GCA_913058215.1 uncultured Verrucomicrobiales bacterium
GCCGTAGCAGTGGTTGCCGGTGAGAATAGGTTTTTGAGAAAAAGAGTCAATCTCGACTTCCCACAGTTTCATTGCTTCTTTGGACCCGTTCTCAGTGATGGGAAGATTCATCATCTGATTAAAATCGCAATCGTAGATATCACCTTCCCAGCTGACATTGATGGTGTTACGACACATCAGACCCGGGATTGTAGCGGGATTGAAACTTTCCCGAAGCAGCTGCATGTATGACTGCAATTCACCGTTTCGCTTCAGATAACTGGCGAAACGGGCGATCGGCATATTCGCGATGCAAAAGAGCTCATTGAAGTCGATGTCGAAGTGATCCTTCATCTCCCTTTTGTAATCCGCCTGTAGTTTTTCCTGTTCCGGAGGAAGAAAGCCACCGTTCGGATTGTAGACAAAATTCAGAGTCAGCTCAGGATCACGACCGTAGCCGAGTTCGTTGAGAATTTGAAAGGCCTTGATGCTGCTGTCAAAAACACCGTCACCACGCTGTTCGTTCACGTTTTCCGGCTCATAGCAAGGCATCGAAGCGATGATCTCCACTTTGTTTTCCGCCAGAAACTCAGCAACCCATTCGTAGCCGGGCTCATTGATAATGGTGGCATTGAGCCGATCCATTACTTTGCGGGGCTGGTCAAAATTGCGGACGGTTTCCACAAGCCGCTTGAAATCCGGGATCATTTCCGGCGTTCCACCCGTCATGTCGAGAGTCGGGATATCCGTTTTCTCGTACCACTCGAGGATTT
The DNA here is from genome assembly GCA_913058215.1 of uncultured Verrucomicrobiales bacterium. GTDB lineage: Bacteria > Verrucomicrobiota > Verrucomicrobiia > Verrucomicrobiales > DEV007 > Arctic95D-9. Next base: position 753 of record CAJXQE010000447.1, read on the forward strand.
TATCGATCGTATCCCCGGTGATGATCTCTTTGCGCTTCGGTCCCGCATTCACATGGCAGTGGACGCAAGTCAGATTGCAGAGCTTTCCTACATTGATCTGCAATATATCCGTCTTTTCACGAAGCAGCGGTGCGCTCACTTCCGCCAAACTACGGTCAAAATCGTTTCTTGCTGTCAGGGTTACCATGAGTGCTGAAGGGAGGAAGATAAAATTGCTTACGAGCAGACGCTGAAGTCCTTACCCGCCTTACAGCCGAATGTGCCAAAATTTGACCGAAGGGCGAGGAAAAACTTTCCTATTTGAAATGACAGATCAAAGCGGGGATTTCCCTTGGCATGCGGAACGATCGCATTAGTGTTTCTCCCAAATGGACTGCACCCAACGTGAAATCGCAGATAAGCTGGTTAATTCCTACCACGAAATTGGTGGGATCAACCGAATCGATAGCGCCAACCTCCCGTCAAAGCGCACCATCATTGCGACCTGTGAGCGGCTGCTCCAACTGCTTTTCCCCGGTTACCACGATGCAGAGCCCATTCCGGCGGATGAGTTGGAAATGATCACCGGCGAACGAATTGCTACTCTCGTGGAAACTCTGGAAGTCGAAGTGGCCAAAACTTTGCGTCTCCGTGATGACAGCAAAAGCGAAGATCCTACTGACCTTTTAAAGCAGGCCCGGAAACTCGTATGCACCTTCCTGGGGGATCTTCCGGAACTCCGGCAGTTGCTGCAAACCGATGTTGAGGCCGCCTACGAAGGAGACCCGGCAGCCAAGAATTTCGACGAAATCATTCTCGCCTATCCGTGCATCGAGGCGATCGCAATTCAACGCTGCGCTCATTGCCTTTACAAACTGGACGTTCCCTTGATTCCCCGAATCATGACGGAATACGCACACAACCTGACTGGCATTGATATTCACCCCGGTGCCTCAATCGGATCGAATTTTTTCATCGATCACGGCACCGGCGTTGTCATCGGGGAAACTTGTGTCATCGGAAACCACGTGAAGCTTTATCACGGAGTAACCCTGGGAGCCCGGAACTTCCCTAAGGACGAAAATGGGCGCGTCGTCAAAGGCAACAAGCGTCATCCCAATGTCGAAGACGGTGTCGTTGTTTATCCTCACGCCACCGTGCTCGGAGGAAGAACCACGATCGGAAAAGATTCCACGATCGGCGCGAACGTCTTCCTTCGGGAAAGCATTCCGGCGAATTCGTTCGTGACAACCGTTGGCGAACAACTCAATATCTTTGACAAGGTATCCGGGGAGAAAATCGATCCCGGTGCTTCGGATAAACCGATTGATTGATTGAGATTGACTCGCTTGATTCATGCCAGAGCAACTGGAACTCTTCGGCTCAGACTTTGCTTCTCCTGAAGAAGAAGCAAACGCTCCTGCTGTCGACGAATCAAAAGCTGCCGGGGCCAGTCCGAAGTCCAAACCGGAAAATCGGGCAAAGGCTCAGCCTGAAAAAAAGCAGGATTACGTCACCGTCAAGGTTGGCTACGAAGAAGGCCTGACCAGTCGTGCCAAAAAAATGCTTTCCGACCTGGGGCTCAACAAACCAGCAGAGCAGGTCCTCGTCGTTTGGAACAAGCGGATGAGGACAGCTGCCGGTCGCGCTTTTTACAAAGAGTATAAGATCGAGCTGAATCCGAGATTGCAGGTTCTGGAGGAACCGAAGAGGAGCGAAGAAATTGATCGAACCTTCCTTCACGAACTCGGCCACCTCGTCGCCTACGCCCGGAATACAAAGAGGAGAATTCAGCCGCATGGAGTGGAGTGGCAACAGGCCTGCGCTGATCTGGGCATTCCCGGGGAGAACCGCTGCCACGATCTGGGATTCAAGTCCCGTCAGATTAAGCGGAAATTCGGATACCAGTGTCCCAGTTGCGACAACGTCATTCAACGCGTCCAGCGAATGAAACGTCGCGTTGCCTGCTACGATTGCTGCCAGAATTACAATCGCGGAAATTTTGACACACGCTTTGTCCTCGTGGAGCACCACCTGACCTAGTACCTGAAATTTCATTTTGGATTTCTGTGAAAGAGAAATCTCGAAACTCTGCTTTTGCTTTTCTTTACCCAACGATTCGTTACCTTTCCCGCATGGGTATTCGAAGCTTTTTCACGACACTGTTGCTGCCAGCGGTTTTTGCCATGAACTTATCAGCCGGGGAATGGGTCGATCTGTTTGACGGAAATTCCACCAAGGGCTGGACTCCCCGGGAAGAGGTCGTTGAGTTCACCGCCAAAGATGGAGAACTTCGATTATTGTCTAAGAAAAACGTCTGGGTCACTTCCGATAGGAAAATGGCAAACTTCGAAGCCGAACTCGAAGTCCTGCTGCCAAAGGATGCTGTCACCGCCAAGTTGAATTCAGGCTTCGCCTTCCGCTGTATCGGTGAAACCGGAAAACCAAAAGGATACCAGTGCGAAATCGAAGGCCTTGTTCCAGGCAGCACCGGCGGAGTCTACGGAATCGGATTGGGAGGCTGGCTCTATCCGAAGAAGGACCAAAAGGGCGAATATCTGAAACGCATCAAGGACATCGTGAAGCCGGGCGAATGGAACCACTACCGGGTCGTCTGCAATGGCAAATCGATCACCACTTTTGTCAACGGAACGAAAATAACCGAGATCGAAGACGAACAATCGTTGTCCGGATTTTTCGCCATACAGCACCACGGAAAAGGCGGCACGATCCGCTTTCGTAAAATCCGGGCTCGTGAGCTGCCTTCCCCCTCACCGGAAGCGGCAGCGTCCGCGGATCAACCCAACATTATCTGGATCACGGCAGAGGATATGAGCCCCACTCTTGGGGCTTACGGGGATAAATACGCGACCACTCCCCATCTCGATAAGTTCGCAAAGGAAAGCATTCTCTACACCAACGCCTTCGCCGCTTCGCCTGTCTGTTCCCCTTCGCGTTCCACCCTTATCACCGGAATGTACAACGCCAGCATGGGAACCAACCAGATGCGCTCAGCCTATCCGATTCCCACCGGTGTAAAAGGCTTTCCCTCCTACCTTCGAGACGCCGGATACTACACCACCAACAACGTCAAAACTGACTACAACAACAGCGGAGCCGAACGACTCATCGCTGAGTCCTGGGATGAAAGCAGCGGCACTGCCCACTGGCGGAACCGGCCTAAAGAAAACAGCCCGCCCTTCTTTTGCGTATTCAACGACATGACCAGCCACCAGTCGCGAACCATGGTTTGGCCCTACGAAGCTTTTGTCGAAAATGTGCAATCCAAGCTAAGCGCAGAGGAAATTCATGATCCGGAAAAAGCGCCTCTTCCCGCCTACTATCCTGACACACCAACAGTCCGCAAAACCGTAGCCCGTTTCTATGACTGCGTTACGGTGATGGATCAAAACGTCGGACGCATATTGAAGGAGTTGGAAGATGACGGCCTCGCCGACGATACCATCGTCTTTTTCTACTCCGATCACGGTTCAGGAATGCCGCGCCACAAGCGACTCCTTCACGACTCGGGAATGAAAGTCGCGCTGATGGTGAGATTTCCGAAAAAATATCAGCACCTCGCAAGCGCCAAACCCGGAGAGAAACTCGACCAGCTTGTGAGCTTCGTAGATTTTCCACAGACCACACTTTCCCTAGCCGGCCTTCAAGATCATCCCGAATACATGCAGGGAAGAGAATTCCTGGGCTCCTCTGCCGATACTGCCAGAGAGATCGTATATGGCTCCCGGGACAGAGTGGATGAAGTCTTTGACATGTCTCGTTCGGTCCGAAACGGCAGGTATCTCTACATCCGGAATTATATGCCGCACCGCTCCTGGAATCAGCCGAGCGTCTTTCCTGAGCTCGGGGAAATTCGAAGGGATATCTCCAGGTATGCCAAGGAGAACGCGGGAAAACTGACGGAAGCACAGCGTCACTATATGGGTCCGGAAAAGGCAATTGAAGAATTCTACGACTGCGAAGCCGACCCCAATAACATCAAAAATCTCATTGGCGGAAAAATGACTGCTGAGCAAAAAGGAACTCTTCGCAGTCTCCGTCAGGCCTACAAAAAGAAACGCCGCGAGATTCTCGATGTCGGCGCAATCCCTGAAGACATCATGGTGAATTACATCAAGCAGGAGAAGGCCCCAATTCGGAACATCATGCTGGGCGAGTCCGATCACCAACCGGATTTCGATGCCGCATGGGCCGCTGCGGACATGGTAGGAAAAGGAACGAAAGACGAACTCTTCGGCCTGCTTGAATCACCTGATCCTGCGGTTCGCTACTGGGCGATCATAGGCCTTCGCTTTGCGCACGGAAACGATGCCGAAACTCAAAAGGTTGTCAGTATTTACACTGTCTCTTATACACATCTGACGCTGCCGACGAAGAGGATAGTGTAGATC
>CAJXQE010000448.1 GCA_913058215.1 uncultured Verrucomicrobiales bacterium
CTACACTATCCTCTTCGTCGGCAGCGTCAGATGTGTATAAGAGACAGCTCGGAGGACGATCAAATTTACACGCGCAGAATCGACGAAGCAGCGAAAAAGATGGGCGCTCCTGCCGAGGCTCCGGAATTGGAGAGACGAAAGACCAAGTGAATCCCGCTGATTTTGTGATTGCATCCCTGTTTTGATTCCTTTATCTCAGGAGAAGCTTTTAAAAGAGTGAGATCTCTTTCTCTCGATTTACCTGCCCACAATCAATTTAGATTATGAAAAAAATTCTTCTTTTCGCACTGATCGCATCCTTTGTTTCTCTCGGGAGCGTGGGGACTTTACAAGCGAACCTCCGGAGTAAATGTCAGAGCGTCGGGCAGTACACCCCGCCAAAAGGAGTGTATCGACTTCACCGCAGAAAGATCAACAAGCGCTGGGAAAAACGTTATCACTGCCTTCCCTGTGGTCGGAAGATTCCCTACGAAGTTTTCGTTGTTACCTACAAGGAGCGCTATTCCAACGGGACGATCAGGATCTGGGACTGTGTGCAGAACGGCTCCGAAGTATCCCTGGGCAAGTGAGATCTCCCCGATTTCAGGCTTTAACATCAAAGCTGGATCTGCTGAACTGATCTTGTGTTCCCCCTTTTTTTTTGTAAACTAAGATAGATGAAAATTCTGATCCAACTCAGTCTCGCCGCCATCGTTCTTCTCGGAGCGGTTTCCTGTGCCTCGAATCCACCGAATGCCGGGCCTGACATGTCCGGCTACGAGAAGACTTCACGAATGGAGCAGCAGGAGGAATTGGAGCGCTTGCACGGATCAACGATGCGCCAGGCTTACTGATTAAAAAACTGGCGGTAAAACAAGATTTTCCCCGCCTTTTTCTTATCCGGTAAATTTCCTTCGAAATTTAGGTATCAGGGAAGTAGCGCGCCTACTTTTCTACCGCCGTCTTTTTCTTCTTCTTCTTTTTATCCCCTCCACCGACCGTTGACTTCAAGTTGACGGTGGGGAAATGGGTGGCCAGATCTTCTTTTATGGCTGCATGTTCAGGCAGCCCGGCCAGGTTCTTGTGCTCAAGCGGATCAACACGATGATCGTATAATTCCTCCGTGCCGTCTGCGTAGCGAATGAAGCGCCAGTTGCCGCTTCTCAGAGCGTGGTTATTCCGGCCGTGAGTGGTCAGCGTTGGTGCGGAGCCTTTTGTTGAGGGATCAGAAAGGTATTTGCTGAGATCTTTTCCTTCCAATGCATCGTTCTTCTTCAGGTCGCAGAGTTCCACAAGTGTTGGATAGATATCGAGCAGATTGACCGGTGCCTTGCACTTGCCGCCTGCCCCGGTAAGCCCGGGGACACGCCACATCATCTGAACGCGGGTGGCTTCCTCCCACAGGGAAAACTTCCGCCAGTGCTCTTTTTCACCGAGGTGCCAGCCATGATCACTCCAGAGCACGACAATGGTGTCGTCCGCATTCGGGCCTGCTTCGAGCGAATCCAACACTTTTCCCAGGCATTCATCGACAAAGTTGATGCTGGCAAGGTATCCCTGCACCGCCGCCTTCCACTGATCATGTTTGGTCACGACGGCATGATCGCCTTTCGGCCTTGCCATTTCGATTCCGGCAGGCGGGATATCATCCAGGTCTGATGCCAGCACCTCAGGAAGTTGGATCGAGTCGATGGGGAATTTGTCGAAGTACTCCTGAGGAGCATACCAGGGAAGGTGAGGGCGATAAAACCCACAGGCGAGGAAGAAGGGCGCGTCCGCTTTTTGTTCCAGCTGTTTGGATATCCATTGGGCCACTTGCCAGTCGCCCATTTCCTCTTTGCTTTCCGGAACGGCTCCCCAATCAAAGTGAGATGTTTTGGGGATGCCATTGACCGGTCGATTTTCCGGAACTGGATCCCCGGGCTTTGTTTTGGACTGGCTCGGCCAGTATTCCTGCCAGCTCTTCGGATCAGGAAAGGCGCCGTGATAGATTTTCCCACTGGCGCGAGCCGTGTAGCCATGGTCCATGAACCACTGAGGAATGGATTTTGCCTCAGCGAGAACAGGGCTCTTCCGCCAGGGTTGAGGGTTGATATAAATCCCGGACGTGGAAGGCCGGATTCCTGTCATCATCGCGGCTCTCGAGGGATTGCATGCGGGAGCGGGGCAGTGAGCATTGGTGAACAAAACTCCGCTCTCAGCAAGCCGGTCCAAGTTGGGAGTAACGCTCTGAGAATGGCCGCTGAGTGAACCGGTCCAATCGTTGAGATCATCGATCGCGATGAAAAGAACATTGGGTTTTCCTTCAGCTCCAATCAATGGATGGAGGGCAAGGAAGAGAACGGCGCAGGCAAGTCTGATTACAGGTCGCATCCGCTGATCAGACCCGATCAAGGCAGGGTGTGTCAATAAAATCCACCATTGCCAACGGCGTCCCCGTTCGGTGGATTTCCCAAGGGAGAGGAAGCTCGAGCGGTTATTTTATCATTTCGATCCTTGCTTTCACCAGATCATTTTTTGAGCTGTCGTTTGTTGAGGTGCCAGTGAAACTGAATGTCTTCTTCTTTTTTCTACCCTTGGTTCTTGAAGTCGGCGTGATCTCAATTCTGAAGGACTCGGCGGATCGATTGGCCAGGGTAACGTTTCGACCACGAAGTATCGAAGAGCTTACGTTCCTGAAAGATCCAGAGATTCTCTGCCGGTAAGTGACGCGGAAGAGCTTGTTTCCTTTTGACCCCCTGACCCGGACGAGATCATCGATGGAGCCATCGTTTTGCAAATTTAAGGTCCACGTCCTCTTCTTCCGCTTCGAGCTTTTCAGGATAACCCGCTGGCTGTTCCCACCGAAAGCATAATTGTTATTACCAAATCTTCCGAAGTTCGGTTTGATGATACTTAAGTCGGGCTGATAGCCTGCGAGGTCGACTTCGAAATCAGGATCGATCATGTCAACTTTCACATTGATGCTGTTGTTCCAGAAAAATGTCGTGGAGTCGCGGTCCCCGTCAAGCGTTTCCACCACCAGGGTGTAATTCCCTGTACTTTGACCAGCCATGTTGATCGCGTATCCGCCGGTTCGGAAAGTGGTGGCTGTCTTCACCAGGTTTCCTCCCGAATCGCGAACTTTAAGAAGCATTGTTCCGATTGCCTCATTGTTGTTTGCCGTGAAAAGTCCGTTCCCGTTTTTGTCTCTGAAGATAACTCCGGTCACGAAAATCCGGCCGAGGGAATAAGCGAAGTCCTGAACTGTGATGATGTCGCTGTTGTTTCTTCCCCCGAAAACCGACTGTTCATCGGAGTCTTCCCGAATAGAAATGCCTACTTCGCGAAAATTGGCCTCCATCAGGCGCTGCCGATTGAGACGGTTTGATACATTTCTATCAATGAACAGTTTTCGATGATGCTCTGCCACTTGGGAAGGGTTCAGACGATTGCTTCCATTGGGGCCGGAGGTAATCGCGAGATTTTCTCCGTTTCCAGTAGGAGCCCTGAAAATGTATCCTTCTGCATGCATGCGTTCCGCGGGAATTCCGTTCTGAACATTGTCGAAGGCCTCACGTCGCAGAAGCAGATCTGCATAGTTTCGAGTGGCATCAATAATGTCCCGATTGAATGCCAGAGGTGGTTTCGCCGCGTTGCTAATTGTATTAGGGGCGAGGCCTTCATTGAGAGCAGGGCTGGCTGGAGAAATGGTGTTTCCCCATGCATGAGCGGACTGTCTTGAGACTTCCCCGTCCGGATTCGCACGGGCCCGGTTGATGAGTTCCAGGTAGTATTGTTCCAATTCAGTGGGCTCGCGGGCTTCCAGTGGCGCGAGAAAACTGAGGGTGACCGTCAGAGACAGCAAAAGAGGGAGCTGGATTTTCATGGGTGAGGTCTTCCCGGAAGGAAGAAAAAAATTATAGAGCCTTCTTTCCTCCGGGTAAAGCCCTCACATAGTCTGTGATGCTTGCTTTGATCTTTTGGTCTTAGCTTCCACCGCCGGAAGAGTAGATCCCTCCGCCAGAACCGGAAAGAGAACTTCATTCGAGTGAGGTATTGCGTGATTGCTCCATTCCCTGCCTCGTCTAAAGTAGATTCTTCATGAAATACTTCGGACTGATCACTTCTCTTTCTTTAGCCGTTCTCTGTTCCGCCCGGGCTGCGACGCCCAACATCATTATCATTTACACGGACGATCAGGGCTCCGTGGATGCCGGATGCTATGGCAGCGCAGATATTGAAACGCCCAATATCGACTACCTCGCGGAAAACGGAGTGCGGTTTACGCAAATGTTGGCTCCATCGGCGATTTGTTCCGCTTCCCGAGCCGGATTAATGACGGGGAAAATTCCGCCGCGTGCCGGAGTTCCGGGAAATGTTTCTTCAGCCCACGGAAATGCAGGAATGCCTGCCTCGGAATTTACGATGGCTGAATTGCTGAAGACAAAAGGATATCGGACGGGACATGTCGGCAAATGGCATATCGGCTACACGCCGGAGACAATGCCGAACAGCCAGGGCTTTGATTCCTCCTTTGGTCACATGGGCGGTTGTATCGATAACTACTCGCATTTCTTCTATTGGAACGGTCCGAATCGTCATGACCTCTGGCGCGATGGAAAAGAGATCTGGCGTGACGGCGAATACTTCGGAGATTTGATGGTCGAGGAGATGAAGCGTCTCGTTACCGAAAAGAGCGAGGATCCGTTCTTCATCTACTGGGCAATCAATTGGCCGCACTATCCCTTGCAGGGAACTTCCAAATGGCGGGAGAAATACAAGGATCTGCCCCACCCACGGGACAAGTATGCGACATTTGTTTCGACAACCGATGAGTTGGTCGGAAATATTATCGAGCAGTTGAAGGAATCCGGAAAATTGGAAGATACCTTGATTCTGTTTCAGTCCGACCACGGCCACTCTGTGGAAGAGCGAACCTTTGGCGGAGGAGGATCCGCCGGACCCTATCGTGGCCATAAAGGCGTTTTGCTGGAGGGTGGTCTCAGAGTGCCGTCGGTAGTGAGTTGGCCGGGGAATTTTCCGAAAGGGGAGGTCAGAGAGCAATTGGTGAGCGGAACCGACTGGTATCCTACATTTGCAGAAATCACCGGAGCAACGATTCCTGAAGAACACCTGTCTCTTATACACATCTCCGAGCCCACGAGACCGAGGCTGATCT
>CAJXQE010000449.1 GCA_913058215.1 uncultured Verrucomicrobiales bacterium
CTACACTATCCTCTTCGTCGGCAGCGTCAGATGTGTATAAGAGACAGATTTAAACAATCCGGCTGGCGTCACGGAAGCAAGGCAGATTCAAAAACTCGAGTATCTCAAGCAACTCAACGAAAACCACATCACCGGTCGCGAATCCAATACCGATCTCGATGCCCGAATCCGGAGCTACGAACTTGCTTTCAAAATGCAGGCGGAGGCACCCGAAGCAATTGACCTCGAAAGCGAACCTGAACATATCAAGGATCTCTACGGCCTCAATGACAAGGAGACTCAAGTCTACGGGCGACAATGCCTCATGGCGCGACGCCTCGTCGAACGCGGTGTGCGCTTTATTCAACTCTATCACGGAGCCGGCAGCAAATGGGACAGCCATTCCAAAATGGAAACCAATCACACCCGTCTTTGTAACAATGTGGACGTCCCCATCGTTGGGCTGATTCAGGATCTAAAACAACGCGGCCTCCTCGAAGAGACCCTTATCATCTGGGGCGGGGAATTTGGACGAACTCCGATGTCTGAAAAAGGCGATGGCCGCGATCACAATCCAACCGGCTTTACCATGTGGATGGCCGGAGGCGGCGTTAAAGGAGGCCAAACAATCGGTGCGACCGACGAACTCGGTCTTTACGCGGTCGAAGACAAACTTCACGTCCATGACATTCACGCAACAGTGATGGGAATGTTAGGACTCGATCATACCGAGGTGGTCTACATGAACAAAGGCCGCCCCGAAAGAGTGGACCTCAATGAAGGCAAGTCTCATAAGGGAATCATCAGCGGCTTGAAGTAAGCGCCAGCTACCCGTTTCCGCCCTTTGCCCAGGCCAGGGCCTTCTCGTAGCTGCACCCTTCCATGAAGTGCTTGAGTCGCGGGGAGAGCCTTCCTGCTTTCTCCTGGTGCCAGGCCATCAAAGACTCGGAAACTTCCTGCAACTGTCGAAGTTGCTCATCTGGATGGTTCTCTCGCAATTCCTGATCACGGATTACTTTTATTCGGAGTTCCAGCAGCTCTATCAGCGACTGCAATTCGTCTTCGCTTACTTTATCGGGAGGTGAGTCGGGCATGACTCAGGGAATCAACAGGGTAAGTTCGAACAGTCAACCCTCTTGAATTGCATTGCGAATTGTGCCTATTTAGTGCGTGACCCGGCTCCTTACTTCGGGCAAACTAAGCAGAATTCATGAGCCCATTCCTTATCCGTCGTCTTCTTCTCATCCTCAGCGTCCTGGGAGCCCCCTTGTTCGCCGGGGAAATGCGAACCTGGACAGATTTGAACAATCGAAAGATCGAGGCGGAGATGACCGGCTTTGCCGACGGCTTCGTTGAGTTCAAAATGAAAGACACCGGGAAGCCACTCCGCTTCCCTTTCGCCAGGCTCAGTGAAAATGATCGAGGATACGTTCGAGAAAATGCCCCGATCAATCTGAAGTCCGCCGCCCGACAAATTGATCAGATTGTCTGGGATCGATTGAAGGTGGCCAACACTGAAATCAAAGCGGAAAAAGAGGCGCTGCTCGCAAAGAAGGATATTGATTCTGCTACCCGGAACAAGGAACTGGCGCGTCTCGCTCACATGGAGAAAATGACGCACCCCACCAAGGAACTCACCGACGAACAGTTTCTCCGGCGGATCTATCTGGATATCGCCGGTCGGGTTCCCACCTATGAAGAGGCAAATAATTTCGTTCGGAATCCTGATAAAGGGAAACGCGCCGACCTCATTGACGAACTGATTGAGTCAGAAGCATTCGTGAGTCATTTCTTCAACTACATGAGCGATCTCCTGCGAATTCGCGACGGGCTCAGCATGGGTGGTTTTAATAATCTCAAAGCCACTGCCTATGCGGATTGGGTAAAAGACCAAATCCGGGAGGACACTCCGTGGAATCTATTTGTTGCCGAGATGCTCCAGGCCCGCGGCTATCTCTGGGAGAATCCGGCGACAGGATACATGCTGACCGATTTCGGCATGGAGCTTTGTAATCTCTCTAACACTTTCACCACTTTCCTCGGGATGGAGATCACCTGTGCACAATGCCATGACCATCCGTTTGAAGAAGTCTATCAGATGGACTTTTACAAAATGGCTTCTTTCTTCGGCTACCTTGAATACAAGGCCAATCCTGACAAAACCCTGCTGAAGACGCTTGGTGAGAAAAAGAAGCAATTCGGGGCCGAAGCGAAAAAAGCAAAGAAGAGCGCGAACAATGTGAATCAGTTCGTCGATGCCTACACCATGTATGTCGCCGACGGCATGAAACAATCGGTGAAACTTCCTTTCGATTATAAATATGACGACGGGGAACCCAACGCCTCAGTAAATCCCGCCACTTATTTCGGCGAGGTCGTTGACCTGGAAAAACACGGCACCCCCCGCGAAGCATTTGCCGCCTGGTTGGCCGATGAGAAAAATCCACGCTTTACCGTCAACATCGTGAACCGTCTCTGGAAGCACGTCTTTGGAATTGCCCAGATAGAACCCGTCCACAACATCCCCGGTCACCTCGATGGCCAGGCGCAAAACTACGAGCTGCTCAAGTTCCTCGAGTCCCTGATGAAAGAGGTCGATTACAGCCTCAAGGATTTCCTGAAGGTTCTTTACAAAACCAGAACCTACCAACGGGAAGCCTGTTACGAATCCCCCACCCTGACCATGATCGACAAAGGGGACTTCCACTTTCCAGCCCCGATTCTCCGACGCCTCAGCGCGGAACAGCTCTGGGACTCACTCGTTGCCATGTCGATTCCTAAACCTGAAGATTCAGAGAGGACTTTGCGTGTGCTCGAAGAATACCGTGACCTGATGGCAGTCGACTGGGAAACTGTCAATTTTGCGGAAGCCGAAAAACTGCTCCAACGCTACAACGCCATCGGGAACTCCTCGATGATGTCGGCCGGCAAAAAAGGCCCCCTGATGGTTCGCGCATCAGAAATGCGGATGCCGAATAATGTGGGATCTTTCCTTTATCAATTCGGTCAGTCCGACAAAAAGTTCATCGAGAATTCAGACAAAGAGGGCACCATCCCTCAAGTTATGACTCTACTGAACGGATCTTTGACCAATCAGATCATGACTGAAAAATCGAAGTCGCTTGTCCAGTTGGCAAAAGCGGAGGACAGTCATGACGAGGGAATTGATGTCGTATTTCTCAGTATTCTCAGTCGCCGCCCGAAACCGGCTGATCGGGATTTTGCTGAACTCCTCGTTCGGGGAGGGACTGGGAATGCCGCCGATTATACAGACCTCATCTGGGCACTCCTCAACACCCGCGAGTTCATGTTTATCCAGTAAGTAAATTTCCGTTTCCAATCTCACCAGCAATTCCACCATGAAATCTGAATTCAATAAACTCGACTGTATTACCCGGCGAAAATTTGCCGAAAGAACTGCAGCCTCCGCTCTCGGGCTCAGTCTCCTTCCTTCGTTTGATCAGGCGATCGCTGCGTCCTCTGCGGGAAAGGCGAAACACGTCATCTACATTTACATGGCGGGAGGCATGACCCACCTCGACACTTTTGATCCCAAGCCCGGTGCTGATACTCAGGGGAAAACCGGGGTCGTCGATACTGGCGTGGCCGGGATTCAGTTGAGCGAATACATGCCACATCTCGCGAAAAACTTTAAGGACATCGCCGTAGTCAGGTCTCTCACTCAAAAAACCGGCGCCCACGGAGGAGCTTCCTACTGGATGGAGACGGGCTACCAGGAAAGTGCCGCAATTCGCCATCCCAATATGGGAGCCTGGGCACAAAAAGTGAATGGAGCTCTGCATCCACAGCTGCCCGATACCATTCACATCGGCGGTGGTGGCCGGGGATCCGGTTTCATGGGAGCAAGCTTTGCCCCCCTACCAATCAGCGATCCCACCAAAGGCCTGCCTAATTCCAAAGCGCCCGTTCCGGAAAACCGGATGGATGAAAGATTGGAAGCCCTTGAAGGATTGAACCGGCCGTTTCTCGACAAGTATCAGACTGAGGACGTGCAGGCCTATTCCGAATTCTATGACAACACTCTGGAATTCTTAAAAGGCAAAGACCTCGCTGTCTTTGACCTGAAGAAGGAGAAAAAAGAAACTCGTGATGCCTACGGCAACGGACGTTTCGGGCAGGGATTGCTCCTCGCGAAAAGACTCGTAAAAACCGGCGTCCGTTTTGTTCGCGTCAGCAACGGCGGATGGGACATGCACGGTGATCTATGGACCCGTGGCCCGGGTAAGATCAATGAATTCTCCAAAGGAATCGCCACTCTCATCGATGATCTGAAAGCAGAGGGACTCTTTGACTCCACTCTCATCGTGCTGACGACTGAGTTCGGTCGAACACCGAAAATCAATGCGCGCTCCGGGCGTGATCATCATCCACGATGCTTCTCCGCTATGATGGCCGGAGGTGGTATCCAGGGTGGCCAGGTCTACGGCAAAACTGATGACCGGGCGATTGGTGTCGCGGAGGATCCAGTATCCCCTTCCGATTTTAACGCCACAGTTGCGACTGCTCTGGGTCTGCCGCTGGATAAAAGAATCTTCGCTCCGAATGGCCGCCCGTTTTTCATCGCCAACAAAGGCAAGCCGATCGATCAATTTTTCTCCTAGTGCTATAGTGAGGGGAAAGGATGAACGAATTCCGCCCCCCGACCACATTCGAACAGAAAGTATACGATGCTCTGCATCTAATCCCGAAAGGGAAGGTCACCACCTATCGTGCTCTCGGTGAATACATTTCCTGTCGCTCAGCGCAGGCAATCGGTCAGGCTCTGAGACGGAATCCAATGGCTTCGGGAGCTCCCTGTCATCGCGTTGTGAAAACTGACCGTACCATCGGAGGATTCAGCGGACAAAGTGACGGTGAACCGGTCATGAGAAAGAAGCGACTGCTCGAGTCGGAGGGAATCAGTTTTCAGGAGGACGGCACAATCCCGGAGGAGCAATGTTACTTTTTCGATGACTGATTCCGTTCCCGGAAATTACGACGCCGGCGAAGTAATGCGGGCGGAGCTGGCGGACTATCTTGCAGACCTCGAGATATATCGAATGCCTTTCGGACGCTACAAGAGCTGTCTCTTATACACATCTCCGAGCCCACGAGACCGAGGCTGATCTC
>CAJXQE010000450.1 GCA_913058215.1 uncultured Verrucomicrobiales bacterium
CGAGATCAGCCTCGGTCTCGTGGGCTCGGAGATGTGTATAAGAGACAGGGCTCGTCATTCCCCAAGCGGGAATTTTTTGAAAACCATTATTTTTCTTCTCAGGCGGAGTGATTTCAGATACAACTGATTTCGTTTCCTGCATGAAAAGTTTTCACATCGCTCTTGGTATAAGTCTTCTGGCTATTCTTGCTCCGGCTGCGGAATGGGTGACGGAGCCGCTGGCGCTGACTCCCGCTCAGGCGGGACTCACTCTCGCTCCCGATGTGGATGGAGCCTTTGGCGAAGTCGTTGATGGTGGGAATTCCACTGTCGATACGGGCATTTTTCAATACGACGCGGTTGATGAGGGCAGTGATATCCGGGGGAATCGGGGCTGGTACTGAGGGAGTGAGGAGTTCAAAGAGAAGATGCTATCGTTGCTTGAAGCTGAGGAGCCCAGGAAAAGCCGGAATTATCAAAGCTCGGAGACAGTGAAGGATTGGAATATTCGGCGAGCACATGAAATTCTACGGGAGGGCGAGCGTCATTATGGAAAACCGCTCAGGGAGATTATTGCGGACAGTTACGGAGATTGGAGTCGAAGCTCGTTGGCATGGGCGGTGTGGAAGGAGACCTCAGTGTCGCACCGTTGGCTCGCGGAAACGCTGAACTTGAAGTCCTCAGCGAATTCAAGCCAGCAGATACGGAGATTTGGAAAAGTGGATGAAAAAGAACTGCCGAAAGAGGTGCGGAAATGGAAAAAGTCACGAAATGTTGCCTGAGCCCTGACAAAGATGCCGCCGATTACACTGACGAGTTCCTGCGCGAGAATCCCGTCTTCCGCGAGTTCCTGGTGCACGGATTGGCCGATCCGCAGCATGGTCCTGCCTACGCGACGAACCCACTGGTCAAGTATCGGGTCTTGTCAGGCGGTATACCCGCCCTCTCCTACGCGGTTGCGGCCAATCCGCTTTCCAATGCCCAAGGTAACTTCGATATGCAGATCCAATTCAAAACCGATCAGCAATGGCCGAGCGAAGAGCACAGCGGCGATGCGACGGGCGACTGGCTGCATGGAGACTTTCGCAATGTGGCGCTGAGTTATGTATACGGGATGTACGAAAAAATGATCGAACTGGGAGGATTAGACGAAGAATGAATATGACGAATAGAACACTGTTCCTGTTGTTGTTTTCACTTGGGGCCGTCGTTGCCTGTGGTGAGAACGTAGAAGTGACAGTCACCAACGACTCGGGGGATCCAGTTGAAGGATCAATTGTTGATGTTTGGTATTTGGGGCATCTCGAATCGGGGAAAGACGACGTCAAAAAGACTGGGTTCACCAATTCTTCGGGAAAGGTGAAGAAATCAGGCGTGGGGAAGAACAGCATTCGTGTGGTGGTCAGCAAAGCGGGATGGTATAGGACTGAAACGGAAAGGCTGTCGCCTGGAAAGGATTACCAAATCGAGATGGCGATTCGCGAGCGACGCATTCCCATCCCATTGGTGGTTCGCGAAATGGATCTGGTAATGCCGGAGGAAAACATACCGATCGGATTCGATCTTGAGGTCGGCGACTGGACGGCTCCGTATGGAAAAGGGAAAGTCGCCGATTTCACTTTCGAGATGCGCAGGGAGTTTAAGGGGTATGATCTTGCTGGAAAAGCACTGGAAGATCGAATTCAGCGAAGTAAAAAAAGATATGCTGCCACTAATCGGAATTGGACACTCAAAGAGTTTCAAAACCGTGCTGGAAAATGGGATGCCAATGTAACCATGCGAATTCTCACCGAAGGCGGCGGCTTCTACGATGTGGAAGACGCCTATCTCCCGAACAGCGAACTGTCCATGCCGCACGAAGCGCCGGAAGACGGCTACGAGCGGGTCTTGGAACTGGAAGGCTCCACTTATTCCCAGGCTCGCGCCTTCGCCAGGGAGACGGGTCGTTTTCTTCGGACTCGCGTCCAAATGCGCGACGGCGAGATTGTGCGTGCCAACTACGCCAAAATTGTAGGCGGAATCAAAATCCAAGCGGGACACGCAAAAGTGCAGTTCGTCTACTACTTCAACCCCACTCCCAACAACCGCAACCTGGAGTTCGACCCCGATTCGAACCTGGCCGATGACCAGAGCCGCCACTTTCCGCCGTGACGGAATCCGTATTTCGTATTTCGGGGGCACCTCAACCCCACGGTCAAAATGCAATTTACCTGTCACCCACTTTCCAAGGTGAAGTAAATAAGTTGGCGGGGAAGCAAAACTATTTCCCCTTCTGGAACTTCTCTACGTGTTCCTTCTTCTCTTTGCGGATCTCATCGATTGAGGATCTCGCATCTCCAATCAGTTGATCCCCCAACACGGCAAGCACCACGATCAGCAGAAGCAATGAGACCGATTGGGTGAGCTTTTGGATTCGGAGAAACCGAAAAAATACGGGCCGGTCGACTACGTTGGCCAGCAAGTCGATCCCTCTATTTTTCCGGGCACGGTCGATAATTCTCTGTGGAGTCAGGGCGTCGAGAATGAACCAAACGGCTACGACAGCAAAAATTGCCAAGGTGATCCAGAGGGCCCACGACACAGCAGTCGTGGCGAATTCCATGTCATCAATAATCGAATTCATCTATTCTAATGCGCAGCGAGCCAGTTGTCTCCGGTTCCGGACTCCACCACCACGGGTACATTCAGAGGCAGGGCATCCCTCATCGCTTCTTCGATTTTTGGAATCAATTCGTCCTGTTCGTCTTTGTGGAGATCAAAGACCAATTCATCGTGAACCTGTAACAACATTCGGGTCTGGTAGTCTTTCTCCTTTAAAAGGTCCGCGACTCGAACCATCGCGATCTTAATCATGTCGGCGGCAGATCCCTGGATGGGAGTATTGATCGCCGTCCGCTCAGCCGCCGAACGAATCATCCCGTTTCTGGAATTGATATCGCGGAGATAGCGCCTTCTTCCCGTCACGGTTTCAACGTAACCGGCTTCCTTCGCCTTTTCGATGGTCTCTTCCTGGAACTCCTTCACCCTTGGATACTGTTTGAAGTATTCCTTGATCACCTCACTGGCCTCGCTCCTTGACATGCTGCCGCCGAGCCGTTGTGAAAGCCCGAAGGCAGAGATGCCGTAGATGATTCCAAAGTTTACCATTTTGGCGGTGCGACGCATTTCGGAAATGACATCGTCCGTTTCAACTCCGAAAACCCGGGCCGCTGTTGCCGTGTGAATATCGATGTTGTTCTGAAATGCTTCGACCATCGCAGGATCTCCGCAAAGCGAAGCCATCACCCGCAGCTCCACCTGAGAGTAATCCGCCGCCAGCAAAACAAACTCATCGCTTCGCGGAATAAACGCCTTCCGGATTTCGCGTCCCTGCTCGGAGCGGATCGGAATATTCTGCAAATTCGGATTGTTCGAAGCGAGTCGACCCGTCGCGGTCATCAGTTGATGAAAGGTTGTGTGAATTCTCCCGGTTCCTTCGAAAATCGCTTCAGGCAGTGCATCGACGTAAGTGCTTTTCAATTTTGCAGCTTCGCGGTGGGACATGAGATTTCGAACGATCTCGTGCTCCGCTGCAAGAGCCGATAAAGTTTGTTCATCAGTTTTGAACTGACCCGTCTTGGTTTTCTTCGGCTTTTCCACCAGCTTCAGTTTGTCGAAAAAGATTTCACCAACCTGTTTGGGGGAATTGATATTGAATTCTTCACCGGCTGCAGCGAAAACCGAAGCCTGCAGCTCTGACATTTTCTGCCCGAGATGGGTTCCGATTTCGCCGAGTGCGTCGGGATCGATACGAATGCCTTCGCCCTCCATTGCTACGATCACCGGAATCAGCGGGCACTCGATTTCGTAGAGCACTTTCTCTTGATCGGATTCTTTCAGTTTCTCTTTCAGCAGCGCAGCCAGTTGCCAGGTGATGTCGGCATCTTCGCAGGCGTACTCGGCAATTTTCTCAAAGTCAGGACCGCTACCGGTCATCTCTTCATCGCCGAAGAGATTGAGCTGCCCTGTCTTTTCCACCTTTTCGCCAAAGACATCTTTGTAGGCGATGGGTGTGTAACCCAGCATCGATTCCGCAAGGAAATCCATCTTGTGTCTCTGATCCGGCTCGATCAGGGAGTGGGCCAGCATGCTGTCAAAAAACGGCCCCTCGATCCGGACGCCGCGCCAATGTAGAACGCCGATATCGAACTTCAGGTTGTGGCCGATCTTTTCGATTCCCTCATGGGTGAAGAGCGGAGCAAATTCTGCGAGAATTTTTTCTCCATCGGCTCCCTCCGGGAACTCAAGGTAAGTCCCGGTGTCGGCTTTTTTCGAGAAAGCGATCCCGATAATGTTCGCGACCTTTTCGTCGAGACCGTCGGTTTCAAGATCAAAACAAAACGACTTTTCTGCTCTCAGTTCCTCAATCAGCTTGGCGCGGGCAGGGGCGTCGTCGGCTCGGATGAAGGTGTAGTTCTTTTTGAAATCAGAAATGGTTTTCAACTCAGCTTGAAGGGTTTCGCCCTCCTCGCTGGTGGAATGACCTCTGCCAGCCTTGAAGTCGTTGCCGAAGAGGCGCTTGCCAAGGGCATTGAATTCGAACTCGACGAGGAGGCTTTGGATCGCTTCGTCATTCCGTTCACTGATCTTGATGTCTTCGAACCCGACGTCGATGGGAACGTCCTTGATGATCGTCACGAGATGTTTGGAAAGGAGAGCCTGCTCGATGTTGTTTTCCACATTCTCCTTCTGCTTGCCCTTAAGCTTGTCGGTGTTTTCCAGAAGAGCCTCGGTGCTGCCGTATTCTGCGATCAGCTTTTTCGCGGTCTTTTCCCCGATGCCGGGAACTCCGGGAATGTTGTCGGACGCATCGCCCCACAAGCCGAGAATGTCGATGGTCTGAAGTGGATCTTTCACTTGCCAGTTTTCGCAGATGGCGGCGCGGTCAAGAATTTCCGCGGCAGATCCCTGCCTGCCCGGTTTGTAGATTTTTGAAGAATCGGTGACCAGCTGGGCGAAATCCTTATCCGGAGTCACCATGAAGGTTTCGAAAGACCCGTCCTCGTCGGCTTTGGTTGCTAGAGTTCCGATACTGTCTCTTATACACATCTCCGAGCCCACGAGACCGAGGCTGATCTCGT
>CAJXQE010000451.1 GCA_913058215.1 uncultured Verrucomicrobiales bacterium
CTATCCTCTTCGTCGGCAGCGTCAGATGTGTATAAGAGACAGAAATTACCTCGGCCTCATCTACGCGATCAGTCAGCTTCAGGACTCCCGCCAACCCACTGGTATAGATGGCCACATCGGTATGATCCGTTCCATAAGTGGCCACGCCGATCTTCATGGCTCGCCGATACAAAACCTCTGCCTCTTCATAACGTTTGGTCTTCTTCAGGAGCAATCCCAGATTGTAACAGAAACTTGCGACACTGGAATGACCCGGCCCCATGCTGGCTTCACCAACTGCTAGCGCCCGACGATACATTTTCTCGGCCTCTTCGATTTGGTTTATCTTCTCAAAAAGCCCTGCCATATTACTGTAGGCTCTTGCCAAATCGGGGTGCTTCGGACCAAGGACGGCTTCGGTAATTTTTAAAGACCTCTGGTACATCTTCACCGCTTCGGGAATCTGGTTGGTTTCTGTCAGTAATCCTCCGAGGTTGTTGCAAATTCTTCCGACATTTGGATGGGTGGACCCATAGGTTGCCTCTTCGATTGCCAAGGCGCGGCGGTACAATTTCGCGGCTTCTTCATTCCGGTCAGTTCTTGAGAGTAATCCCGCCAGGTTCTCCAACTTGGATGAGACCTTAGGATGGTCCGGTCCATGTTTGGCTTCAATGATCGCGAGGGCCCGGCGCAATGCTTTCTCCCCCTCTTCAAATCGATCTGTCTTGGATAATAAATTACCCAAATTGGCCAACGTGGTCGCAACCTCCTCGTCAACAGATCCTAGATGGGATTCTTTTACCGCCAATGCCTGCCGATACAAAGCTTCAGCCTCCTTCAATCGATCCAGCTCACTTATCAATCCAGCCAGATTGCTGACCAAGGTGGCTACACGGATTGAGTCTTCGCCATGGAGCTTCTCATCCAATGCGATCGCTTCTCGATAAAGTTTCTCTGCCCCTTCAAAATCGGCGGTCTGCCAGTAAAGTGCGGCCAGGGGATTGAGCGCCAATGCGCGGCTGTCATCATCCGGCGCATTGTCGAGGGCAGCCTGTAGATGAGGCATTGCGTCTGCATGTCGGCCTAGAGAATGCAGTAATTCGCCAAGCTCTTTCCGGGCGCGATACCATTGGGGAGCCAGGTCGATCACTTGCCGGTAGGCTGCCTCGGCCTCTTCCCATTCGAAATTAGTTTCGTTCAATTCAGCTTTAAGTAACAGAGGCTCCAACTCCTGGTGCAGTGCTGCCTGTTGTGTTTGGATGTCATCAGCAATGAGCTTGGCCGCTCCAACTACGGAGCCCTGCTTCGCGTGCAAGTAGGCAATCGCCGGATCGATTCCTTCGTTCTCGAGGACGGTGACAGCCTGTCGATAAACCGGGCTGGCTCCAGCACCGAGGTTTTTGCCTATTGCTTCAAGTAATGAATCCAGCCGGGCGACGGAGGAGTCACGCTGCTCCTCGATCTTCAGAATTTTCACGTAGGAAGCTTTCGCGGCATTCAGTTCGACAATTTTTGCCTCAGCCTTGGCCTCAATCTGTCGGGCGAGCTTGGTTTTAAGAACATCGGGATCATTGATGGCCACCGTGACTTTGTGATCCATTTGCTGGTAGGAAAACCATCCAATCGACGCCAGAACGATGAGGCTAAAACCCACCACCAGAATAGCCGTGAAATTGATTCGACGTTCCCTGCTTGCCGTTACCTTGAGCTGTTCCAACTGAATCTGCAGCTCTTTGATTTTGCTATCGATTTCTTTCGAGCTTTCAACGCGATAGCGAAGTTCCTTACGCCCCAGCATGGACTCCCGGTGGGCAGCCTGCAGAGCTTGCAGTTCAGGAGGCTCGGGATCTTCCCGGTGTTCGTCATCGTATTCAAAGTCCTCAGGGCAGATGAATACGAAGACCTTTTTCTTCAACCGGCATGCAATATCATGTTCCAACTGGGTATATGAACGCCGCACGGGATCTGATTCATCAGAAGTGGGTTCTGCCCCGTAGCGCATCCCTACGACGTGGATAACCGCATCACATTCCTGGATCTTATCCTCTAACACATCGACAACCTTACGATGGTCGACGGGGAAGTTTCCTTGCTCGACCGGGTGACACCCCATGGTAAGCAATGCATTTTTGATAACCTCCCGCACTGACTTGAGATCTCCTGAAACGGCGCTGATAAAGACTTTTGGAACCACACTCATGCTCGGCCAGAAGCTAGCCCTCTACGGCCATTTTTTTCAAGAGATCATTTCCCCCAAGCGAAGCCTTGCTGGTAGATCGTGTGTCGGGTTGTTGTTCTGTTTTACCCATTCCCCCGTCTATCTCCTCAATCCCGGCTGGACCGACGCTGATTCAGTTGTTCATCGAAGTGGCGATCTTCCGATAATACGCCTTCGCTCTTTCGTAACTTGCCGCGGCGGCTTCTCTTTCATTGGGCCGAATTTTCATGTGACGGTTTTCCCCCAGCTTTTCGATCATCTCGATACACCAGCGGGCGCTTTTCGGATTCGCCCGAATCGGCCTATCGCCGATGATGAAGTTGACCGGATTGGTGTGGAGTTGTGGAAGATGACGGAGCGCAACCCAGCTGCTTTTTTCGATTGGGTTTTGAAATTTGCGCCCACGAAAAGGGGGCAGTTAAAAATTCTTGATTGAAAGAGTTGGTGAAAATACGCTCTTCTTATGCCACGCGCCCCTCGCATCGAATTCGAAGGGGCCGTTTACCATGTCATGGCTCGGGGAACCGGAGGGAGCCGATTGTTTTCAAAACACTTTCACTCGTCGGATCAATTCAATGCATCGGCTGTGGGGGCACGTATTTGGAGGAAGATATCGCTCCCTTCTCATTGAAAATGAAGATTTTGGCGGAGCGGTGTCGCGTGACTATCTGAGAACGGCGATTGATTAGGTGCATCTTAATCCCGAGAGAGCCGGACTGGTCGACGGAGGTGAGATAGCTGTGGAAAGTTACCAGTGGAGCAGTTTGGTTCAGGCCTATGCAAAGTCGCCCGCGAAGCGACCTGATTGGATAGCCGTAGCGGAGACGATGGATCTGTTTCAGAACAAAGACACGGCAGCGGGACGGCGAAAATTTCTCGAAGGGCTAAACGAGGGGGTGCGGGAAGAAAAGGGGATCCGTCCGGTCGATGAGGAGACCATCGGTGAGCGTATCAAACGGGGATGGTTTTGGGGAACGGAATCGTTCAAGGAAGCGATGTTGGAGCTCTATGATACGCAGGCGAAGACAAAAAGCTTAAAGGGCAACGGGGTTCATCAGAGCAGTGGTCTGTTGAAAGACCATGCGGAGGTGAGTGCAAAAGCGATTTTGGAGGCAGCCGTCAAGCATTTCGGAGCGACACGGGATGAACTGAAAGTCCCAATACGGGGCGATATGGCCAGGGCCGCGGTAGCTTTTCGGATTCACCAAAACACAAGGGTCTCGCAGAGTTGGATTGCCAATGCCCTGGAGATGAAATCGGCTGCCAATGTCTCGCGCCAGATCTATGTGTTCCGCAGAATCGATGATAACACACTAGCTCCCAAGATCCGAAAATGGATTAAAATCAAGGATTTTTAACTGACCCCGGAGACCCACAACTTCTGTAATTCAGCGATGACTGAGGGGGGGTAACACTTGCGAAGTCCTGAATTGCCTTTGGATCGCTGATTAGGCTGTGAGAAGCCTTATTCCAGCAAAAAAGTTGTCCTGGAACCACTCCTCAATTCTGTTGGCGATAGCGAATCTCGCTTCTACAGGGATCATTCCCCTATTCGCGGCGGGAATAAAGGGGAAAACAGTTGATTCTGTCTGGCGGGGACCGCTAGGGTGGCTTCACGTACCCATTTTCGATGCATCGATAGGGCCTCCCTTTACGGAGAGCCGGATGTCTTTCCCTGTTCCGCAAGTGGTCACGCGCTGAACGGGAAAGTCGAGCAGAATCTTTGACGGGAAATTACGGGTGTCGCTTCGGCACAGTTTTTCGTATTTGTTAGGATGCCACGGTGGAACGGTTCAGGTCACAAACGAAGAGCCTTGCCCCCTACCCATCCAGACTATGAATCATCCTGACGCCATGAATCCGATCGCAAGATCCTTTTGCCTTTCCCTTTTTCTGTTCTTTTTCATCGCGCAACCGGTAGCCACCTTCGCGGTCGATCCTCCCGGTATTCTGAATCATCAGGGCCGCATTGCGGTCAACGGTCAGAACCACGATGGTCCCGGCTTTTTCAAATTCAGCCTCGTCAAGGACGTCGGTGGAACCGAATCGAACCTCTGGCACCAGGACGGCACGGCCCTCGGGACGGCCATTCCCGTTGGGGAAGTCACTGTCACTGTCTCGAAGGGACACTACTCTGTCCTCCTCGGTGATGCGCCTATGACGGCGATTCCAGCCTCGGCCTTTACCGATAACGATGATGTCTTTTTGCGGATCTGGTTCTCGACAACGACAGGTGCCGGTTTCGAGCAGCTGGCACCCGACCGCCGGGTCGCTTCGGTGGGCTACGCCCTGTCCGCTGCTTCGGTGATGGGGGACGGCATGGGTTTGAGTGGAGGCAGCCTCACCTTGCCGGCGACAAGCGCGACGGCGGGTCAGATCATTGTCGGAGGGAAGATATTGCTTCACGAATTCGGAACCTTGAATTTCTTCGCGGGAGAAGATTCAGGGAACCAGACGATGACAGGAACGAAAAACACCGCGATCGGAGCGTCTTCGTTGAGCGACAACACGACGGGCCTCTACAACACGGCCAGCGGTGAGAGCGCGCTGTCCTCCAACACGACGGGTTCCTTCAACACGGCCAGCGGCGGTGACGCGTTGTCCTCCAACACGACGGGTAACAACAATACGGCCAGCGGCAGTGGCGCGCTATACTCCAACACGACGGGTAACAACAATACGGCCAGCGGCGGTGCCGCGTTGTCCTCCAACACGACGGGGTCCAACAATACGGCCAGCGGTGTGAACGCGCTATACTCCAACACGACGGGTTCCTTCAACACGGCCAGCGGCAGTGGCGCGCTGTCCTCCAACACGACGGGTTCCTACAACACGGCCAGCGGTGAGAGCGCGCTGTCCTCCAACACGACGGGTTCCTTC
>CAJXQE010000452.1 GCA_913058215.1 uncultured Verrucomicrobiales bacterium
CGAGATCAGCCTCGGTCTCGTGGGCTCGGAGATGTGTATAAGAGACAGGGCAATCATCTCTTTCTGAAGCGAAAAGACATTCTTCCTTTTCAGCAGGACATGGTGGAAATCATTTCATCAGAGCCCGATGTTTTGCTACCGGCAAAAAGACCTCGTGGAATTCAGCAATTCGCCAACATCGGCCACAAGGTGATCCCCTGGTTTGAGTTCCGTCGACTCGTGAGTGAGTTCGAAGGCGATCTGAATGTGCGATATACACGAAAAGGAGAAGAGCGGATCCTTTCCCGAAAAGGGGGAACGATTTCCGGTGATCCCGAAGCCTTCGAGATCCTTCCTCTCTTCCAGAGAAAATTCATCTGGTTCCGCCGGCTGCAAAGCCTGGAAGGCCCGATGAACTGCACGCACTAACTCAGGAGTTACGTGTAAGTCGACGAAAGTATTCGCACTTTCGCTACCGCCGGAATCACCCTGGCTGCTATTTAATTTCCCGATCCCCCGCCCAGTCGACGAGAATGGAGTTGGCCTGATAAGATCCAACAATGGCAGTGGACATGATGTCCGGCGAAAGAACTTCACGCGCCGCTTGCTGAATGTCATCCGTATTCAACTCCCGGACCTTGTCGTGCAGTTCGTCCGGCTCAATCCAGCGATCAAACGCTAGAATACTCTCGCCCGCCCACATCATGCGCGAAGCGGTGCTCTCCAGACTAAGCCTGCTTTGTCCGATCAGATAAGACTTGGCCCGATCGAGTTCCTCCTCGCTCACTCCGTTTTTCCAAAGATCACCAATGGTCGAGGAAACCGCATTCAAAGCCTCTCCCAAATTCTCAGGATGCAGGGCCGTATAAATCTGCAACAAACCCGCATCGGCAAAAGAAACCATGTCACTCTGAATTTCATAGCAAAGCCCCTTCTGTTCGCGGATCACCTGAAAAAGGCGCGAACTCATGTTCTCCCCCAGGATCACATTCATCACTTTTTGAGCAAAACGGGCCGGGTCATGTTGATGCGCTGCTCGAAATGAAAGGGCCACGTGAGCCTGCTCGGTCTCGTTGCTTTCTTCAAAACGATGGCTGGTTTTGATCGGCGGAGCTGGAACAAAATCGACTTCACTTCCTTCATGCAAGCTTTCAAATCTCTCGCTGACGAGATCGACCACTCTTTTCTGATCGATATTTCCTGCTACTGAAATGACGGTATTTTTTCCGGAATAGCCTTGTTTGAAAAAGTCGAATACAGCTGCCCGGTTCAAACCTTTGATACTTTCCTGCGAACCGGTAATGGATCGTCCCAGGGGGTGTTCTTCGCCCCACGCTGCCTCGCTGCTGAGATCCTCCAAGTACTGGGACGGCTGGTCGCGCACCATGGAAATTTCCTCGCGAATCACGCGACGCTCAAACTCGACCTCCTTCGGATCAAAGGTGGGGTTCTGATAAAAGTCGGATATGACATCGAGAATGGTCTCGAAATGCTCAGCGGGTGCTTTGGTGTGGAAACAGGTGTGATCCTCCACCGTAAATGCATCAATGCTGGCACCGAGCCCCTCGATCTGGCGAGAAATTTCCTCGGAAGTTCGAGTCGGCGTCCCTTTGAATAGAAGGTGCTCCACAAAATGTGCAATCCCGTGGTCCTTGGGAGACTCATGCCGACTCCCGACTCCTGCCCAGATTCCCGAGGAAACGCTGGCCATGTGAGGCATCGAGAGAGTCGCAAGGCGAATGCCGTTGGGCAGTCGATGAACTTGAGTTTCACAGGTCATAAAATTTGGGCAGATGGTTCAGAAACTGCGGGGGCCGACACTGTGCCGCATAGCGAATCCCTTTTCCACTGCAAAAACTGCGCTATGCTGAATAAAGATTTTGAATCAATCACTATGAGTCTGACTGCCCCCCAACTTCCAGGAATCGAAATGCTCGGCAAACAGGTCGAGGTTTCACGTGTTGAGAAAGAACTGCAGGAACTTTTTGCAGGTGATGCGACCGGTTCTGATTCGGAAGAGTCAGGCGGAATCGCCCGGGCATCCCTGCTCAATCTTGCGCTCTACAACGAAGATCAGTCGGAACTCGCCAAGGATGCCGCAGCCCTTGAAAAGCTGACCAGCGAAACCGCCTGTCGCTCGATTCTGATTCATACAGACTCCGCAGCGAAAGAACTCGATGCAAAAGCCTGGGTTCAGGCCCATTGCCAGATCGGTGGCAGCGGAAAAAAACAGGTCTGCACCGAACAGGTCAGCTTTTTTCTGGAAGGCGACGCCCCCGGGCTTGTCCGAAACATTGTCTTCTCCAATCTCGATTCCGATCTCCCGCTCGCATTCTGGTGGAGAGGAGAATTTTCCGACGCCTTTGAAGACCGGCTCTATTCGAGGATCGAGCGCCTGATTTTTGACAGCGAGTCCTGGGAATCACCCCGCAATCAATTCCTTCGTCTGCGCGACGCCGAGAAAGCGACGAGTTCGCCCTTTGTTCCTCATGATCTGGCCTACACCCGACTCAGCTCCATCCGCGCAGCTATTGCCAACACTTTTGATCGGCCGGGAATGGAGAACAAGACGGGTGGAATCCAGAGAATTTCGGTTCGCTTTTCGAAAGGGAACCGGATGAGCGCAGTCTACCTTGCCGCCTGGGTCGCGAGTCGTCTTGGGGAAAACCTTGACCGGAAAAAATCGGGGCCCGATCACTTCTTCTTCTCGGGCAAAGGAAAAGGCAAGAGCAGTCGCCCCGACTCCTTTGAAGTCACGATTTCACCACTTTCCGAAGACCGAAAAGGAGCGATCGAGGTGGATCTGGAAACTTCCAGCGAACTCGTTGCCATCAGCCGGTGCCAGACAAAGAGGTTTCTCCGCACCCGCATCGTCGCCAAAGAAGGCGGTCGGGAACAGGAGGACTGGCTGCCCGTTCCGGGCGCATCAGACCCGTCTCTGGTCACAGAAATTCTGAACCGGGCCGGTCGAAACCGGGCTTACAGCAAACTGCTCCCCCTGGTGCGGGAACTGATTACTCTGTAAGCCATCCCTTTTTCCTGCGACTATGCACCTGATAAATTTTCCCGCAGCAATGGTCTCCCCATTTTTCCAATGAGATTTAGAATCCAACTCCTGAGCCTTCTACTGGTAGCATCTTCCGCACTGGCAGAAAACCCAAGTAACTTTGAAGTCAAAGCAGCCACCGGGGACAAAACGTTTTCACTCAAAGAGGCAAAAGGAAAGTTCGTAGCTCTCCATTTCCTACTGAAAACCGAATGCCCGGTTTGCCTGCGTCATACTCAAAGCTACTGGGAGAAGGAAGGCGAGCTACCCAATGTGCTTCAGGTTTTTCTGAAACCCGATACCGACAAGGAAATCGAAAAATGGGCCGCGAGGCTGCCGAAAGACGAATTGAAGGATCACCCGATTTATCGCGATTCGGAAGCGCAGCTAGCCAAGCAATTTAAAATTCCCGATGGCTACAAATTCCACGGGCAGCTTGTTCACTATCCAGCAACAATCCTTCTCGATCCAACAGGCAAGGAAGTCTTTCGCTATGTCGGAAAAAACAATGGTGATCGTCTTTCCTTTGAAGACTTGGCTGCAAAAGTTGCTGAACTTTCCAGGCAATAGACGACAACCCTCCCTGTGTTCTAAATCACTTCCCGCGTGCTCGAGTCAGGCCAGAATCGGCTTAATCACCTTTCCGCCCACATCCGTCAGCCGGAAGCGGCGACCATTGTATTCATAGGTTAGCTTCTCGTGATCGAATCCTAACTGATGCAGAATGGTGGCGTGGATATCGTTGACGTGCGCTTTGTCGACAGCGGCGTGATGGCCGATCTCATCTGACTCGCCGTAACTGACGCCACCTTTGATTCCACCGCCTGCCATCCAGGTAGTGAAACAATGAGGGTTGTGATCGCGGCCGGGCTTTTTGGATTTTTGCGAAAGCGGCAGACGGCCAAACTCACCTCCCCAGATCACTAGAGTATCCTTGAGCAATCCACGTTGCTCCAAGTCTTCGAGAAGACCGGCGATAGGTGTATCGCTCTCGCCTGCGAATTGAGAGTGATTTCCCTCGATGTCATTGTGCCCATCCCAACTGCGCTGATTCTCCATACCGCCCGAATAAATCTGCACAAAGCGAACTCCGCGCTCGACCATGCGGCGGGCGGTCAGACACTGCCGCGCGAAATGATCGCACCTTTTCTCGCCGACACCGTAGAGCTTTTTGATGTGCTCGGGTTCGCGATTGATGTCGAAAGCTTCCGGCGCTGCGTTCTGCATCCGGTAGGCAAGTTCGAAACTCTTGATTCTGGCTTCCAGCTCCGCATCTTCCGGGCTTCCATTCAGCTTCTTCATGAGCTCCAACTGACGCTGTTGTTGCTCATCGTTCATGTGTCCGGGACGATTGAGATTGTCGATGGGATCCCCTTTTGGCTTGAGCCAGGTACCCTGATAAACACTGGGTAAAAACCCTGCCCCCCAGTTTGCGGCAGATCCTTTGGGGAGTCCACGATCGAGCGGATCCGACATCACAACGAACGCAGGCAGGTCGCGGCTTTCGCTTCCAAGTCCGTAGGTGACCCACGATCCAACACACGGTAGCCCCATGCGCGGCTGTCCGGAATTCATCATGAAAAGCGCAGGACTGTGGTTGTTCGACTCGGTGTGACCGGAGTGAATAAAAGCCATCTTGTCGACGTGCTCGCCGAGCTTGGGAAAAATCGAGGACACCATTTTTCCACACTGGCCACGGGGTGTGAACTCAAAAGGGGACTTCATGAGCGGCCCCACGGAATTGGCGAAAAATCCCGTCTGTTTATCGAAGCCCTCAAGTTCTTGTCCGTCGACTTTTTCCAACTCAGGTTTGTAATCCCAGGTATCGACATGACTCGGCCCGCCATTGATGAAAAGCCAGATCACTGATTTGGCTTTGCCATCGAAATGTGCCTTTTTTGGAGCAAGCGGATCTGCAGCCCCGGCACCGAGGAGCCCTTCCTGGGCCAGGAGGCTGGTAAGTCCGAGACTGCCGAAACCGGCTCCGGCCCGTTGCAGAAGGTCACCTGTCTCTTATACACATCTGACGCTGCCGACGAAGAGGAT
>CAJXQE010000453.1 GCA_913058215.1 uncultured Verrucomicrobiales bacterium
CTACACTATCCTCTTCGTCGGCAGCGTCAGATGTGTATAAGAGACAGGTGTGTGATCTCCCTTCCAGAGGGGTATGAAGATGATCTGGAAAAAGCGTGGCCGATGATTTTCTACCTTCACGGTGGCGGTTCGAAGAACGCGAAGCGTTTGAAGCAAATGATTCAGCCGTTTACGAAACTCCCGGCGATTGTGATCGCGCCGATGAATCCTCCCTCAGACAAGGGACCACTCTTGAACAATTGGAATTGGGAGATGCTCGGCGAAGTCGTTCGTGAATTGGATGGGAAATACCGGATCGATCCGGAAAGGCGATCCGTGGTCGGCTTCAGTATGGGCGGATCGGGTGCCTGGGAGCTGCCTTTTCGCCAAGCGGGTCTCTTTTCTAAATCCGTCGTCATTGCCGGAGTCTGTCATCCCTGGGCGCTGCGGCACTATCCGAAGATCCCTGTCTGGGTTTTCATCGGTTCCAAAGACTACATGCGGAAAGAACAAGAGGAGACAGTCACGTCAGCGAGACGGTTCAAAGTCGATGTCCTTGCGACGGTCTGGAAAGGGGCCGACCACGGTGGAATCTTCAACCGGGCCAAGGCCTACCAACCCATGTTGGACTGGCTGGTGAGTGATGAGGATTTGAGGGTTGGCGGGGAATTGGAGTAGTTTTTGGAGATTGGTGTACTTTTCCAATTAGACAAAGCCGAAGGTTTTAGAGGTATTGACCCCGGGGTTGAGTGGAGCGACAGCCCGGGTTTGAAGTGGGCCGCTGCCAATGCTTCCGAAACTGTCTGGCTGCCTAGCAAATGGACTCCGCACCCTGCTTTTTTGGCGCGTGTTCCCGAAGCTTCCCTGCGGCTTTTACCATTCGTTCCAGAGACGGCTTCACTTCTTCCCAACCACGTGTCTTGAGTCCGCAATCTGGATTGACCCAGAGATTGCCGGCCGGCAGAACGGTGGCTGCTCGGTCCAGCAGATCAACCATTTCTTCGATGGCCGGGACCCGGGGCGAATGGATGTCGTAGACTCCGGGTCCGATTTCATTGGGGTAGTCGAATTCGGCAAAAGCCTCCAGTAGTTCTAATCCTGATCGTGCGTTCTCGATGGTGATGACATCGGCATCCATCTCCCGGATCGCTTCGAGCATATCATTGAATTCCGAATAGCACATGTGAGTGTGAATCTGGGTCTCGTCCTTTACTCCCGATGAGGCGATTCGAAATGCTCTCACTGCCCAGTGGAAATATTCCTTCCATTTGTCTCTTCTAAGCGGTAGCCCTTCGCGAATAGCAGCTTCGTCGATTTGGATAATGGGGAGCCCGGCGGCTTCGAGATCCACAACTTCATCGCGGATGGCGAGCGCAATTTGCAGAGTGGTGTCACGGCGCGCCTGGTCATCACGGACAAAACTCCATTGAAGAATTGTGACGGGACCAGTGAGCATGCCCTTCATTGGTTTTGCTGTTTGGCTCTGTGCATATTTCGCCCACTCGACCGTCATCGGTTCGGGGCGGCTAACATCTCCGTAGATGATGGGTGGTTTTACACATCGACTTCCGTAGCTTTGGACCCAGGCGTAGCGTGTGAAGAGGAAGCCGTCGAGTTTCTCGCCGAAATATTCGACCATGTCGTTGCGCTCAAATTCGCCATGGACCAGCACATCGAGCCCTGCTCTCTCCTGCATTTGAATGCAGTCGGAAGTCATCAATCGGAGGAATGTCTGATACTGTGAGTCGCTCCATTCGCCTTTGCGAAAGTTGGACCGTGCGTCCCGGACGGCAGTCGTCTGTGGGAAAGAACCGATCGTCGTCGTAGGAAAGGCGGGCAGCTGTAACTTCTCACTCTGAAGTTTCTGTCGGTCGGGAAATGGAGTGTTCCTCGAAGCCATGTCTTCGCGAAGGGCTGCGATTCTTGCCTGAACATGGGGAACGGTGACGCGTTGGCTGAGCCGACGAGATTGAATAGCCTGGTCATTGGCGAGCATGGCCTCTTTCGCTGTCGATTTTCCATCGAGGGTGTCGCGGAGGGTGGTAAGTTCGGCCAACTTCTCATCGGCAAAGGAGAGCCAGTTTTTGATTTCAGGGTCGAGACCTTCCTCCTGAGCAAGGCATACCGGTACATGAAGAAGAGAACACGAGGGGGAGAGGATGACACGATCTGCACCCAGTTTTTCAATGGCACTTTTCAAGGTTGCGTAAGCTGCTTTCAGGTTGGTTTTCCAAATATTTCGTCCATCCACGAGACCCAAAGAAAGGATTTGCTCTGTGTCTTCAATGGCTGCGATTGCCGTGGATATTTCACTTCCCCCCCGAATCCCGTCGATGTGGAACCCGGCCACGGGCAAGGAGAGCAAGGTTCCCAGGTTTTCCTTCAACTCCCCGAAGTAAGTGGCAACGTGGATTGCGATGTCAGGATTCTTTTTCGTGAGGATGGTGTAGATCTCTTTTATTGTTTCTCTGTGGGAGTCTTTGAGATCGAGCGCGAGCGCCGGTTCATCCAGCCGAACGGAAGTCGCTCCGATCGCGGTGAGGCGGGAGAGAATTTCCTCATAGACTGGCAATAGCTGCTTGATAAGGCTATAGCGATCAAAGGATTGCGCTGCGTCGATTTCTTTACCGATTGTCAGGTAAGTGAAAGGGCCTACCAAGACTGGGACCGTTTCGAGGCCGAGGTCTTTGGCTTCAGAATATTCCTCAAAGACCTTGTTGCTGGAGAGTTGGAATTTCGTCTCTTCATTGAATTCCGGGACCAGGTAATGGTAGTTTGTGTCGAACCATTTGGTCATCTCGCAGGCTAGTTGGGGACCATGCGCGGCGCAGCACTCCGCATGGTTTTCCCCGTTTGGGTTATCGGCGTTCCCGCGAGCCATCCGAAAGAGAAGGTTGAGGTCGATCGGTGTTCCGGCTTTCCAGCCAAACCGTTTCGGCATATTTCCCAGCAGGCAGCTCATGTCGAGTACCTGGTCGTAGTAGCTGAAGTCATTGGATGGGATAAGATCAATTCCGGCGTCCCGTTGGTTTTCCCAGTGGGCTTGGCGTAAGTTTGCGCCTTCCTTTTCAAGGTCTTCTTCGGTGAGGTCTCCATTCCAGAAAGCCTCGACGGCTCTCTTAAGTTCGCGGCGACGGCCGATGCGTGGGTATCCGAGGTTCTGAGTCCTGATTGCTGTCATGCGTCAACAAGGGGTCAAAGCCTTGATGAGCCAAACGAAAGCAATTCACGTAGAACTTGAATTTGATTCACGTGGGGTCACCTTCGAAGAATGCTGGAATTACGACATCTCGAAACCCTGATTGCCCTGGCCGAGACAGGTAGCCTTGCGGATGCGGCAAGACGCGTATTCCTGACGCAGTCGGCTTTGTCTCATCAGGTCAAGGCTCTTGAGTCACACTATGGCTGTATCCTTTTTGAGAGAAAAACTTCACCCCTCCGCTGGACACCCTCAGGGGAGCGTCTTGTGGCTCTGGCTTATGATGTGAGTCGTCGGATCGGCGATGCAAATCGGGAAATTGCTCACTTGCTGGAAGGGAAGGCCGGGCAGTTGCGCATTGCGGTGGAGTGCCATTCCTGCTTTGACTGGCTCATGCCGGCGATGGATGTGTTTCGGGAGAACTGGGACGAAGTGGAATTGGATCTGGTGTCGGGATTCCATCCGGATCCGGTGGAATTGTTGACCGAGGATCGTGCTGATCTCGTCATTGTGTCCCGTAAGAAGAAGCGGAGTACTGTTGAGTTTCATCCTCTTTTTGCGTACTTCATGCCGGCGATTCTGGGGAAGAGTCATCCGCTGACGAAGAAGAAAATTCTGACAGCGGGCGACTTCGCTAACCAGACATTAATTACCTATCCGATTCCTGATGAGCGATTGGACTTAATCAGACAGGTCCTCGTACCTGCGAGCGTGAATCCGGAACGGCGCACAGCCACATTGACGGAGGCAATTTTGCAACTTGTCGCGAGTGGTCGGGGTATTTCCGCACTGCCGGCCTGGGCGATTCAACGATATCTGGATCGTAAGTATGTGATCGATCGACCTATCACTTCCAGCGGGCTCCGGTGTGAGTTGTATGCTGCGACCACTTCGCAGGGAGCGCAGGCTGCTTACATGAAAGACTTCGTGCAGACGATGCGGGATGTCTGCTTTCGGCAATTGCAGGGAATCGAAACTCTCTCTTGAGCGGAGTTGAAGGGGATCAGGATTTCGCAGATCAATAGAGCTACTCTTTATAGGTAGGATGCGAATTGGCCATTTCTTCGAAGAGCGAATCCATTCTGTCGGGAAGCCCGGCTTTCCCTATCACGACAAACGCTAGCCCGGCGACTGTCACGATGGCGTTTGTCTCCTTAAAAATTCGTTCTTGAGTCAACGGACCGTTTGGGCGTAGCCTTCATTTGGTGATTCTCTTTCGCCTTTTATAACTTATCCCACTGGAAATAATGAACGAAGAAACCCCGATTCCTGAATCCACTACTCAAGGTAAACAGCGCCACGGATGTCTGACTGCTTATCTAGTCGTGATGATCATCGCCAACGCAGCTGTGGCTGTGATGTATCTGATAGGGAAGGAAGGCATCAAGCAGGCTTTACCCCAAATGGAAGACTGGGTGTTCCCTGTTTTGATCGGAGTAGGAATATTCAATTTGGTCTGCGCCATCGCACTCTTCCGTTGGAAGAAATGGGGATTTTGGGGCTTTGTTGCATCATCGTGCTTGATGCTTGTGATCAATCTCTCAATAGGCCTCGGTATTGGTCAATCGATTGGAGGACTTGTTGGTGTAGCGGTCCTCTATGGAGTTCTGCAGATCGGGAACGAGGACAAAGGTTGGCCTCAGCTCGACTAGGAAAATCCGGGAGCAGCTTGGTACCTTTTGCAATAGAGCTACTTTGGATAGGGGGGATGCGATTCGATCATTTCATCGAATCGCCAAACCATCCTGTCGAGAAACCGGCTTTTTTCTGGCACGAGAAGAGTTGGCCCGGCCACACGGAGGATGGCTTGCGGAAGGTCGCGATGGGACCTTTGTTTGTCTACAATCTGTCTCTTATACACATCTCCGAGCCCACGAGACCGAGGCTGATC
>CAJXQE010000454.1 GCA_913058215.1 uncultured Verrucomicrobiales bacterium
TATCCTCTTCGTCGGCAGCGTCAGATGTGTATAAGAGACAGCACTATGCCGGCTCAGACTCCAAACAGGTGGCCTGACGATTTTCTGCGCCTTGGCGGGAAGCCGGTCATAGGTCGATGCGAGATCTTCTGCGGACCATCCCCGGCCTTCGACACCCCATGCTGAAACATCGTTCCAGACGATTCCCAGATCGCCCTCTTTCGGCGTCGGTGAAGCGGAAGCGGGCGGTGCTTTCTTTTTCTCTTGAGCAGCCAATGGCAGTGCCAGAAAAATTGCGGCAGTTCCGGAAAGGGTAAGAGCAGTGCGAATAGTCATGAAGTCCGGTTCGAAATTGAGTATCTCAATGGAACCAGATTCACCGCCTGAGTCAATAGCTGAGTTGAATCGCTTCCTGTTTCAAAGCGCTCGTTTTGCGCAGCGGAGTAAGATCATGTATGAATAGGAATGAATCTTCGATGTTTCGTTCTTCTATGGATTTCCGTATTCCTGTTTGCGACGACAGGCTCTGCTCAGGAATATTACGGGAATGTGGGAAAGATGGAGGCGACATTCTTTCTCAAGTGGGACGACAGCGGAGCGGTTTCCGGGGAGTATTGGTATCCGGAGAGAAAAGGTGAGGTCTACACGCTGATTGGGGAAAACCGCGAGAAAGGTAAACTCTTCCTTCGTGAATTCACCGGGAACGAGAGAACGGCAAATTGCATACTGACCAAACGTATCACTGAAAAAGAAGTCATCTGGGAGGGACGAATGGAAAACACGGATGGTCGAAAGTTTGATATGGCGCTGAAGAGGCGACGCGACAACGCGCTACCGATGACGGAAAAAGCAATCTCACAGCGCAAGATCCAAGAAAGGGTAACCTGGAAAGACTACCCCTCCAGGAAAGTGATTACCGAAAGGGTGGAGCAGGGAAGTCGCGGAGGGATGTGGCTGAATGGGAAAACGACCGCCTTTCGCAGCACAAATGGAGTAACCCAAATCGATTTCAGTATTGATGAGAGAGATGGCCAGTCGGGTGAGGTCATAGACCTTTCAACAAAAAGGATCAGCCTGACTTTACCTCGGGAATTACCCTTGCCCGCAGCATCCATCATCGGGAAAAATGTCATTCTAATTACCGATGCCAGCAGAATCCTTCTCGACGTCTGGCTCACTTCGATATCGATCACTCACTGGCGGAAAACTCCGGGTGGTGAAATCGAAGTCCGCGGATTTCTGGATTCAGATCAAACGGAGGAACTGGATATGAAGCCGCTAACAGAACTCAATAAAATCCTTCCTCAGCTTCCGATGGTCACCCTGATTCCCGACAAGCTGGCCCTGACCGACTACAATACCAAATCCGTATTTGGGCGGGTAATCCGATTGCACCGGGAATTCGGTGTGGTGATTCAAATGACGGATGCAGGCCCCGGATCACTGGAACTGGAGTCCCTTTCTCTCGAAGCACCTTTGGATGAAATTCCGTGGATCTTTATCGGCAAGGATCCAGGAGGCGACTCAATTCCGGCAACACAGAAAGTTCGCGAAGCCGGATAGTTGCATAGCTCACTCCTTCCAACGTCTAACGAAAGATAACCCAATACCCAACCCACACCCAGCAATCGCTCATGAATCGAAACTCTTTTCTCAAACTCTCCACCCTGTCTCTACTCTCCCTTGCTATGATTCCCTCCGGATTTTCCGCTGATTACGAAGAAGCCACCCGTGTAAAAATCGGAGATGAGGCTCCGCAATTTTCGGCTACGACCACAGAAGGTGAGGAGTTTTCGACAGAAGCCTACAAGGGCAAGGTTGTTCTCGTGAACCTTTTTGCGACCTGGTGCGGGCCCTGTCGTGCCGAAATGCCGATGCTGCAGAAGCAGGTTCATGAAGCGAATGCTGACAACGAAGATTTCAAACTGATCGGCTTTGCCCGTGAAGAGGGAGATAGCAAAGTGAAGCCTTTCGGAAAAAAACTGGGCCTCACTTTTCCGCTGGTTGGGGACACTGAGCGAGCGGTCTATGATAAATTTGCAGAAGGCTACATCCCGCGTCTCTATTTGATCGGAAAAGACGGTAAGATCAAGTTCGCCGCCGTCGGCGCCAACGAAGCGGAAGTTCCCGCCCTGCTCGCAGCGATCAAAGCCGCTCTCGCAGAGTGAGCCAAGTTAAAGAGCCACCTTTTCGCCGAAAGGTGGCAGCAGGGTGTGTCCTGCCAATAAGGGGCGATGCACCGTTTTTCCTAAGAGAATTCCGATGTCCCGTAAATATGACTCGGAGGACGCTTGATTCAGACGCAGGCAAGGCCAGAGTTGGCGTAAAATATGAATACGCCTCTGTCGGTCACTCCCAAATGCCCTCCGCCGCTCGATCCTGATTTTCTTCCCGCTGCTTTGTGGAATCGGGCCTATCGCGAGCGCATTCAATCGAACGGAGGAGGAAGACCCTTCGGAATTGGCCTGGAACAACCGGATGGAAGCATCTCTATCTACAAGGCAGAGATCCTGAACGACGAAGATCCCGATGCTGCGGAACTCAATCTCCGCTATGTCGAGCGACTCGTAAAATTTCTGCTCTGGCAGCGCGGCGGATTTCGCGTCTACCTGGCAGGTGACTCAGCGATCGCCTCAACCATTGCGGACATTTATAGAAACGAGGGAACCCGCGGATTCGATTCCCGGTTCATGGGAGAAAAAGCCTATCGAAAGCCCTTTGAGATCCTGAGCGTAGAACTCAATGAACTGCCGACAGCCAATGAATCGGTCATGGCCCTGGGAGGGCACCTCGAAGGAAACCGCATTGGCTTTGACCTTGGTGGAAGCGATCGAAAATGCGCAGCAGTCATCAACGGCGAAGTGGTCTTTTCAGAGGAAGTTGAATGGGATCCCTACTTTCAGAGTGACCCGCAGTATCATCTCGACGGCATCCAGCACAGCCTCGAACGCGCCGCGGAACATCTTCCTTCCATTGATGCAATCGGGGGAAGTGCCGCCGGAGTTTATGTAAACAACGAAGCCCGGGTCGGATCCCTTTTCCGAGGCGTTCCGGACGATATATTTGAAAGCCGGGTCCGTAACCTGTTCTTTGAAGTTCAGGAAAAATGGGGCGGGGTTCCTTTTGAAATTGTAAACGACGGGGAAGTCACCGCCCTGGCCGGAGCGCTCGCTACTGGCGACACCGGGGTTCTCGGCGTTGCTATGGGAACGAGTGAAGCTGTCGGATTTGTCACGCCTAACGGAAACATTACGACCTGGCTCAATGAACTCGCCTTTGCCCCGATCGATTACCGATTAGATGGGCCGGCTGATGAATGGTCCGGAGGAATAGGAGTTGGCGCGCAATACCTTTCCCAGCAGGCTGTCGCTCGTCTCGCCACTCCGGAGAACGGATTCGATTTCCCGGAGGACATGGGATTACCTGACCGGCTCAAAGCGGTTCAGAAAAAAGCGGACGCCGGGGACCCGACCGGTGAACAAATCTTTGCGTCTATCGGCCGCTATTTTGGATATGCGGTAGCTCACTACGCCGACTTCTATGAGATCAAGCAGGTCTTAGCTCTCGGGCGAGTCACTTCCGGAGCAGGGGGAGATATTCTGCTGCGTGAGACCAAAAACGTTCTCGAGACCGAATTCCCTGAGTTGGCGAAATCGATTCACTTTCGCACCCCTGGAGAAAAAGAGAAACGTCACGGGCAGGCCGTCGCCGCAGCCAGCTTGCCTTCGATTCAAAAATAAGACAATCGAGTTTGAATATGGAACTTCATCAAGCAGCTGCTCAGCTTTTTATCCCTGACGGAACTTTGGAACCCGACGCTATCACCCGGATTACCCACCTCGGAATCGGAGCTCATCAGGACGATCTCGAGTTCATGGCTTTTCACGGGATTCTGGAATGCTATCACAGTTCGGAAAAGTGGTTTGGAGGCGTAACCTGCACCGATGGGGGCGGAAGCCCTCGCGCTGGTGTTTACAGTGACATGAGTGATGAGGACATGAAAGTTGTCCGGGTCCAGGAGCAGAATGATGCGGCACAAGTCGGACATTTTGCAGCAATGTGGCAACTGGCTCATCCGAGTCGGGAGATCAAAGACCCGGCGGACACAAATCTCGCCGCCGAATTGAGCGGTATCTTAAAATTGGCTCAGCCGAAGTTTGTCTACACCCATAACCTTGCCGACAAACACGACACTCATATCGCGGTAACCCTGTCAGCAATCGAAGCCCTTAGAGCTCTACCAAAAGATCAGGTTCCGGAGAAAGTTTTTGGCTGTGAGGTTTGGCGAGGACTCGACTGGATGGTCGATTCCGAAAAGGTCGCCCACAATGTCTCACCACACGAGAACCTGGCGATGGCACTCAATGGGATCTTCGACTCGCAGATTGCCGGGGGGAAACGCT
Source organism: uncultured Verrucomicrobiales bacterium (assembly GCA_913058215.1). GTDB lineage: Bacteria > Verrucomicrobiota > Verrucomicrobiia > Verrucomicrobiales > DEV007 > Arctic95D-9. The sequence continues at coordinate 4,383 of CAJXQE010000454.1, forward strand.
ACGACCTCGCCACTCTCGGCCGCCGCCGTGCCAATGCCACTTTCTTTGAATCCCACGCCACCGACGAAGCAGACCAGATTTCTTTCGCCATGGATCTCACACCGATGATTCACGACGACTCCATTGATCCTGTCGCCTATACGACCGGCGCGATCGACCGGTTCAAAGAGGACGTCGAGACCCGGATCCGGAAGTTTATGGCTTGAACGATTCGACAGGGTTCAATGATCAATGCGACCCTGTATTGGCAACGCTCGAGGTCCACGATTTCCTAAGCATTCGCTCTTGCTTCCGAATTCTTTTCAGCCGATGGCTGAGAGGTTGTGATATCGATCTCTGAGTTTGGCCTGGATGAAGGGGATCTGGTGCAGTCTGCATCAGATTTTTTCGGTGAAAACGGCGCGCTCTCCAAACTCAAGGATTTCGAATACCGTCCCCAGCAGCAGCAAATGGCAGTTGCCGTGGCTCGTGCTCTCGATGAGTCCAGGCCGGTCGTTGTCGAAGCAGGGACAGGTGTTGGGAAATCCCTCGCTTACCTCGCCCCGGCTGTCGAGATGGCTCTGTCACAGAGTCGTAAAGCTGTCTCTTATACACATCTGACGCTGCCGACGAAGAGGATAGTGTAG
>CAJXQE010000455.1 GCA_913058215.1 uncultured Verrucomicrobiales bacterium
CCTCTTCGTCGGCAGCGTCAGATGTGTATAAGAGACAGCGGCTGCACAGCCGGAAGTGGTAGTTCCTGCGGGGGTTCTCTTTCCTGATTCGATCAAAGGCTGACGTCGGCCAATATTTTTTCTTATCCCTATCTTGTTCTATGAAAACTGAAACCATCGTTAAAGATCGCTACGCGGAGGGTGCCAAGGCCCAGGAGGCAGCCCTCTGTTGTCCCGTCGATTATGATCCAAAGTATCTGGAAGTCATTCCGTCTGAAGTCATCGAGCGCGACTACGGTTGTGGCGATCCCAGCAAGTATGTGAAGAAGGGTGAAACCGTTCTCGATCTGGGAAGTGGAACTGGTAAAATTTGTTTTATTGCCAGCCAGGTTGTGGGCCCGACAGGAACCGTCATCGGTGTGGATATGACGGATGACATGCTCGGAGTCGCCCGTGATAATGCGCCGGTCGTGGCCGAGCGAATCGGTTACAGCAACGTTGAGTTTCGTAAAGGAAGGATTCAGGATCTCCAGTTGAATCTGGAAGAACTCGAGACTCGTCTCAAAGCAAGCCCGGTCAGCGACGCCAATGGATTTCTGGAAGCGGAAGAGCTCGCCGAGGAACTTCGCGTGAAAAATCCGCTCGTGGAGAGTGACACCATTGACGTTGTTGTTTCCAACTGCGTGCTCAATCTGGTTTCCACCAAGAATCGCTGTCAGATGTTCGAGGAAATCTTCCGCGTGCTCAAGGTTGGCGGACGTGCCGTCATTTCCGATATCGTGTGCGACGAAGACGTGCCCATGGATCTGCAGAACGATGCGGAACTCTGGAGCGGATGTATCTCCGGTGCTTTTCGCGAAGACGACTTTCTTCAGGCATTTGAAGACGCGGGTTTCTACGGTGTAGAGGTTCTCAAGCTGGACGAAGAACCCTGGCAGACGGTTCAGGGAATCGAGTTTCGTTCCATGACCATTCAGGCATACAAAGGCCTCGAAGGGGAATGCCTCGAGCGGAATCAGGCGGTTATTTACAAAGGCCCTTTCAAGAAGGTGCTCGACGATGATGACCATCCAATGGAGCGCGGCAAGCGCTACGCCGTTTGCGATAAGACCTACAACATTTTCAAAAAAGAGCCCTACGCCCAGTATTTTGAATTCGTGGATCCGAAGGAAGAAATTCCGCTCGAAGAAGCCAAGGAGTTCGATTGCAATGGATTCCGCGAGCGTCAAGCCCGTGAGACCAAAGGACAGGATTACAATGCCACTTTTGCGAACGATAGCGGATGCTGCGATACCGATTCCGGTAGTTGTTGTTAGAGATTCTTTTCAGTAGATACCTACTTTACGAACGAGCCGACTTCGCATTTGCGGAGTCGGTTTTTTTGTGCCGATTGGCCGACTGGTATCTGAGCAACCGATACTGCGACCGCTGAATTTGAATCGACTGGAAAGGGGGGCATGGTGTTTTCTCTCCATGAATTACCGTGAGATCCAAACCCCAGACATGGATGCCACCTTTGATGTTCGTATCTAAGCCTGGCACAATCCGAATGGCAAAGAAGAGATGACGAAGATGGGAATCACTCACGATTCCGTTCTTCGTTTGATGGAAGATACTCACAGAGGTTTCCTCGCCAAGTCGGATGGAGAGTTCGTCGGATTTGCTATGGGAGACAAAAGTTCAGGAGAGTTGTGGGTCATCGCCGTTCTCGAAGAATACGAAAATCGCGGCATCGGACGAGCCCTGATGGAATTGGTTGAAGGATGGCTGTTTGGAGAAGGATGCGAGGAGCGGTGACTCACTGCCGATCCGGATGAGAACTATCGCGCCGTCGGATTCTACCGGTCCCTCGGGTGGACTGACTGGAAAATGGAAGGCGGGGATCGGTTTATGCGGAAGCGGATATTCGCTATGGATTGACGCTTCAAAAAGGTATTGTGGACTTAGGTTTTCAATTGATGTTTGACTCACATTGGCCGTAAACCATAGTTGGGCTGTCTACCAATAGAACAAAGATTTTCAGATCACTATAGATCAATCAATATTTAGTAAGGATGAATCAACAATCTGTGTTTGGAGCTGTGGGGGTTCTCTTTGTTTTGAGCGGCCACATCGGTGATGCCGCTGAGGGCTTCGGAGCAGCGATCCCGATAGTCAATCAAACGAATCATACTCGTAGTGATCATCACTGTGTTGCTGTCGGGGATATTAACGGGGATGGTATTGAAGATATTGTCTATCTGAGTTCCGCAGATGACCTTGTCTATTGCTTGGCTGGTGCCGGCGACGGAAGCTTCGGATTGAAACAACAAGTGGGGTCCGTTGATTTCCCGTTTGCCCTGGCTCTTTTTGACTATGATCTGGATGGAGATCTGGATGTCATCTGTGGAGCTGGCGCGAGTCCTGTCGGCACCATATTATTTCGAAACCTGGGCAAGGGATCGTTTGCTACACCTGTCTATCTTCATGGAAGTTTTTCGCCTTCCGAGATCTCTTTTGCGAGAATTGATGGAGATATCTGGCCTGATCTTGTCCTGCTTCAGGAGGGAGCTGTCGTCTGGTACAAGAACGACCGGGGGCGGGGAACTGTTGGATTCGACAATATTATTACCAGCACCTTTCCCGATCACCCTTCAAGGAACCCGGAGTTTGCAGCAATGGTCCTCGAAGACCTGAATAGAGATGGGAAGAGTGACCTCGCGATCGCAGCAAAGCACACGATATCAGGCTCGATACAGGAAGGTGCCGGGTTGTTTTTTCACCTGCGGACAGGGAACGGTATTCCCGGAAGTCCGAATACGCTTTTGGAATACGAATGGCAAAACGGTATCAACGAAGAGAGAGCCCAGCCGGATTTCCTGAGAGCTTTCGATCTGAATGGTGATGGAGACAAAGAACTGATTTTCCCCCGCAATGACAGCAGCACTGAAACTCTATTGATCGTCAGGAATGACGGCGGTGCGTTTCAAAGTCAGATCGTTACTTCTCATTTCAATGGCTTCTCCGGAAGTAGAAATGCGGCGGCAGCCGACTTTGATCTGGATGGTGACACGGATTTGGCGGTAGCTCTGGATGACCCTTTCGTGACGAACGACGGCCAGATCCGGATGCTTTGGAATGATGGCTCTCAAGGTGCAGTGATGACTCCGGGCGGAAGTGCGGTAACGGCACAGGACGGAAGACTGGGAGCATTGGCAGCGAGGGACTTTACCGGAGATGGACTTACCGATCTTTTGGTTCAGTTCATTCCGGCATCAGGGAACAACGGGGTGGGTAGACTGATTCTCCTTCCGCGAACCGAAGCCAATTTGACGGAGGACAGCTATGTGGGCAATTATTCCCGTAGCAATGCTTTTGACCTGCGACAAAGACAAGGTCGTTTTCTCAGTCGCGTTGGGGGTTTCGGAAGAGCTTTTTCAGGTCACTCCGATTTTTATCGGGTGTCAGTTAAGCGGAGTTCTGTTTCCCTTGATCTAAAATTACGTTTCACACATGACGCCGGAGATCTCCGCCTCGTCGTCTACGACGTATCCGGAAGCGAGGTTGATAGAAGTGATACATCAGATCACAATGAGAGCCTTTCGCTCCAGTTATCGGCAGGAGACTATTTTGTTGAGATCGCCGGGGGAACTGCGCAAGGTGTCGCGTATGATTTCGGATGGTTTCACAACGCGGACTTTTCCCCTCCGAGAGTTGCCTACAAGAAGCCGCGCAATCGTTCGGAGATGAAGCGCCGGGCAACTCATTCCGGTAAAGCGACTGATGACTGTGCAGTTGCTCGCGTTCGCTACAAGTGGACTCGAGGGAAATGGCGGGTTGCGAAACTGTCACCTTCCGGGCGCTGGAGTTTCGTCGTGAAAAGCAAACATAGAGACTACAAGAATAAACGCTCAGTGACAGTTCTTGTGCAGGCATTCGACACCGCCGGGAAGCGTTCAAAAACAGCGCGGAGAACCTTCCGCCGATAGACCCTATTTCTGGTGCATCTCGCAAAACTCCCGCGGAATCAGATCGTGCGGGACTTGCTCGACATAGACGCTGCCGTGTTTTTCGCAGGCTTCGGTGGCGAGTTTTCCTGACTTTCTGCAGACGTTCATGGAGATCACTTCTTCCGGAGCCGCGAAGTCTCCGAACTCATAACCGATCGCGCCGGCGCCGGTCATGATGTCTTTCCAGATCGGGACGGCGACCTTTCCGCCGTAGGCACCTTTGATGATTGTGTCAGGCTGATCGAGGCCGACCCAGACTCCGGCAGTGAGGCGGCTGCTGTAGCCAATGAACCAGGCGTCGAAAAAATCATTGGTCGTTCCGGTCTTGCCTCCGGCCGGTGCCTGGAAACCGAGATTGCGGAGTTCCGCCCCGGTTCCCCCTTCTTCGACGGCGCGCTTGAGAATGTTGGAGGTCAGCCAGGCGGCACCGGGAGACAGGACGCGATAGTTGGTGATCTCGTGAGTGTAAAGAACCGTCCCGTCGCGATCGACGATACTTTCAATGTAGTACGGCTCGTAGCGGATTCCTTCGTTGGCGAAAATGCTGTAGGCACTGGTAAGATTGAGGACACTGGCTCCGATTGTGCCGATGTAAATGGGTGCTCGCGGGGTGATGTCGTCGGCTTTCCCGATGCCGGCGTGCTCCATCATGTTGAGGACGTTGTCGATGCCTGCCCATTCCCCAACGCGAACCGACATGGTGTTGCGGGAGCGAATCAGCCCCTCTTCAGCCGGAAGATCATCATGGAAAATGCCATCCGAATTGGTGGGGTTCCATCCGCTGTCATCCCATCCGATTTCGCCGGGCTGAATTCCTGCATCGCTGATCTGAGTCCCGGGGAACATGCCCATTTCGAAAGCGGTTCCGTAGACGAGCGGCTTGAAAACTGACCCGGCCTGGCGATTGGATTGCAGGGTTCGGTTGAAGGCGCTGTGTCCGTATTCCTGTCTCTTATACACATCTCCGAGCCCACGAGACCGAGGCTGATCTC
>CAJXQE010000456.1 GCA_913058215.1 uncultured Verrucomicrobiales bacterium
CGAGATCTACACCATCCTCTTCGTCGGCAGCGTCAGATGTGTATAAGAGACAGACTCAACTCTTACCGGATGAAAGTCGGCCTCAAGTTGAAGGCGTCACATTGAACGGGGCCAATCCTTCAAAGAATCTGCAGTTGGAGGATCGCAAATTTACTGACGGCCCGGAAGTTGGACGGGCCGCCTCTTCTGCATCAAACCGGGAAGACAATTCCGAATCGTTTCCGGATCCTGTTGGCACGGCGACTGGAAAAGTTGCCGAAAGAATGACTCGCCCGGAAGCGAATGCTTTTTTGAATAGCAATCAATCCGCAACGAGCGAGAAGAGTTTTGTGGATCCCGGTGCAGCAGCGGATGCTCCAAAACTTTCGACGAACGAAAGGGAGAAGGATCAGGAAGCCAGCACGGATCAGGAGTCCGAAGAAAAGGGGGAGGTGGCGTCACCTCTTTCCGAAACGACCATGGCCCCGGAAGATTCGGAGACGGATGTGGATGGTGCTTCGCCCGGCGAATTGCAAAGCAAAGTTAATGGAACGCTCACCAACCGGGGGGAGAACGCAGTGGATGTGGTGGAGACGGCCGTCGGGAAATACAAGAATACGGTTTTGGCTGCAGTCTCCAAACGATGGCAGAAATCGAGGGAGGAGAAGAGGGATTCTCTCGACAAAGGCATTCTCAAACTCGTTTTCACCGTGAGAGCGAATGGTCGAGTATCAGGCTTGAAAGTTACGGAGAATGATGGCAATACCGTCCTCACCGATATGACGCTTGAGGCCATTCTCGAAGCTGATATCCCGCCCATGCCGGAAGAGGTCAATGCGGAACTGGGAGCAGCCGGGTTGGAAGTGAAATACGATATAATTATTTACTGAGTTACCGACCCGAATGGAAGACGCATCGATTAATGAAAAGGTATGGGAGTTTCTTCTCTCCGGCGGGGTGTTCATGGCTTTCATAGCCGTCTGTTCCTTCGTCGCGGTCTCAGTGAGTATTCACCGGGCCCTGACCCTGCGCTGGAATTCGATTATTCCTACGTGGATGACTGATGAGCTGGCGCGGTGCGGTGAGTATTTCCGAATGGGAAAAGCTTCCCAGCTTCTTGCCGCGCTTCGTCAAAGTGATTCCACAGCAGGGAGGATCGGACGAGTTGCTCTTTCCCCTGATTTTTCCAATCGCGAAGATGCTTCCGCCGCGGTTGAGGCCACGGCCAAAGAAGAGATCGTGAAATTGGAAAACGGAATGGGAGTTCTTGAAGTCGTGATTACGATTGCCCCACTTCTCGGTTTATTGGGAACGGTGAGTGGATTGGTTGGAGTTTTCGCCACTCTTGGAGCTGAGGGCGGTGTGTCGGATCCCTCAAAAATTGCCGCCGGAATTGCAAAGGCCTTGAACACCACGATTGCCGGCCTCGTCGTGGCGGTGATTACCGTGATTCTGCATTCCATTTTTGTTCGCCGACTGGAAAGCGTCGCCGCCCGGCTTGAGGTGATGATGGCGCAGTTACTTCATCAATTTTACAAACATGGGGGAGCAGGACTTTTTGAGGAAGTGAACGACCCGGATCCTGCTGCCGGTTCGGAAGCTGTGGCTGAGGAGTATACAGAACCCATTGCACCGGGGACACCGTCCCCGGCAAATTCAACTGAATTCCAGTAGTGAAGTTTTACACAAAACAGCGGCGAAAGCCTGCAGTCCCAATCATTACCCTGATCGATATTCTCGCGATTTTGCTTATCTTTTTTATCGTGACGACCACGTTTAAAAAGAAGGAGTCACTCGTGAAAGTGAGCCTTCCACAGTCGTCCGAAATGGCCGCGTCTGAAGATACAGACACGCGGGTAGCTCTCGCGGTGAATCCCGAGGGACAGCTATCACTTGGTCAGGATATGGTTACGCTGGAAAGTCTTCCTGCTGCTCTGCGGGCTCTGAAGCAAGTCCAGCCCGGGGTGAAGCTGGAGTTGAAAGCCGACTCGGAGACCCCCGTCGGTCTCATGGTGAAAATCTGGGATGCCGCGACAAAAGCGGACGTGGAAATCAAAGACATCCCGCTGCGGATTTTGCTGAAAGAGTGAGCCCGGATCGTTTAGAATTCATTCGGTGAAAGAAAGGGTGAAATCTTCGCCGTATTCGGCTAAGTCTCCTCAATAGTTTTCGTCATGATTCGCAAAATCGTTTTCTATCCAGATCCCGTCCTTCGCAAAGCCGGAGCCAAAGTTGAAGAAGTGACCCCGGAAATCCGGGAGCTCGCAGAAGACATGATCGAGACGATGTACGATGCCCACGGTGTCGGACTTGCCGCTCCACAGATTGGGCTGTCCCTGCAGTTGGCTGTTATTGACGTGGCGCACGACGAAGAATGCGTGAGTTACCTGAGAGTTAACGGCGAAGAGAAAACCCTCGAGGAGATCTGCCCGATCGTATTTCTCAATCCTGACATTGAGACTTTCGGTGACAAAGACATCGATGTGGAAGGCTGTCTTTCGTTTCCTGATCTCCGCTCCGATATTACGCGGCCATTTGAGGTTCGCGCGCAATTCGAAACTCTTGATGGAGAAACCTTGGTGATTGAAACTGATGGATTGTTTGCCCGGGCCATCCAGCACGAGGTAGATCATCTTTTTGGAAAACTATTCATCGACCGCATGACCAGCGCCCGGAAGCTGGCGATCAAGCGGCAGCTCAAAGAGATGCAGGAAGACTACAAGCAAGCTTGATGATGAAGTGGCTGGTGATTTTTCTGAAAGGGGCGGCGATGGGGGCCGCCAATGTGATTCCCGGGGTTTCCGGTGGAACGGTTGCCTTCATTACCGGGATTTATGAGCGGCTCATTCATGCGGTGAAGTCCCTGACTGGTCCTTCGCTCAAGTTGTTGGCACAGAGAAAAATCCGCGAATTTTTCGAAAAGACCGATCTGGTTTTTCTTATCTTTCTCGGTCTCGGAGTCGCAATCAGCATTCTTTCCCTGGCGAAGGTATTGAAGTATCTCTTCGCGAACTATGAGATGCATGTCTGGGCGTTTTTCTTCGGCTTGATTTTGGCCTCAGTTATCTTTGTGGGGAACAAAGTGAAACGGTGGTCTCTTGGTCCGGTGATTGGTCTGGTAATCGGAACCGTGATCGCAGTGGGTATTGCACTCTTAAAGCCGGCTTCGGAAAACGACTCAGTCTTCTATCTGTTGATTTGCGGGGTTATCGCCATGGCCAGCATGATCATTCCCGGCTTGTCCGGTTCTTTCGTTCTTCTTTTGCTGGGAAATTACCAGCTCATCATGATCGATTCCGTTTCGAAACTGATGGATGGGGACTGGAGCGCCTTCCGAATTTTGATTCCGGTTGGAATCGGTGCGGTCATTGGATTGCTCGCCCTGAGCCATGTTCTTTCCTGGATCTTTAAACGTTTTCACGACATCGCTGTCGCTCTGCTCACTGGCTTCGTCGCCGGGTCACTTCTCATCATCTGGCCCTGGAAGGACAAAGTGATTGAGGTTTTCGGGGAAGGGGAGAGCGCCAAAGAAAAAGTGGTCGGCTACGATTGGAATTTGCCCGCGATGGAATCATCGACCTTCATCGCTATCGGCCTGATGATCGCCGGTTTTTTTCTGGTGTGGTTGATGGAGAAAAGTGGATTGGCCGAAAAAGAGTGAGGGTGTTTTCCAACTTGATTAAGTTCTCTGAAAAACTTTTTCATCTCCTCAGGGTTCGTATACCTTACCGAACTTTATGAAGCTGCTTGTCCGGATACTTTTGCCCCTGATTATTATCATTGGAGCAGTGTTTTTTGCCCGATATTTGATTGGGACAAAACCCGAGCCACGGAGCTTTGACGCTCCCCCTCAGGTCACGAAGGTTGATGCAACGAAATTGCAGCCCGGTGAATTTCAAGTTTTCCTGGAAACACAGGGATCGGTCCGTCCGCGGACGAGTACCAATCTGGTTCCTGAAGTAAGTGGACGGATCATTCAGGTATCTTCTAAGTTTCGCGACGGGGGCTTTTTTGAGAAAGATGATGTTCTCCTGGAAATAGACCCGCTCAACTATTTGACTCAGATTGCCGTGGCCGAGAGCAATGAAGCGCAGGCCTTTAGTGCTCTTCGAAGTGAAGAAATTCGTGGTCAGCAGGCGATCGAAAATTTCCGAAGACTGGGCAAAGGCGGTGACCTGTCCGAAATGGCCGCCCGTAAACCGCAGCTGGCCGAAGCACAGGCTAATTACAAGGCGGCTCAGGCCGAAGTCGAGCAGGCCAGTGAGAATTTAAAAAGGACGAAGATTCGGGCTCCTTTCAATGGCCGGATACTGGAGCAGAATGTGGATGTCGGTCAGTATGTTTCCTCAAGTACCCAACTGGCCCGCGCATTTGCTACTGATGTGATGGAAGTCCGGTTGCCACTGACAAACCGACAGTTGGCTTTCGTGAATCTACCGGAGGCCTACATCGACGAGACGGAGAAAGAGAATGAAGAGCGCCCACCGGTTTTGATCAAAGGGAAGATCGGGAATCGCGAGGCACAGTGGAAGGGGGAGGTCGTTCGAGTCGATGGAGCGATCGACACGGTTTCGCGGCAATTGTTTGTCGTCGCTGAAGTCGAGGATCCCTACAGGCGGAAGGCGGAACAGTCCGATGAGACTCCCCCTTTGAAAATCGGGATGTTTGTCGATTCCCTGATCAAAGGAGTGAAGCTGGATGACGTTTTTGTTCTTCCGCGAAGTGCAGTCCGTGTGGGAGGGGAAGTGATTTTGATCAATGAGAAGAACGAAATCCGTCGGCAAAAAGTGGAACCGGTCTGGTCGGAGCGTGACAAGGTGGTGATTTTGCTGGATGGGGGCGGATTGAATGCGGGCGACGTTCTTTGTTTAACGCCCCTGGCATATCCTGCCAATGGCGCAAAAGTGATTCCCACAATAGATGCTGTCTCTTATACACATCTGACGCTGCCGACGAAGAGGATAGTGTAGA
>CAJXQE010000457.1 GCA_913058215.1 uncultured Verrucomicrobiales bacterium
CGAGATCAGCCTCGGTCTCGTGGGCTCGGAGATGTGTATAAGAGACAGGTGCCTACATCATTCATCAACTGGCGCCGGATGCGGAACTTTACAGTGTCCGCGTGATCGGGGCGACCCACAGTTCGACTTCTTTGAAGTTGCTGACGGCATTGGATTTCGCGATCAAACAGGAGTGGGATATTCTCAATCTCAGCTTGGGAACCGAGTCGCAATTTGCCGAACTGGCTTCTCTCGCTGATGACGCCTACTACCAGGGAATGATCTGGATTGCGGCAAAAGATAACAAGCGCCACAAGATTGGGTACCCCGCAGGATTGTCTTCAGTCGTGGCTGTGGACATGGATTATTTTGAGTCGCCCTTGCACTTCCGGTTTCACAAAAACCGGGTGATCGAGGCGGAAGCTTGCGGAGTGTATGTCGACGCGCCTCAACCGGGCGGTGGTTGGCAGCAGTTCACCGGAACCAGTTTTGCCTGTCCTCAGATCACAGGAATCACCGCACGGTTACGCGAACACTTCCCGAACCTGACTTCGTTTCAGCTGAAGGCGGCACTGTCCGTGTTGCGGCAGAATTCGGATGAGAAAGAGTAGTCATTCTTTCACCGAAAGATGACAAGCCGTGGTTCCCGATAGTGCATCTTGCTCTGGCGCGTAGGCAGTGGCCTCCCACGGCGAGTGAAAGCTACGTCGCTAGACTTGCTCGAATATCTTATCCCCGGGTAATTTTTCCCCCAGGCGATTTAAGACAAAATCGAGCATCCCTCGTTCGACTTCTGGCGGGAAAGCGACCTGACCGTTGAGTGTCTTCATTTCGGCGAGGGCGAAAAGTGGATCCTTGGGGTACAATTTTACGATCCGATCATACATCGCCTTGGGAAAACGCATCCCGCCGGTGGTCACCGAATGGATCGACGCAGAAGGGACTCTTTCAAAAATCTGATTCAGCATCTCTCCATAGACTTCTTCAAATCCGGGCCACGGAATCAGCGGGTCCAGCCGAAGGCCGACGATCCAACCCTGCTCGGTCAATGATTCAACTCTCTGTAATCGTCGCTCGAAAGACGGGGCGCCGTGCTCAAACTCTTTCGCCACAGGATCCGGTGAAAGGGTAAATGCGGCGATGATATTGGGAGCCGGTTCGCACTTTTCAAGAACGCCGGTATTGAGACTCTTGGTCCGCAGTTCCAAACAGGCGTTCGGTCTTTCCTGAAAAAACGGAACAAAGTGTTCGGCGAATCCAGTCATTGATTCCATCGCCAGCGAATCGCAGTCGTAGCCGGAGAAAAAGCAGGCGGTTCCTTCGCTATCACGAATCACCTCATCGATTTGTTCTTCAAAAATTTCGTAGTTCACGAAGTGCACAAAATGCGCCGACTGATACATGCCCTGAAGAAAGCAATACCTGCAGTCGTAGAGGCAATTGAGCATGTGGCTGAAGTAGAAATTGTCACTCGATCCGATTGAGTATCCGGGCGGGGTGGGAAGTACAGAGTTCCCGTGTTTTTCCGCGAGAATCAGGGCCGGTCGCTTCTTTTGAAGCCTGAAGTTTTGGGAACGCGGATTAAAGACTTCCGCGTAGCGCTCGCATTCGATCCGGGTGGACTTCGGATGCCGATCCAGGATCGCTCTGGTTCGAGGATGATCCGCAATTCCTTTTTCGATGTAAATGCGATCCATTTCGTCGGTGACTACACCGGAACAGAATTCAGCTTTCGATGTGAATCAACAGGAAACAGGCTGAGTTGGAGGGAGGTCTCGCGTTGCGATCCCGCTTTCGGGATGGTATTGATTTCTTTATGAGAATATTTCCTCCGATTGCCCGGGTCTTGGCGCTGCTGGTTTTTCTTAGCTCTGTTGCCCAGGCGGATGAACTTGTAGAGGGCTTCAAGGCTTATCAGAAAGGGGACTTTGCTATTGCACTGAAGGCTTTTGAAGTTGCTGCGGAAAAAGAAGATCCGATGGGGATGCATCTGCTCGGAAGCCTCTATTTTGAAGGCAATGGAGTTGAGAAGGATGCTGCCAAGGCGAAAGGCCTCTTCGAAAAAGCCGCCGCAAAAGGTTTTGGAGCCTCTGTGGAACAACTGGGATCCATGTATCTACGGGGGAATGGCGTGAATAAGAATATAGAGAAGGCGATCGAGTATTTCAAAAAAGCAGCGGATGAGGGGAGTCTGAAATCCATGTTTGATCTTGCCCAGATTTATCGCGGAGGAGATGGAGTTACGAAAAATCCTATCAAGGCGGTAAAATATTATGAAGTCGCGGCGAAGAACGGGTATTTGCCGGCGCTGAACGAGTATGGTCTGCTCTTTGCGCAAGGCTTCGGAGTCGACCAGGATTACCTTGAGGCTTATGCTTGGTTTAGTCTGGCAGTGGAGAATAAGGACGAGCATGCACCTCAGAACCTTGCGATGGTGAAAAGGGTGTTGGGTGATGAGAAACTTCCGGCAGCTGAAAAGCGCCTCGCTAAAGTGAAGGACACCTATTTCAACCAGCTCAAAGAGTGAATCCCGGGATTCTGCCGAGTTTGATCGTTTTCGATCTCGATTTCACGCTTTGGGATTGTGGTGGGCTCTGGGTGGATTGCGCCCGGTATCCTTTTCGGAAGTTGCCGGATAGACGGGTAGTAGATGGAAATGACCGGCATCTGCGCTTCTACCAAGAAGTTCCCGATATTTTGGATGAAATCGAAAAACTGGGGTGTGAAACAGCCCTGGCTTCGAGGACGGAAAAACCCGGCTGGGCCAGGGAATTACTAGGTTTCCTGGGGAGATCGAATCACTTCGACTACGACGAAATATACCCCGGTAGCAAGATCGCCCATTTCGAATCCTTGAAGAAACGGACGGGAATTGAATGGAACCGGATGCTGTTCTTTGACGACGAACCGAGAAATATTGAGGAGGTTGGTCGACTCGGCGTCACCTGCGTCGAAGTCCGCGGTGGAATGGACCTGGAGCTATTCCGGGAAGGTCTTGTCTCGTTCTCCGAAAACTGTGACAAAAAGATTTAGCGCAATTCGGCAATTATATTCTAACAATGTACGGTTACAATTCGTAAGTAATGGGAGATCTAAACGTCTCCTTTTACGAGACCGCCCGAATTTGAAGGTGGAATCAATAAATTATCAAATCAGACAAATAAACCGACATATGAAAAAAATCATCGCTACCCTCGCATGCGCGATCATCGCAGCATCCACCGCTTTCGCTGGTGAGTACGAAGACATCAGCATCACTGAGCTGAAAGAAAAGATCAAAGCTAAAGAAGTCGTCGTTCTCGACGTCAACGGAAGTGCTTCTTACAAAAAAGGTCACATTCCTTCCGCTGTTGATTTCCGCGCCAACAAAGACACTCTTGCGAAGCATCTTCCTGAGCAGAAAGACGTTCTCGTAGTTGCATATTGCGGCGGCCCAAGCTGTTCCGCTTACAAAGCAGCTGCAAATGCTGCTGCTGAGCTCGGCTACACCAACGTGAAGCACCTTTCCGCTGGTATCTCCGGATGGCTCCAGGCTGGTGAAGGCACCGAGAAAGCTGAGTAATTGGCTTCGGGAGTTTCTGCTTCGGCAGTAGCTTCCAACTAATTTTCTTTTGCTGAGCTACAGGAATCGCTTAAACGGACGTTAAACTCCGGTAAAACGAATCTCAGAGCAGCAGAAAAAGAATTAAACGGCTTCCGATTTCGGGAGCCGTTTTTTATTGTACTGGCGGGAGCGTTTATCAAAGCTTCAATCTCATCGTTCGATGAGAGATATCCGCTTCGGTAAACTCCTCGCCCTCTGCGACAAATCCGAGAGACTCATAGAATCCGATGGTCCAGGTCTGTGCGTGAAGCAACAAGTCATTGGAAAATCGAGATTCTCGCGCTTGATCAACCAGAAAACGCATCAGAGCCGTGCCGACTCCGTGCTTCCGCCATTCCTTGAGAACGGCCACGCGGCCAATTCTACCTTCGGGACTGAGTCTTGCCGTTCCGATGGGCTGGTTTGATGAATCAAGTGCCAGAACATGAAAACTGACGGGATCTCCGTCGTCCACCTCAATCTCAATGGGGACCTTCTGCTCGTGGACAAAAACGGTATGCCGAACCGACAGCAGGGAATCGCGGTCCTTTCTCCAGTCAGCTGAGGAAATTCTATACTCGGGGACATCTGGCATTACCGGATAGGGAAATGGCTTTCGGGCGGAAAAGCAAATCGCAGGTGGCAACCCTGACGGGAGCGTTTATCTTCCGTCTGAAATGAGCGAATCAGAAAAACCTCCTGTCTGGCGCAGTCTTTCCCCCCGCAAAAAGCGACTCCTCGGAATTTCGCTCGTCATTGCGGTAATCGGTCTGGTGTGGAAAGCCGGAAGTGCCGTTACGGGCGGGGGAGACCCGCAAATGGCGAACAACAGTCGCGCCGCTGCTCCTGCTGAGATCGTCGTAGATTCCGATTATGCCCGCGACACCAGTCGATCCGATCTTGTATCCAACCTTTCGACAAACGATGGAGTGAAGTCCAAAAAGACCCGTGCCATTCCGATTGGTGACTCTATCAAAAACTGGAAGCCGGACTGGAGTGATGCCACCGTTCGTCTCGGTCTCAGCTTTTTCGTGGCGATGGTGGTGGGATCGGTCCTCCGCAGTTTTGTGAAGTCCATGGCCGTCATTTCGATCGTTCTTGGCGGCGCCTACTGGTACATGCTCAGTCAGGGCATGGTGGATCCCCTCTGGGAACCGGACAAGGGATTCTTTGTCACGGCAAAAGACTGGGTGATGGATCAGTCGGAAGGCGTAAAAGTTTTCCTCAAAGGCTACCTGCCATCAGCCGGTGCTGCTTCGCTCGGATTTCTCTTCGGATTGGC
Organism: uncultured Verrucomicrobiales bacterium; assembly: GCA_913058215.1. Classification (GTDB taxonomy): domain Bacteria; phylum Verrucomicrobiota; class Verrucomicrobiia; order Verrucomicrobiales; family DEV007; genus Arctic95D-9. Next base: position 4,845 of record CAJXQE010000457.1, read on the forward strand.
CAAGTGAATGAAGCGGTTTCCGATCCGCTGGGTTGTTGCTCTGCCTCCTGAAGCTGTCTCTTATACACATCTGACGCTGCCGACGAAGAGGATAG
>CAJXQE010000458.1 GCA_913058215.1 uncultured Verrucomicrobiales bacterium
CAGCGTCAGATGTGTATAAGAGACAGAAGTCGGAGGGTGCTGTCGGAAGGCAGTGACATCACTCTGCCGTTCGACAAAAAACAATGAAACTAGATTTAGAAAAGTGTCTTCATTGCGTAAGCACGCAACTTGTAGTCGCCGACATCGAGAGATCCATTAAGTTCTACACCGAGTCTTTGGGCTTCGACTTAAACTTCAAACAGGATTTTTATGCCGGACTCGGTGCAGGCCCTTATTCGATTCATTTGAAACATGGCGACCATGTTCAGACCCTCCCGGAAGAGACAGACCATGTGAATATAGTCATCGGAGTTACAGATCTGGATTCTTGTTACGAGACTGTGGTGGCTGAGAACATTAAGGTGATCCAGCCTTTGAGAGAAACGCCCTACGGACGAGAATTTTACATCGAAGACCCAGACGGATACAGACTAGCTTTTTTTGACGTCACCTCGTAATGAAAAGAAGTCGATCAAGCGGGTGCTACCAACAGGCTACCCGCCGCGAGCCGAAAGCGTGATGACAGTTCAAACATCAACCTTGAAGTCGGAGCGGCGCTGCCGGTAGCCTGTGGCAGAGACCCTCAACGTTCGGCTAGTAAACCGTTCACAGAGATTGCATCGTGCCTTCATGCTGATTTCACGAGTAGATGCGACCATCTTGCAATGAAACAAACTACTTCAACGCCAATCAAAGGGCAGGGAGCTCTAGCCCCTCCACAGCTCAAGTCGCCGCGCCGCAGACTTGTTCTCAAGATATGCGTTCTCATTCTCGCACTGCCTGTGGTGTTCGCCCTGATCCTGTTCCGGATCTATGGAGTCGATACACACCATGCGAGTAGAGGCAGTATCTGGTGGCCGGAGAGGGGCCGGAATCTGATCCCGGCCACTGCTACCGACATCACGCTGCGGCGGGACTTGCTCGATCACTACGCCACCTACACTGTATCGGAGAAGGACCTCAACGCTTTTCTCGACAAACGCTTCGCTTGCCCTGGGGAAGCGCTTGATTCTTTCAGCGAGAGATCGCCGGCGAACCCCAGGGAATTTGGAAATGCAATCGGCCCGCTTGGATGGGTGGTGACAGAGGATACCGTCGTGTATATCTACACGGCGAGCAATGGAGGTGCTCACAATTACAATCACGATACGAAAACCGGACTGACTTATCAGAGTTCTGCTTACTGGTAGTGTCTTCAGCCCGGTATCCGCAGTTCATGGATCGACGTGAATGATAGAGTTGCGTCCACCCAATCCGCCAGAACCGGAACGCCGAACAAGACGTCGATTCTAACGCCTGACCCGCCGCGAATTAGACCTGCGATGAACATTCAGCCCTTAGCCCAGAAGTCGGATCGCGGCCTCGGTCAGGCGTAGGATGACTCGGACGTTGTGCCTAAAAACATGAAACCTCTCATAATCGCTCTCTTGCTTGCTGGCGCATGCATCTCTTCAGCGGGGTCTCCCGCGCCACGATATCCTGTCGTGTCGCAAGGTCGCAAAATTAGCTTTCACGAAATTCAAAAATCCGATCTTGGGAAGGTGATGTCACTTTATCTGTTGCCGGGTCGCCCCAAATTCTCTGTGGGAACGGGTATCATGCCCGACGGAGCCCAAACGCTAGATAAGGAAAAGGGGATCAATATTTTGAGAGGAGAACTGCACGCCATATTCAAAGATGGTTTAAGACTCCGCTGGTATTATGATACTGAGAGAACGTCCAGCTCCGAATATGGTGCCATCAGTGAGGATATTGACTACATCTTGGTCAAAAGATGAAAAAAGCTGGCCCGGTAACGAAAAAGTATCAGCAGTAACATCCCTTTTGACCTTTGAAGGGGAAGAGAGTTTGGCGATTACTCCTTAATAATTAGCTTTTTACGAATCTCCGAAAGGGTACCGGCGGCGGGAATCGAACCCGCACTCCCGAAGGAACGCGATTTTGAATCGCGCGCGTCTACCAATTCCGCCACACCGGCCTCTCGAAGCGCAAGGACGGATTGTAGTGCAGCGTGCTCATAATTCAAGAAGCTTGTCAGAGAAATGACGCTAGCAGAAACACTTGAATTGCGATCGATAATGCTCTAACGCTGACATTAGATATGAACTGGAAGGTGTTGTTTTTGTTTGCGGGTTGTCTCGGACTTTTATCGGGGTGTTTTGAAGCTCCTCAAGTGGGAGGGGGCTCTGATGATTCGACCGAAGAGTTGGTCGATGATGAGGCAACGCCGGCAGAGCTGAAAAGTTCGCTCGAAACAGCGGAGAAACGGATTGAAGGGCTCAATAAGCGCCTCGATGGGCTGAAGAAAACTCTTGCGAAGGCGACGGGAGAGTATGTGCCCAAATCCAATTCTGATGACGATGAGAAGTCTTCTGATGAAGACGAGGAAATTATAAGTGGTCCGGGAGCGGAGTATCTCGAGAAATTGAACGAGATGGACGAGTATTTTTCTTCCGAGTTGGATTTGTGGAGAGCCGCTACGAGAGACTCATTCGTGGGAATCAAGCTGAAGGAAGTGAAAACCACTGGCGGCCAGACATACGCAGGGGTCGAGATTAAGAAGGTAAGTTCCGATACTCTTGAAATTACTCATTCCGGTGGTGAAGCCAGTGTTCCCATCATGGAACTGGAAGAAGGCTTGCGTAAAAACCTTATTCACGAAGAAACTATTCTGGGTGAGTAAACGAACGGTGAACTGAAAAAAAGAAGCGATATGATGAAGATTCAATTTCGAGGAGCAATCGTTGCGTTCACCATTTTTGCAGTAGCGCTTTCGGCGTCTGCTCAGAGCGATGGTGAATTGAAACAGCAGTTGGCAACTGAGTTGAGGAAGATTAAGGCGATCAATGATGAGATCGAGGAGATCAAAGATGCGATCAAAGAGGCCAAAGAAAACCCACCGGAGAAATCGGTCGAAGTCGTTAAAGAAGTCGTCCCGGAAATTGACCCAAGGGAAGAGGCATTGAGTGAAGTTGCCGCACTGGAAGAAAAGCTTCAGCGCGATTCAACTCTACTGGAGGCGTATCGAAATGGATACCATGTATCCAGCGAAGTTCCGGTGGGAACCGTCTTGGGCAATCTGCCCGGTCCTGACGGAATTGTTTACGAAAATGCGACACTGTCAGAAGTGAGCAGGGAAGGTTTGAAAATTAAACATACCAATGGTCTTGCTACGATTCCCGGAGCCTTGCTTTCGGAATCCGTGATGGAAAAAGTGGATGTGCCTCCGCATAATGAAGAGGTGAAGCATGATGTTTTAGCGTTTCTGAGTACCAAGCCTGACGACCTCAAGTCGAAGGACATTGTGAAAATCGAGAAGGAGCTTGCTAAGGAAGCGAAGAGAGCCGCCGAGAGGAAGAAGTATGAGGACACGCTGGCTGCAAACAAGGAGCGTCGTGCCCTCAGAATGACTGGTGAAGAAGAGTCCAGTACAGAGGATTTGAAAGAGCTTGCGATCGCAAACCGCAAGAGGCACGGGGAGTTGAACGAGCAAAAGCGTCAGCTGCTTTTTAAGCGGCGGGAGCTGCAGAGGGACATCGGCACGCTGGAACAGGATATTGCGAAGATTCGCCGGTCCTTTGAGCAAAAGAAAGTGAAAGCAGATCCAAAAGCAATTGAAGGTGCGACTTTCACGCAGCGGTCCAAAGTGGAGAGCCACCAGAGCGAAGTCAAAGCGATCGACCTTAAAGTTGAAGCGATTCTCAAAGAAATCCGGACACTCCTCAATCAGTAATCCGTGGGTAATTCGGTTTCTGAAAATCGATGTGAAGGTCGACTATTTCTTGATCCACTTTCTGTCGGTAAGGCGGGCGGAGATGAATCCCACAGCGATGTCGGCCTGCAATTCAAGAGGCAGGCGATAAGTGTCGTCTGAAATCCAAAGCGTAGCCTTCTTAATCGTCTTGTAACTTTCCAGGCGAAGATCGCTGTGGATCTTCTTAATTTGAATGTCCAGTTTGATGGTGTTGTAAGTCGTGCCTTTGATCTTTTTCTTTTCTCTACCGAGAACGACGGCCTCCGCGAAGTAGGGGCGATTGAAAGGAGTCACAATCATCGAAATGTCTTCCCCTTGAATCAGTGCCTGGCTTCTCATGTAGAAGACGGAAGAAAGAACGTCCTGAACAAAATCGTGACGAAACCGTGAGGTATGGGAAATCGGACCCTCGCTTCCTTTCGATTCGCTGAGTTGAACGGTATTGCTAATCATCCGATCGTCTTTGAACTCGATGCGATAGCTGTTCCTCGCAGAGCGCTCCGCTTCGTTTAATGAAAACAGCAGCGGCCGAAGTGTCGTCTGGTCGACTTGCGAGATCGCTTTGAAGTCATAAGGCCAGAGAGCTCTGGCCAATCCGGTACTTTTTCCTTCAGCGCTTCCGATATAGGAGCTTTCTCCGTCCGGGGAGGGAAGGACATCGATGGTCAGCTTTCCGGCGTTGATGGTATTCTTCCAGCTCAGGTTGTAGGAAAGGGAAACCGGGTCAAGAGCGGAATAGGGGCCGGGCGGCTTCCGGGTAATGTTCTGCATCCACTTTGGAGCCGGAACGGCGTCCCTCTTCTTTTTCTTTCCCTTTCCTTGACCAAGGCCAATGGATGTAGAAAAAAGGAGGGAGACCAAAACGATGAGGGGCAGTTTCATTGAGGGCAGGTGAGGGTTGAAAACAACTTTCTCAAAAGGTCACACGCAATGGTGGGATTGAAAATGTCATTGACCGAAGCTAATGAAGTATAGACTCATGATTGATCGTTTCCACTCAAAGAATTCTAAAACTTCACAATTCTTAAATAGTTTTCTGGTGAGCGTTATTGCTCTGTTTCTGCTTGGTTGCGGGGAAAAGCCTGAAGGTGAAGACAGCGCGAAAGAGGAGGGGGGGACCTGTCTCTTATACACATCTCCGAGCCCACGAGACCGAGGCTGATCTCGT
>CAJXQE010000459.1 GCA_913058215.1 uncultured Verrucomicrobiales bacterium
CTTCGTCGGCAGCGTCAGATGTGTATAAGAGACAGGCTGGCGGATGCCAAATCGATCGACTATCGCGCGGACATATTCGCCTTCGGGGTCGTCGTATACGAAATGCTTACCGGTCACACGCCTGTAGGAAACTTTTCCCCGCCGACTTCCCGCTTTCCGCGGCGTAATGAACGCCTCGACGAGGCCGTGCTCAAGGCAATGGATGTGGATCCCCGAAAGCGAATTTCCGATGTGCGTGAAATTTCAAAAAGCCTTGTTGAGCCTGATTTGAATCCCGGTGCTTCCCGAAATCCGGGAGCTTCGCGCATCTATCTCATTGGAGTGCCGGTCATTCTGTTGTTGATTGCGTGCTTTCTTTTTTGGTTCTTTCAAGGCCGCCGTGATATCGATGATCCAATGGCCACTCCGGCCGCAAGTTTGAAGGTTGCGGATGTGATTCCGAAAGTGGGGAAAGGAATGAACGATGAATATGCCATCATGCGGGAAAGAGGGGGGCGGTTGAGGAAATGGGAGGAAATACCAGGTCAGATTGATCTCTCCGCCGCCGAGGGGATTGACGATTTCGTGCTCGTTTCCAGAGGCAGAAATATCAGGGCCAGCTGGTTTGGTGCTCGTGCGAATGGGGAGATGATTTCGTCCATTCCCGGTTGGGATAAGCGAACCGATTACCGGCATATTGCGCACTCCTTCTGGATCAGGAATCCAGACCGACTGATGCCTCTCAACTCAGAAGATCGGTCATTCATGCCTTTGCCTACTCCGGGGCAAAGAGCAATCGATGTTGCCCAGACTGACGATCTGGCTTTGATCATTCAACCGAACCATGATCTGATACTGTCTTCGCTGCCCGAGTGGCCGGTTTCTAATCAGCATGTTATCCGACGGCTCGCGGGGATCAAAGCCAGAGACATAGATACTTGTGGAAAAATGCACGGTGTATTAAATATGAAAGGGGAAGCGATCACCTGGCATGAGATACTTGGGTTTTTCGAAAGAGCAGAATCTCCTCATCAAGTGGTTCAGCTTGAAGCGGCAGGCAATCATTTTCTGGCACTACTTGAGGATGGAAGTGTTACTACCTGGGCGCACCCTTCCCTGGATTCCAGCAGTCACGAGCGTTTCATTGCCGCGATGGAGCCGTGCCCTGAGCCCGGGCCGTTTATACGGGTCGAAGCATTCGACTTTGTCAATGCGGTGCAACGCCCCAACGGCACCTGGTTGGCCTGGGGGTCGGACCAGGACCGCGGGTTGATCGAAAATATTAACTCCATCGGTCCGGCCCTGGATGTCGAGTTCTTCGCGATCAACGTGACAGGTGGAGCAAAAATGGTGTGGATCGAACCTGCTGGTGTGGGCGGGGATGATTGAAGACTCTTTGGAGCAGTGCCATTGATTTAAACTGAGAGTTGGGTGAGCGGCGTCTGCCCGGGTTTTCCCGATGTTTCGACTGCGCTTTTTGACGGAGTGATGGTATGGCCCCGGGGAGCCAAGCGTCATAAATCCGAATTCAGTTCTTCTGACTGACTTTCAGAAATGAATCCAAAAGTCAGGCACAGAAAAAGAAACAAGGCTCTGCGTTTTCAGCCTAATTGGCGACGACGTTGACGAGACGACCGGGAACCACAATTACTTTACGGATGGTGTTTCCTTCGATGAAATTCTGAGCTTTCTCGCTGGCGAGAGCGAGCGCTTCGATTTCATCTTTGGAGGCGTCCTTGCTGACCGTAATTTTGTCGCGGACTTTTCCGTTTACCTGAACAACGATTTCGATTTCGTCTTCGATGAGGAACGTTTCGTCGAATTTCGGCCAGGGCTGATTCGCAAGCGCCTCCTTTGCTCCGAGAATTTTATTCAATTCTTCTGACAAGTGCGGGGCAAAAGGATTCAAGACCTGAAGCAAGGTGATGACTGAAGAACGGGAAAGCTTTTCCTGCTTTCCGAGTTCATTGGTACAGACCATCATTTGAGCGATGGCGGTGTTAAAGCTCAAACTTTCGATGTCGTCGCCAACTTTCTTGATGGTTGCGTGAACGACCTTGTTGGCGGCTTTGTCAGGTTCGTCATCGGAAAAGTGATCGCGCAAAGACCAGTTGCCTTCCTGATCCATTTCCATGCAGAGACGCCAGACTTTTCCGAGGAAACGGTAAACGCCTTCGACGCCTTTCATTGACCAGGGTTTGACCTGCTCGAGCGGGCCCATGAACATTTCGTAAAGACGCAAGGAGTCAGCGCCGTAGAGTTCGACGACGTCATCGGGATTGATGGCGTTCCCTTTGGATTTCCCCATCTTAACGGCTTTCTCTTCCACCTGGATGGATGGGTTATCTTTCGAGAAAAATTTACCGTCTTTCTTTTCGGTATCCAAGATTTTCCCGGGGAGTGGAGCTCCAATTACTTCTTTGCCTGTGTCGTTCCTGACACCAGCAAGATTTTTAGCTCTCTCCTGAATGTCCGTCACCAATTCGGAAGACACGGGAACATCCCCTTCTTTGAAGAGGTAGTAGTTGTACTCACCTAAAATTAGTCCTTGATTGACCAATCTTTGAAAAGGTTCCGGCGTAGAAACGTGACCGAGATCGAATAGCACTTTGTGCCAGAAGCGGGCGTAGAGAAGGTGCAATACGGCATGCTCGGTGCCACCGATGTAAAGGTCGACTCCGCCGGGATTCCCGTTTTTACCCATCCAGTATTCTTCGGCTTCCTTTCCGATGGGCACATCGCCGTTCTGTGCGTCGCAATAGCGAAGGTAATACCAGCAAGAGCCGCCCCATTGCGGCATCGTGTTGGTTTCGCGGGTGATGCCGTCACCAAGTTCATTGACCCAGTCACTGGCTTTGGAAAGCAGTGGTTCGGGAGTGCCGGTTGGCTTGTAATCTTCCAGCTCGGGGGCGAGTAATGGCAAGTCATCGACCGTCAGCGCTTCATGCTGTCCGTCTTTCCAAATGATGGGGAATGGTTCGCCCCAATAGCGCTGGCGGGAGAAAAGCCAGTCGCGAAGTTTGAAGTTGATCGTCTTTTTGCCGAGCCCTTTTTCCTCGAGCCACTCGCTGATTTTCTCTTTGGCTTCTGGCGTGGAAAGGCCGTCGAGGAAGCCGGAGTTCACGGCGGTTCCGTTTCCGACGAAGCATTTGTCCTCGTTACCCTCGGGCGCTTTGACCACTTCGATGATGGGTATGTCGAATCTTTCTGCGAACTCCTTGTCCCGCTCATCATGCGCCGGCACTGCCATGATGGCTCCGGTGCCGTAGCTCATCATGACGTAGTCAGCGATCCATACGGGAATCTTTTCCTCGTTCACCGGATTGATGGCAAAGCCGCCGGTGAAGACGCCGGATTTGTCCTTGGCCAATTCGGTCCGTTCGAGGTCGGACTTGGATGAGCAGGCTTTCTTGTAGTCCTCGATCGCAGCCTTCTGCTCATCGGTCATGATTTCATCGACCAGCGGATGCTCGGGAGCCAACACCATGTAAGTCGCACCGAATAAAGTATCGGGGCGCGTCGTAAAGACCGTGACCTTTTCTCCATTGATGGTGAAGTCCACTTCGGCACCTTCGCTGCGACCGATCCAGTTGGTCTGTAAAAGCTTGATTCCATTGGGCCAGTCGAGACCCTCGAGTTCATCGATCAAACGCTGCGCGTAATCGGTGATCCGTAACATCCACTGTTTGAGCGGACGACGCTCCACGGTATGTCCCTTTGATCGCCATTCTTCGACCTCTTCATTCGCCAATACGGTCCCGAGATCAGGCGACCAGTTCACCGGCGTTTCGGCAACATAGGCGAGACGGCGATTGTCGATTTCCTCACGGCTCAAACCCTGTTTTTCGAGGTCGGAAACAGGCTTGGCTTTGTTGTCTTTCTCACAAAAGTAGGAGTTGTAGAGCTGGAGGAAAATCCACTGTGTCCATTTCACATAGGCTGGATCGGTGGTGTTGATTTCGCGATCCCAGTCATAGGCGAAGCCGAGACTTTTCAATTGCCGACGGAAATTGTTGGTGTTGTTCTCCGTGTTGATCCGTGGATGCTCGCCGGTCTTGATGGCGTGTTGCTCTGCGGGAAGACCGAATGCATCCCAGCCCATCGGGTGGAGCACATTGAAGCCGTTCATCCGCTTGTAGCGGGTGATGATATCCGTAGCAGTGTATCCCTCAGGGTGGCCGACGTGAAGGCCTGCGCCGCTCGGGTAAGGGAACATGTCGAGCGCGTAGTATTTCGGCTTCGAAGCATCGAATCCGGCATCGCCCGGATTCGGAACAGAAAAGGTTTTTTCCGTTTCCCAAAGCTCCTGCCATTTGGGTTCGAATTCATCGAACGGGAATTGTTTGCGGCGCTCTGACATGACTGGTGTAATTGAAAATTTTAAGTGGGGAGGAGTTTAGTTCGGATGCGCGAAGGTGCAAGCGCATGGGAGAGGACATTGTTCGGGGCCATTTCTCTCCACTCGTTTCATCAGATTCGATTTGCGTGAGATCTATTCACACGAATCCGGGGTAGGCGATTCGAATGGAAAAGAACAGCCACGAAATCACTGAAGGTCGGGCCCTTGCCCGAGAGTGGTGAAACTCTAATTTCTCTATCGCTTAAACTCTGCTCTCAACATCCCTCATGTAGGAGAGGCTGCTTTCGCAAATCGTTTCAGCACCGGGCTCGTAATCGAAAACCTCGACTGAAATCCAGCCGTCATATTCGATTTCTTTGAGCGCGGTAAAGATTGGCTCGAATTTCACTTCGCCCATTCCGGGGCCGAGTAAATTGGGATCGTTGGCGTGAAAGTGAGCGATCCAGTCTTTGCTCTCGCGAATGACCTGCTCGATTGGTTTGGCTTCAGTTGACATCCTGTCTCTTATACACATCTGACGCTGCCGACGAAGAGGAT
>CAJXQE010000460.1 GCA_913058215.1 uncultured Verrucomicrobiales bacterium
AGCCTCGGTCTCGTGGGCTCGGAGATGTGTATAAGAGACAGGGATGGGTATGTGGCGGAAGATATTTTTCAAAACGTCGTTATCAAGGCGATGACGAAGGAGGTCAGTTTTGAGGCGGAACCTCCACTGCTTTCCTGGGCGATGATTGCTGCACGACGGGAAGGGATTGACTGGATTCGCAAACATCGGAGGGAGCAAATCGGTATCGATGAGGAGATTCTTGATCTCCTGGTTTCTGATTGGGAAAGCGGCGCAACGCCTGCGCCGGAGGGCAAACGCGTTCAGGCGCTGCGCGATTGCCTGGAGCAGTTGCCTGGAAAATCCCGGAAACTGCTGCAAATGCGATACGCTGATGGCCACACTTGCGGCGAAATCGCTGAGCAAGTGCAGGCGAAGCTGGATGCAATTTACAAGCGCCTCTCGCGACTTCATGCAGGTCTGCGGCAGTGCATTGAAACACGAATGACTGAAACGAAATGAGCTCCGATTCCCAAGAACTGAACGACCGCGAGCGGCTATTGCGTTTCCTCGATGGTGATCTATCGCATCAGGAACATGCCGAGGTGGAAAACTGGCTGAAGCAAGACTCCAGGGCTCGAGCGCTTCTGGCGGAGATGGCTGAGCAGGGAATTGTCGTCGCGGATTTGGCCAGAGCTGAATGTTTTACTGCCAAGTCAGAAATTGCGCCGAAGTATGCCGCTTTCAAACAACTGAGCACGCCGTTTTGGCTCGGCCTTGCGGCGGCTTTGATCGCGATTTTGGCGATTGGTGCGTTGCTGTTTCCATTTGGCGAGCATGATTCTATTGCCAGGTTGGAATTCGTCAGTCCGGATGCGGAGTTCAGCCCGAATCATCAATTGGCCCGAAGTGCGGGTCGCGCATTAGGCAAGGGCTGGGTTCGTTTGGAAGAGGGTAGATTGCGGATTCATTTCAAGAGCGGCGCGACAGTGGAGTTGGAAGGGCCGGCGGCGTTTGGAATCGATACGCCGATGCGTTCATATCTCGATTTTGGCCATGCTAGGGTTCATGCGCCCGAGTCAGCCCGCGATTTTGTGGTGGCGACCGATTCGATGGAAGTGGTTGACCTTGGAACGCGTTTTGAGCTGGCGGTCGATTCCGAGACACGGGAGTCGAACGTGTCAGTGAGCGAGGGGTTGGTCGATCTGCATCTCGGAAGTCGCGGAACGACACGCGTGATCCGCCCTCTCGCAGCGGGTTTTTCAGCGCGAGTGGATGCATCTGGAGACATCGTCGAAATCAATAGGCGCGACCAGCATCTGGCGGATGCCAATCCCAGGCTCCTGGCGCATTGGTCTTTCGATACGCCCACCGCAAATGGCGGAATTGCAGACGTGGCTGGCGACCAGCTGGACGGGATGTTTTCGATGGGCACTCCGCAGCAGGTGCCAGGCGTCAGCGGCAATGCCCTGAAATTCGATCGCAACGCACACGTGGATTTGAGCGAGCATGCCGAAAGGTTTCGCCAGTCGGAATCGTTCACGTTTACCGTGTGGGTGCGTGATCCGCGCAACTCGCTCGCCATGCTTTTTTCGCTGTCCGGGGAAACGGAGCGTAGCCGCGTCCAGGTGCATCTTTTTCGCAAACACGTGGTCTACGGCTGGCAGGACGGGCTGCACTACGATGCAGTTTCAGGCCGGGTTGATGGCTGGGAAAGCGGTCGATGGTATCATGTGGCCGTTGCTTGCCGCGATGGTGTGGTTCGCTTGTATCGCGATGGCGAGTTGATTGCCTCAGGTTCGGTGGGGTCTAAAATTGGGACGCCGGTGCGCAATCCATCTTCGGTGAAAAACGCAACCTCCGTCTACCTGGGGAAGCTGGAAGATGGACATCAGGGGGAAGAGTCTTTTCCTCAGTGGTTTGAGGGCCAGATGGATGACGTTCAATTCTATTCCGGCGCGCTGGATGAGGGGGCGATCCAATATCTCTACCAGCATCCAGGTGAATCAGTCCCTTGAAATTCCTAAACAAAGCATTCCGACCGAGATTGTCGCGTGACTCTCAGTAGCAACTACTCATAACAATGAAACGTTTTATCCATTCAATTGCCGCTATTCTCTGCATAGTTGCCTGCGGTTTTGCAGCAGACCGGGGACCGAAGTCACTCGAAGGAAGTCGGCCCAATATCGTCTTCATCCTTACCGATGATCAAGGGATGGGAGATCTCTCTTGCATGGGGAACACCATCTTGAGGACGCCGAATATTGACCGGATCTATGATCAAGCCACTCGTTTCACAGATTTTCAGGTTAGCCCGACTTGCTCGCCTACGCGGGCGGCTATCCTGAGCGGTCGCTACCCATTTGAGGTTGGTGTTAGTCATACCATTATGCAACGTGACCGACTTGCGCCTGCCGTGGTGACCTTTCCTCAAGCCTTACAAAAGGCGGGCTACCAAACCGGCTTGTTTGGAAAGTGGCATCTGGGTGATGGTGCCGAGTATTTGCCTCAAAAACGTGGATTTAATGAGGTGCTCATGCATGGCGCAGGAGGAATCGGGCAATATGGATTTGGCGACTTCAAAGAAAATGCCAACAACAAGTATTTCGATAACGTGCTCCTCCACAACGACACCATCGTAAAGACAAAAGGTTTTTGTACGGATGTGTTTTTCAATGCCGCGTTGAGCTGGATAAAAACTCAACACGATAGGAAACGACCATTTTTCACGTATATCTCTCTCAATGCACCTCATGGGCCACTTATCGCACCTGAAAAATACAAAAAGCGTTTTCTGGACGAGGGGTATGATCAATCCACGGCTGCCCGATATGGGATGATCGAGAACATCGATGATAATGTGGGAATCCTGATGCAGAAACTCAATGACTGGAATGCATTGGAGAACACCCTCGTCATCTTCATGACCGACAACGGTATGGCGATGAAGAATATCGGCAACAAGCACAAAGGTCGACAAACAGCCTGGAATGCTGGAATGAAAGGCACCAAAGATACCAATTGGGAAGGAGGAACACATGTCCCGGCGTTTTGGTATTGGAAGGGAGTGTTGGGTCAAGGCGTAGATATTTCCAACCTGACCGCGCATATCGATTTATACCGAACGTTCTGTGACCTTGCCGGAGCGGAAATTCCGGAAAGCGCGCTGCCTCCCAAAGGACGCTCATTGCTGCCTTTGCTGGAAGACTCAAACGCAGAATGGGCAGATCGAACTATCTTCTCTCATCGTGGCCGCTGGGGCGGAGGCGGTAGAGGAAAAGCCACTCGAGCTGAGGCGCGGTATTATGGGGCATCGGTTCGCAACGAACGCTGGCGCCTAGTCTTTGAAATGGATAGCAAGGAAGCCTGGCTTAGCGATATCTCAACGGACCTGGGCGAAACGAAGAGCCTGATCGGGATTCATCCCGAGGTGGCAGAGGAAATGAAGAAGCAGTTTGATAACTGGTGGGACTCCACAGAACCCTATCTGGTAAATAAGGGCCTCCCTCGTATCGCCGCAGGAGAACATCACCTGCAAATACTCTACGAAAAACAACTCCGGGAGAAGGGCATTCCTGAATGGGCCCCTGAAGCGAGGCCTCTCTCCACAGTGTCCGCCGCGACAAAAAGATCTGCGGCTAAGCCAAACATTATTTACATCCTGTTGGATGAGTGGGGATATTTTGAATGGTCTAAGATGGGGCATCCCATCTTAGATACGCCAAATATCGATCAACTGGCCTCCGAAGGAATGCGCTTCACTCAGTTTCTGGCGGGTGCCAGCGTCTGCGCCCCCACGCGAAGCACACTGATGACCGGCCAACATACCGGGCATACCACCGTCCGGGGACCCGGCTGTCTGCGCGCAGATGATGTGACCATAGCCAACAATCTCAAAGACGCCGGCTACGCAACCGGTGGCTTCGGCAAGTGGGGGCTGGGTGAGCCCGGCACTACAGGGGTACCGGAGAAGCATGGCTTTGATACCTTCTTCGGCTATTACAATCAGACACATGCCCACAGCTACTATCCAAACTACCTTATCCGGAACAGCAAGAAGGTGCCGCTTGAGGGAAACACCGGCAACCCTCTCACTGGAAAAATAAATTCGCATGATCTTATCTATGCCGACAGTCTTAAGTTCATTCGCGAGAACAAAGATCGCCCCTTCTTTGCCTATCTCCCCTGGACACCTCCCCATGGTCACTGGGGAATGCCTTTGGATGATCCTGCATGGCAGAAGTACAAGGACAAGCAATGGGAAGCCAGCAACCAGAAGGGAAAACAGGACGCGCAGATGTACGCCGCCATGGTGGAAATGGTCGATCGCCAGATCGGCGAAATCATGGCCCTACTGAAGCAATTGAAGATCGATCATAACACGATTATTTTTCTATCCGGCGATAACGGCGGAAAAACCTATTTCGCAAATGAAAAGCATCCGCATGGTTTCCTCGCACCCAACCTGAGCCCCAAAACCGGCGAGAGATTCCGTGGCGGCAAAGGCAATTTTTATGAGGGCGGTATCAGGATTCCCTTTATCGTCCGCTGGCCAGGGAAAATAGAAGCCGGTTCGGTTTCCGACTATCTGGGCTACTTCCCGGATGTGATGCCCACAATCGCAGAAATCGCGGGCGCGATACCACGAAATGATACCGACGGCATATCCATCTTACCAACCTTGTTCGGTGCAGAGAAGACCGGACGCGAGCAGGAACAGCATGAGTACCTATATTGGGAAAACAAGAAGAGCATTGCCCTGCGCATGAATAATTGGAAGGCGATCGGCCCCGCAAAGGGCACGCCCTTTGAACTCTATGATTTGAGCAAGGATATCGAAGAACTCCACGATGTAGCAGCTGTCTCTTATACACATCTGACGCTGCCGACGAAGAGGATAG
>CAJXQE010000461.1 GCA_913058215.1 uncultured Verrucomicrobiales bacterium
GATCAGCCTCGGTCTCGTGGGCTCGGAGATGTGTATAAGAGACAGGGTCTGAAGACCTCACTCCAAACTCAAATTTACTGACGCTCCTTAATCCAGGGAACGACGGCATCGAGCATTTTCTGCAATCCGTCGCCGGAGAAAACGTGATCGGCTCCCGGAATTTCAACGTAGTCCTTCGGTTCGTAGGCGCTGCGATACATCTCGCGGCTTTCCTCGATGGGAACGACATCATCGGCATCGCCGTGAACCAGTAGCCAGGGAACCTCGATCTTCTCGGTTTTTCCGAGGATATTGTCGATCTTGTTCATATCGTCGACAAAAGTTTTGGAAAGCGGGCACTCTTTGTCTTCCCACATGCAGCCTTTGTCTGGCTTTTGATCACCAAACTCCGTCTCGACAAATTTTTTGGTGTAAACCATTCCGGCCAGGGAAACGAGAGCGGAAATGCGATCGTCTTTTGTTGCTGAGAGAACACCGACGGCTCCACCCATACTGTGACCGACATAGCAGACGTGATGAAATCCCTCATCGTCTGCTGCATTGATCACCGCCTTGAGATCTTTGACCTCTTTGGTAATGGTGCAGTCTTCAAACTTCCCGTCAGACTCGCCGTTGCCGGCGAAAGAAAAGCGAAGGGCGTTTACGCCGGCTTCTTCGAGAGCTCCGGCGAGAGCCTCGGCCCAGGGACGATCTTTATTTCCGGTCACTCCATGACCGATGACCACTAGTAACGAGGTATCGGATGGTGAGCCGTGAAAAGTGTATTCCAAAGTCTCTTTGGATGAATTGCGAATTTCAACGTTCATTGAAGGCAGGCAGGATAAAAATTAGTGGCTTGTGTGTTTGTTTGATTGCTGGCGGCTCAGCCCTTCATCTCAGTATCGTATACACGAACTTCCTTGAACCAGGACCCGAAACTTTCAACGAAAACCGTGTGCTCGGGATGAACTTGGTAGGCGTTATGTTGTTCCACAGAATCGAATTCCAAAAACAGTGAATAATCAAAGGAATTTTGCGTCACCGGACGTTCCGGTGTTGCGGCCGCTTTTCCAAAATTACCCTTCTCCACCACATCGATTTCGAAGAGAGCCTGAAGCCCACCCTCAAAGGATGCTCTTTGCTCATCGCTCACATCTTCGTTGAGCCAGAAGAAAACACTGTGTCTAACCATTTCGGAGGTTATGACAAGGGATTCGGTTTATCAACCGGCGAAGTACGCCGAATCTGAGTTTTCTTCACTCCGCCGGGGAAAGTTCGATCGCTCCACTGAGAAGAGACTGGATATGCGGAGTGTATAGCTCCGGCTCCAGCAAAAAGGAATCGTGCCCTTTTTCCGAATGCACAGTGATGTAAAGATGGGCCACATCCGCGGATTTCAATTGCGCAACCAGCGCCGCCTGCTCCTCCGGATAGAAGCAGTAGTCCTCGTCGATGCTGAAAATCAGATACTGATGGCCTGCCGCTTTTGATCGGGAAAAAAGATCATCTGTATCGAGGGCATCACTCTCCGCAACATGATCGTAGCGGCTCCACATTTCGCAGATCCGCAGGTAAGTATTCGCATCGTAGCGATCCGTAAATTTTCGCCCCTGATGCAGCATGTAGCTCTCGACATGATTGTGAGCTTCATACCAGGAGAAGCGGTCTCCCGGCTGAACAACATCCTTATTGGCCCGGCGCTCGATCGCATTCAGGTGAACAAAGCACTTGTGGCTGACCATTCTCGCCAATGCCAAACCGGTCTCCGGAGGCTCCGATCCGTAGTAATTTCCCGCCTTGAAATAAGGGTCATTCTCGATCGCCAGAATTTGCTCTAGAAGAATAATACGGTTCAAAACCGTTGTCTTCACCCCAGTCGAAATCGGAATGACCAGCTCAGTCCTGTCCGGATGAACCGTGGCAAAATTCACACAGGCGAGGCCACCGGTTGATGGCCCTACCACCGCCCTGAGCTTCTCGATATTGAGCTGATCCAACAACCGGACCTGACTCTCCACGACATCACGAACACTGATATGAGGAAATTCCGGACCGTAGGGTTTTTCGGTATTCGGATTGATCGAGGAGGGCCCCGTTGAGCCGTAACAGCCGCCGACGTAATTCGCGCAAATAATGAAGTATTTGTCGGTATCGAGTGCTTTGCCGGATCCAATGAACAGATTCCACCAACCATCGTGGCATTCCTGCGTCCAAAAATCGTTGCCCGGTAACTCCGGATTGTGTCCTGCGGCATGCTGACTTCCCGAGAATGCGTGGAACAGGAGGATCGCATTCGACTTCGACTCATTGAGTTCGCCGTAGGTTTCGTAGGCAATCTCGACATGATCAAGCGATTCCCCACTGCGGAAAACAAAAGGGTTTTCCACAGTCGCGATTGTCTGAAATTGTGTTTCCACCCGGGTGTTTTCAGTCATAAAGATGGGGAGCCTAGACGAACATTCCGCCACCTGCCAGTTTTTTGCCTGTCATAGAGCTGGCGATTCGAAAACGCAGGAAGCGTCAGTGTACAAAAAAACCGGGCCGCAGGTTTCCCCGCAAATGCCCGGCTTTGAAAAAGTGTGACGTCGAAACGACTTACTTGGCGTTGTAGAGTTTCTCGAACTCGTCCAGCTTTGCCGAAAGAGTTTTTACAGCTTCACCGTCGATGGTTTGCTTGGCCTTCATCGAGTAAACGATGATGTGGTGAAGAAGCTCCACTTTCTTGGCGTAGTTATCAGCGTCCGGCTTGATGCGCTGCGCGAGGAAGTAATTCGCTGCTTCGTCGATGATTTCCTGTGCGTGATGTTCCTTGTTGGAAATCCAGCGGACAATCTGATGCTTGTCTTGAAGAGAAGGATCTGCCTTTTCAGCAAGTTCATTGATCTGAGCTGAAGCTTTGGCGATCGTTTCAATGTGTTGCTTGAGCTGACCGAACTTGGCTTCATCTCCATAAATTCCGCAGGGAACCTGGCAGTGAGCGCGAGCAGACTGAACGCTGAGAACAGCGGCGAGAGCAATAAGGGCGAGTGTGAGTTTTTTCATAATGATGTTTATTGGCTTGTCTAAAAAAGTTACGACAGTCATTCAAAATCAGTTGGACGATTCCGACAAGAGAGAATCACTGAAAATTGCGTAGAAATTTTACCTGTTCCCTTCCCATTCCTCACGAGCCTTGCGGATGGCTTCAAGTTTCTCCCAGCGCTCATAGCGCTTTTGGACATCAGATTTCATTTCCTCCAGCTCTTTGGCCTGCTCGACCGCTTTCTCCGAATTCTCCACGTAATAGGATGGGTCGGCGAGCGTTTTCTCGAGAGCAGCGACAGCCTCTTCGGCTTCAAGAATCCCTGCCTCCATCTCTTCGAGTTCCCGTTCCTCTTTCCACTTCAACTTGGGAGGAGCTTCCGATTCTTTGCGTGAAACGACCTTTTTCTTTTTCTTCGCATTACTGGCCACAAGCGACTCCTCACGGCGGCGCTTCTCCATGTAGTAGGAGTAATTACCGACGGACAGAGTCAATTGCCCATCACCGTGAAACACCAGCATCCGGTCACAAACGCGGTCGAGAAAATATCGATCGTGACTGACCACGACCGAGGTTCCTGAAAAATTGATCAGTGTTTCTTCGAGAACCCGCAGCGTCGGAAGATCGAGATCATTGGTCGGCTCATCGAGAATCAGGAAATTTCCGCCCTCCTTCAGAATCTTGGCAAGAAGCACACGGTTCCGTTCTCCGCCTGACAAGCTACCGACACGATCTTTAATTCGTTCATCGGTAAAAAGAAAACGCCGCAGATATCCCCTCACTGAGATCGTCTCGTCGCCGAATTGCATCGAATCCCTTTCATCGGCGACATTTTCAAAAACGGAAGCTTCATCATCGAGCGCCATCCTAGTTTGGTCGACGTAGTTGAATTCGGTCCGTTTTCCAATTTTGACTGAACCATCCGTCGGTTCCAGTTCACCGAGCATGACGCGGAGCAGGGTCGTTTTCCCCACTCCGTTCGGTCCGACGATGCCGATGCATTCGCCGGGTTCAAAAATCAGATCCAGTCCGAAAAACAGAGGTCGATCATCGATATATTGGGAAACCCCTTCCAACTCCACCACCACATTCCCCTGCTTCGGAGCCGGCGGGATAATAGATTCCATTTCCAGATCTTTATCTGGCGCTTTCTCCCCTTTGACCGCGTAATAGTTGTCGAGACGGCTCCGTTGCTTGGTTCCGCGAGCTTTGACTCCTGCCCGAACCCACTCGACTTCGCGGGTTAGAAATCGCTGGCGCTTGTGTTCCGAGGCGGACTCGCGTTCGTCGCGCTCCGCTTTGGCGATCAGATAGTCGCTGTAATTGCCGTCGTGGGAAAAGAAACGCCCCCCTGACAACTCCACAATCCGTGTGGCGATTCGATCAAGAAAATAGCGATCGTGAGTCACGAAAAAGCACGCGCCATTTTGCGAGGCAAGATAGGACTCGACCCATTCGATCGCTCCGGCGTCGAGGTGGTTGGTTGGCTCATCAAGAATCAGCAGGTCAGGCTGAGCCACGAGTGCCCTCGCCAGTCCGACACGGCGCTTTTCTCCCCCGGATAAATATTCCACGACCCGGTCGGCCGGAGGTGTCGCCAATTCCCGTATCAGGATGTCGATGCGGTTTTCAAGATTCCATCCGTCGGCCTGTTCGATCTCGCGCTGGAGTCGATCCTGTTCAGCGTCACCTACATTGGTTCCGGATTCGAAGCGATCGATCTTCGCAATGATATCCGACGCACCAACTCGGATATTTTCATCCACCGTCAGCTTATCATTCAATTGGAATTCCTGGGGCAACCACTGTCTCTTATACACATCTGACGC
>CAJXQE010000462.1 GCA_913058215.1 uncultured Verrucomicrobiales bacterium
CCTCTTCGTCGGCAGCGTCAGATGTGTATAAGAGACAGCTCCTTCTCCATGAAGGACTCATTGATTACCGTTTGGCATCACCACGTCACGTCCGCCCCGGCGGCAATACATTTTTTATCGTCGGATCAAAAATTCCACATTCCTGGAAACGGCCCTCGTATCTGGTCGAAGTCGATCTTCGCAAAGCGCGCAGCATCGAACTCGACGACTGGCGCGATCAATTCACACCGGTCTCTTTGCCTTTTCCAGATGAGCCGGAACGCTATTCTGCGACACCGGCGGATGGGAAAAAATACCAGCTTTTCTGGGGAGACCTGCATTGTCACTCCGGCCTGACTGGAGATGCTGAAGGCGAGCCTGATGAGATCGTTCTCTATGCCCGGGACCGTGCCAAACTCGATGTCATGGTGATGCAGGACAATGACGAAGTTCATGGCCGGATTCTCACGGAGGGCGAATACCGGATGGGAGCGACCCATTCCCAATGGATCACCGAACCGGGGAAATTCGTGGCCCTGCCGGGTTACGAATGGACGCAGAGAACCTCATTAAAGGGTGTTCCGCGCCCCTACGACTCGGTTCACGAGCAGACAATCAAAGGCGGTTTCCCCAATCACCGGACGGTGGTTTACCCCATCGAAGGAGGACCCATCGTTCGCTTTTTCGAGGTGGGGCATCAGTTCAATGTCATGGCCGACCGCGTTCAAAAGGCCGGCGGCATTCTGCACTCTCAACATCCGGCCTTTCACCTGAGCGAACATCCGGCCGAGACAAACCTCGAAGTGACAGCTTGCTGGGGGATTTACATCCGGAGCGTTCCCGCACTTTTTCACGGAGAATTGGATAAAGGACGGCACATGGGCTTTATCGGCACCAGTGATTCCCATCGACGGAATCCGGGGCTCTGTGGGGGACTCACCGGTATCTACGCCGAAGATCTATCACCTGAGGCGATTCACCGGGCGCTGAAAGAGCATCGCGTTTTCGCGACGAACGGATCCAAAATCGTCATCGATTCACGAGCGGACGACCATTTCTCTGACAAAGTAGTCAAAGCTAAAGAGGGGAAGGTCGATCTCTCCATGAAGGTAATCGGAACAAGGCCCATTACTTCCGTCCGACTCATGGGAACCGGAGGAAAAACTCTCGCAAAATTTCAAGGGGATGGATCCAAAGAGCGCGAATTTCAATTTACTGCCGGTGACCTGAAAGCCGGGAAGCACTGGTTTTACTGGGCGATCGAACAGGAAGGCAGCTCGAAACAATACTCAGGCAATATCAGCGTAGCCCGCGGAAATCTCGCCTGGTCGAGCCCACATATGGTGGAGGTGGAATAACTGAATTCCTCCGGAGGGCTTCTTTGAAGTATTTCGATGGCTAACTATATCTGTCCACACTGTGATGCCAATAACCCCGATCCGGGGCGTTGCGTGATGTGCGACCGCCATATTGGCAGCTTGAAACGGGCCCTGCTGTTTGGAGCGGCCGGAACACTAGTCCTTGGATTGCTGTGGATCGTCATCAGTCTTGGAACCGGAATGCAATTTCCCCTGACTGCTCTTTTCTTTGGAGGGTTTGTCAGCTTTTGCGTATCACACTTTTCGGGAGGACGGGGAATTGTGTATCAACTGATTGCGACACTTTTCACAATTGCCGGCATTGTCGTGGCCGATTCTCTTACCGGATTGTTGATCGCGCACTTCGACGAATCGATCAATCTCGCGACTTTCAGCTTGAGCGATTTTCTGAATTACATCCGCTACACTTTCGAAAAGGATGATTTCACCTCCTTCTTCTATGTCCTCGGCGTAATGGGAGGATTCTATATTTGGCGATAGCCGACGAAGATCATTCGAATCCCGGCAACAAGCCTTCCGCGCTTCCGCCCTCTTTTACCGGCCCGTCGTGCTTCGTCGACTTCTTGAGTGGATTCACACAATTGAAAATGGACAATTTTTCAGTAAAAGGCACCAGTAGGTCCTTCGGATCACCCTGCTCGAGGTAAGATTCAAAATCCCGGTCGCACAAAAGGACCGGCATACGATGATGGATTGCTTCCACTTGCCCTGAGGCGTCGGTGGTCATCATTGAGTAACAATTCCCTATATCAGGATCCTTGTTTTCCTCCCACAATCCCGCAGCCCAGAGAAGATGCTCCTCATCACCCGCCTGAAAGGCGTGAGTCTGTTTGTTTCCCTTCGGGCCGGACCATTCGTAAAAGGTGCTGATCGGGATCAGGCAGCGCTTCCGGGACTCCCACGCGCCCTTCCACATTCCGTCAAGCTTGTCGGAACGGGAATTGTTGATAGCAGGATTAAAATGCCGGACAAAGCCCCATCGCATCGTTTTAGGAACGATTTCACCATCCTTTTCGATCAGAACCAGACCGGGGTCAGTTTTTCGGATCCCTGCTTTTTTCTCAATATCCTTAACCACATCGAAGACGAGCTGCTCCCACTTCGTGGAATTGCGGTGTCCGCCCGGACCGATGTCGTAGAGGTTACACATGCTATTCCGGGTAATTTATTTCGTTAAAAGGGAAATGCACCCTTTTCGTGGAAGAGTATGGTTTGAAGAAAGAGCGTGTGCTGAGGACACAAAAAAAGGGTTAGATCGATGATCTAACCCCCTTGAATCGTTCAAATTTGTCTACCTCACCTCTTACATAAGGTTGAGAGCGCGGGCGCGCTTCACTTCACGAGTGATTTTACGGTGAAGCTTCGCGGAAACACCCGTGGTGCGGCGCGGGTAAAGCTTGCCGGATTCCGTAACAAACTTCTTCAGGAAATCAGGATTGAGGTAATTGACTTTCTCCAATGGAATGTCGAGACGGCGACGTGGCATCTTCCGGTTGGCCCGGCGCAGATTCATGGCGCGTTCTTCGGTTTTTGGTCCGTGACTCATAGGTAAATATTTCGGTGTTCGAGATCTGAATTCAGAATCCGCAAATCAGCGCTTCTCGCGATGGAGCGTACGCTTCTTCATGTAAGGATTGAATTTCACTTTTTCGAGACGTCCCGGAGTAAGTAAACTCTTCTTATTTCGCGTCGTCACGTAGATAGAAGGGCGCTTGCCTTCTTCTCTCGCTTCGGTGCATTCAAGGATGATAACTTCTCTGGCCATGTCTGGAATTATTCGTTATTTCGTGGGGGCGGCAATTATACGCGGCTTGGGCAGCTACTCAACCGATTTTTAATCATCGGACTTGCTGGAGCCAGTTGAAGACGTCGCGGAATCGAGGTCGAAGAGGGTGTTACCCGGACCACGATGACCACCTAAGGTACCGGATTCGTCGAGTTTTTCCTGATATTCCACAGTGCAACGAGCAAAAGGCATCGCTTCAAGACGAAGTCTCGGAATCGGATCTCCCGACCCTTCACAGATTCCGTAACTCCCTAACTCTACGCGATCAAGAGCTTCTTCAATTTCATGAAGAGCGTCCTGTTCCTGAGACAAAAGGTTCAAAGCGAAGTCGCGATCATAGGAATCACTGCCGGCATCGGCCTGGTGCATTCCAAAGGCGGAAGCGTCTGCTCCCTCTCCGCGTACACCCAAAGTATCCCTGGCAACACCGTTCATTTGCGCAACGAGACTGTCGTGCAAATCGAGCAAATTTTGCTTCTGCTTTCTCAAAAAAGCGACCGGCAGTTTCTTCCGGGTCGATTTTGGCGGCGGGGCATCCCGGTTCGCGTGGAGAGGATTCGTAAAAGTCGGGCGCTTTTTCACCGCGATTATTCTCTTCTTCACTGGAGCAGTTTTCCGCGCCTTGCTGGCAGATTTCTTCGCTGCTTTTTTGGCTGGCGCTTTTTTCGCCGGCGCTTTTTTAGCAGGAGACTTCTTAGCTGGCGCTTTCTCAGCCGGGGCAGCTTTCTTAGCCACCTTTTTTACAGGTGCTTTCTTCTTCACTGCAGGGGCTTTCTTGGCGGATGTTTTCTTCTTGGCAGCTTTTTTTGCCATGATTTGGGGCGGGTTCAGTTTGTTGAAAATTCGTGTTTTTCGACCTTCAGGATCGAAAAAGCGGAACCAGTAATTCAGCAAGACCTGTATCGCAAGAGGAAATAGACGCCTAAAAAGGCCAGAGTTTAGGGATCAGAAAACTAGCCAGAATCCACAAACCGATCGCCAGAGGCAGTCCAACCCGACTGAAATCGGTGAATTTGTAACCACCCGCTCCATAAACGTATGTGTTGGTTTGATAACCGATCGGCGTAACAAAACTGGCCGACGAGGCAAACATTACGGCCACGACGAAGGGTCGGGCATCGACTCCCAGCTGGGCAGCAATTCCAATAGCGATGGGCGTCAGCAGAGCTGCAACCGCATTGTTGCTGATCATTTCCGTAAGGATAGCGGAGAGCAAGTAGAGTGCCGCAAGCAGCGCATACGGACCGAAGCCCTGGAACCAATCGGCGGCAACTTTTGCAGCAATCGCCACAACACCAGTCTCCTGAAGACCCATTCCCACTCCCAGCATTCCGAAAATCATGAAGATCACCTTCCACTCCACTGCGTCATAAGCCTCTTCAGGATCAATGCATTGCGTCACAAGAGTAATGAAGACAGCTGTCAGGGCCAGCACAGGAATATAAGACGGAATAAATACCCCGCCTATCATGAACATAACCAGACAGGCGATAGCGATCGGGGCTTTGGCGCGACGAATCGGCCTCTCAGTCGGTTTACTCAAGTTGACGAAATCTTTTTCACCGAAAAGTGCATTCATCCGGTCAACAGGGCCTTCCACGAGAAGAGCTGTCTCTTATACACATCTCCGAGCCCACGAGACCGAGGCTGATCTC
>CAJXQE010000463.1 GCA_913058215.1 uncultured Verrucomicrobiales bacterium
ATCAGCCTCGGTCTCGTGGGCTCGGAGATGTGTATAAGAGACAGATTTCATACTGTGGGGTTCCACCGCCGGAGTCATCATCGCAATCCTATTGTCATTTGTTCCTTCGATCGAGTCACTCGCCGGAGAAAGAGTTGCAGAATTTTGCTCCTCCGTTCACGACTTCTGGGGCCAAATGTGGTGGGGGCTGCTTCTTGGCATTGTGGCAGTTGCGGTCCTGCAGTTCGTTCCGCAACGGGCAGTCGATCGATGTCTCGGGGACGGAAAAGGATTTGGCAGTTTGTTCCGGGCAGTCGTTGCCGGTGTCGTCTTCGACGTCTGCAGCCACGGAGTGCTACTCATCAGCATGCAACTCTATCGTCGTGGACTGAGCCTTGGTCAGACGATGGCCTTCCTTATCGCAAGCCCCTGGAATTCTTTCTCCCTGACCTTAATCCTTTTCGCTCTCATTGGATTAAAATGGACTCTCGTTTTCATTCTTGTTTCCATGGTGATCGCGTTGCTGAGCGGGATGTTGTTTTCCTTTCTCGTAAAGACCGGAAGGCTTCCGGCGAATCATCACCGACTCAAAGATACGGAGGCAGACAATGAGCCGGGATTCATGGAGAAATTCCGGGCAGCCCGTGATGCTCCAATGGGCTGGTGGCGAATCATACGGTCTTCCTTCAACGAATCGCGAATGATCTTGCGATGGATTCTTTTCGGAATCCTGCTGGCCGCACTGATCCGGGTAATTTTTGACCCGGCGACTTTTGCTGACTGGTTCGGTCCAACCGTAGCCGGCTTGTTCCTGACATTGCTCGCCACAACTTTAATAGAAGTCTGCTCCGAAGGAGGAAGCCCCATCGCTGCAGATCTGTTGACGCGCGCGAATGCTCCGGGAAACGCCTTAACATTCCTGATGGCCGGGGTTGCCACGGACTACACCGAAATCCTCAGTGTTAAAGACACCATGAAATCCTGGAAGATTGCCTTTATGATCCCTGCGATTACCGTCCCGCAAATTCTGTTGGTGGGATGGTTGCTAAATCGTTTTGCCAGTTAGTGCAGAATTAGCGTGGACCTTCGAGGATCACTTAAAATATTTTTTTAAGACCGCTTTCTCTACCGGCATCAGAGATTCCTTCCACACTGTCTCGCCGCCTTTTCCTGCAGACGTCACACCTCCGCTTTGGATAACGGATCCTGCTGTCTTGTCGACTTCATGCTCAGTCTCTCCCGTTCCAAGAACGTCGCCTGGAGTCACTCTCGAAAAATCGGTGTTGCTGACACCGTCGATTCGCTTGGTATTCAGATCGGATTCTTCGCCAAAAAATAAGGGCGCTTCCCCCAACCCGACGGATATTCTGCCGCGACCTCCTTTTTCCTCTTCCGAAAGTCGAGCCAACAAATCCTCGAGAGATTCCCCTTCTCCCTCGCCTTCCTCAAGCCCTTCCATTCCCCCGATCGCTTTAGCCCCATTACTCATCGCCGTTTTCAACGACTCCAACTGTTCCTTCGATAAATCACTCATCTGCATACCCGCAAGTTCTGAAGGATCAATTCCTTCCAGCTGTTTCTTTAAGGCTTCACTCAGAGGCATGTTTCCAGATGTCAGCGAGCCAATTGCTTCCTCATATTCTTTCATCAACATTTCTTTGGCCTCGGGGCTCATTTCCGCAGAAAATTTCTCCAGAACTGAGAGATCGCGCTCCAATGTTCCCATATCCGAAGCGAGATTCTTCAAGTCACGTTGCAAAGATTCCTTCAAGTTATCCGTTGCTTCCATACTGCTATGTGAAAACCATTCCTCCTCAGGTTGATCACGCAGTTGAGAAACTTTTTCCAAGTATTCCTCAATCACCGGTTCTGTAATCAGCTCTTCCTCTTCAAGAGTATTGAGCCACCCGTCCATTTGTTCCCAGGGTCCGGGTTCGTTTGGGGGAAGAGCAGCTACCGCCGCTCTAAGATTTGGAAAAGGCGTCAACACTGCGCCTGCCAGCATCAACAATCCGATTACCATCGGAGCTGCGGTCCAAATCCAGTCCCAGTGAAGACCGGAGCGATCCCCTCCCACGAACTGCATCTTTTCCGAGGGCCACTTTCCAACACCGTTGTCGGCCGCAGTGAGTACATTTTTCAATCGCATCCGATCTTCCAAACGCACGAGTCCTTCTTTCTCCCCAATGAAGTTTCTGTGAGCGCGGCTCCAACTGATCGCCGCAGCGACAAGAATCAAGGTGGGAAAACCGATCAGCAACCAGCTACCATCCACCAACTCGGGCACAAAAGAGCGGATGCAAATCACCAGAACAGAAGCGATCAAAGAGAGACCAATCAACCAGGGATTGAGCCGATCAATGACCCAACCCGCATTGACCTTCCGGGCGACACTTCGAGCAAGACGCTTCCATGTTTCGGCGGAATTTGGTTCGTTGCTCATTCTTGCAAACCGTAAAACGAAGCCGGGGAACTTTCAACGTGGAAGACCGACATTGAAAGTTCACCCCTTCTTCCGATAACCGCCCAGCATCAGTGCGCAGGCAACAATACCCAGAACAAGACTGCCCCACCACAAAACCTGAGGCGCGTTGAGATACAATATCAAACCGACTCCGGGGGCTACGGAATGACCAATGTTCCAGGTAGATCCAACCGCAGCACTGTAGCGGCCCCTCATTGTCTCCGGAGCCATCGCCGCTACATACGCTCCCGACACGGGCATGCTGATCATTTCACCGACGGTAAAAATAAGCATCGCTACCACGATTACGAGATATCCATCAGCAAATCCATTGATCCAGACCCCCACTCCGCAAAGAAGAGAACCAAAGGCAATGACGCGATGGGGAGTCAACTTCCGCGTAATCTGACTGAGCGGAATTTCCATGAAGGCGATGAGAATGCCGTTCCCGAACATCAACCATCCATAGGCCTGTTTCGAGTATCCAAGATCCACAATTAACCGGGCAACGGCACTTCCCCACTGGAGGAATGCAGAGACCGTAAGCAGATTCGACAGGAGAAATCGCAAAAAGAGCGGATTGTTCGCCATATCGCGCAAGGCAGGTCCCCAACGGCTTAGTTTTTTCGCAGTTCTCACCCCGTGAGGGAGCGTGAACAAAGCCAGCAATCCGAACAGCGCTGAGGTGATTGCATCGCCGACAAACAGATATCCGTAGTTTTTCTCGGCCAGGAAACCACCTGCAGCCATTCCGCAGGCGAACCCGAGGTTAACGGCCCATCTCACCACGGCAAAAGCGGTTACGCGACGCTCCGGGGGAACGACATCCACCAGAAGCGAATTGGAAGCCGGGTGATACATTCCGTGTGTAATCCCAACGAAAAAGATACTGACGACATAGCTTACAAGGGAGTCGGCCTGCCACATCAAGATCATCGAACAAGCTCCACCGATCAAAGCAATCGCCATGGTATTCTTTCTCCCAATCAAATCCGAAAGTCGGCCACCGAGGGCCATGGCTCCGATACCGCCGACCGCCATGGAAGCAAAGATGATCGCAATATCCTTGGCGGGATAACCGTTATCAGTCAGATACAAGGTCAGAAACGGAATCACAAAGGTTCCGAAACGGTGGATGAATAATCCGACGAACAGAATCCAAACGACGCGCGGAAGCGCCCGGAGCTGTTCGAGAAGAGATTCCCGGCTCAAGTCTGGAGGTTCGGTTATTTCCGGAGGGGGCTTTTTATAGGCACTCATGACTGGACAACAAAAAAGCCCGCAAGCGAGATCGCAGGCGGGCTTCAACAAGGTTTAGCTTTAAATAAAGAAAATCAGATCAAATTACCGCCGACGGGTTTCATGAAAATTCGGTTCTTACCTGCGTAATACAGAGTCGCATGAGACCACACCGCCACTGGCACTACAGAGCCGGATAGCTCGGTCTGCTTAGTGCAATTGGTTGAATTTGTGGTGTGACGTTTCATTTGAACTCAGCCAAAAAAGCCCCAATCAGACGAAAGGCAACCACAAATCTGCAATCTACCGTTTTCGCCGCCGCTTTTTCAGCCAGTCTTTCATCTGGCTTTCGGAAGTCTGAAGGCGATCCCAAAGGGCCAGGGAAGACATCTCTTCCCCTCCTGCAGCCACTACCACATCCTGCACAGTTCGATCATCTGTTGCCACAGAGATCCGGTAAATATCTGCGTATTTTAATGCGAGGCGCTCAATGACTTCGTCGGCGGTTCGATCCCCTCCCGAGTAGAATATTTGCAGACCTCCCGGATCCCGTTCTTCAGTAGTCTGCCCTTTACGTCCGTCAAACACGACTACAAGCCTTTCGCCTGTGAAGCCTTGGTACTCACTTAGGCGGGTGATCAATTCCCGATGGGCGAGACCGTGCCGTTTTCGGTGCAGTTGCAAAAGATCAGGCCAGGCATGGATGATATTATTGCCGTCGACCAATAAAAATGACGGTAGAGATTCATTCATCACCTACCGTCATCTTCGGAAATTAAAGGGGAGTATCATGCGATTCCCCGATGAAACTCAAATCTGTATCAATCGTCAGATTTAGCTTCTTTCTTTTTCGCTGCTTTCTTTGCAGGAGCTTTCTTCTTGGCTGCAGCCTTCTTTTTCGCTGCAGCTTTTTTCTTAGGAGCAGGTTTTTCGGCTTTTTCAGCAGCGGCTTCCTTCTTGGCGGGAGCGTCCTCTACTTTCGGAGTTTCCTCCTCAGCTACAGCTGGCTTTTCCTCTTTCTTAGGAGCTGCCTTCTTCGCTGCCGGCTTCTTCTTCTTGAGGGCAATTTGCGATTTCACCAACTCTTGCTTCCTGTCTCTTATACACATCTCCGAGC
>CAJXQE010000464.1 GCA_913058215.1 uncultured Verrucomicrobiales bacterium
GATCAGCCTCGGTCTCGTGGGCTCGGAGATGTGTATAAGAGACAGCTGTAAAGTTCCGCATCCGGCGCCAGTTGATGAATGATGTAGGCACAGGCGGTTCCGTGATCGATGACATCTTCCCCCTTCTCCAGTTTGGAAATATGGGCAGAGGTGCGCCCGCGCTGGATCACTTCATAGCTCTCCTTTACACAGCCGTTCAACTCCGGAAGGTCGGATTCAATTCCGGAGTCCAAAACTCCGATTTTCACACCTTTGCCTGTCCCTGTTGCCAGGCATTCCCGAAGGCGCTCCTGGTCGAGCACTTCGTCAAAATTCATGGTCAGTCAGATCACCTTCGCTAAGGGAGTGATGGGAAACAAGCCCGGCAATTCCTAAAATTAAACGGCGCTCGGTCGGTTCCAGTCCTGAAACAATATCCGCAATTCTTGCCGAAATGCGGAGATTTTCCCGCCCGTCGTCACAACGAACATCACCGTCTTCGCTCACCTCGCAAATTCCGAAATCCTGAGCATTCTCAGCCGCGTCAGCCCGGGCAAGTTCAGCACTGAGCTCCACCTGTTGATAAAATTTCAGGCCCGTTGCATAAATTTCGCCGAAGGTCTGTGCCGTCATCATATCTTCCGCAGAAAACGGAGTTTCCGACAAGTCACCGACCCTGTTCACAAAAGTTGCCACGCCATAGATTCGATCCTCATCCACAATCGGAATGGCGAGCAGAAACTCCGTATCCACCTTGGCAAGATCATCGACCTTATTGACCGCATCGTTCTCGGGCCGAATTTTCGCAATCGCCTGACTGGTGTTAAAAACAAAACCACTGACCGAGCCATCACAGTCAAAGGTGTAGTCGGAATCGTCGAGCTTGGGATTCAAGGAAACAAGGAACTTCAATTTCTCACGAGAGGATGTGGGAATCAAAATAGAACCTTCAGCAGCAGAGATGGCTTTGCAGGCATCCTTGATAATCTCCCTCAAAATTCCACGAGTATCCTGCACGATGGCATCGGAATGATCATGGATTCGACCTAAAGCAGTTTCGTAGTCGGGCATTGAAGTTACAAACTATGAGTTAAATATTTTCAATTACCAGAACTATTCGCTTCACTCAATCTCCGCACCTTCCGGGTCTCATCAGTCCAGTTGTTTCGCCCACATCGCCCATTCGCGCTTTTTGTAGTCTTCGTCGACTTGCTTGTCGTCTTCCTGGAAATATTCCCATGAGTCCTGGAAATGCCACATGCTCTGTCCATCGGAGTCAGTCAGTCGCCGGATCCACTCCGGATCCGTCAGCCCAAACTGTGCAGTCGCCTTCGCCGGATCTTCCTGAAAGGCTTTTCGAAACTCATCGCTCGTTATCCGAGCCATCATCGAACGCTGATATCCTCGCAGATCAGAAAACTCAGACGCTTCAAATTCGGGAATACCTTCAAAGGGAGTCGCAGTGACCTGATGATCATGCTTTGGCCCCGGTGTCTCCGGCTTGTGTTTGTAAAAGATTTCCCGCGCCTTACGGATGTCTGTCATCACCGAGTCAAAGGGACGCAGTTTGCTGTCTCTTTCCAGGATCACAATCTCGGCATTCTCTGCGCGCTGGACCGCTTCATCAAAGAGCGGCCAGACACCCTCCATGACGGGTTCCGAATGACTGTCCTCCCATTTGCCATCCGGTTTCTGGTGACCACCGGCGAGATGCATCTGTGATACGCGTTCCATCGGCAGATTGTCGAAAAACTCGATCGGGTCGTAGCCGTGGTTTTGTGAATTGTTGTACACATTCGTCACATCCAGGAGCAAGGTGCAGTCGGTTTCTTCAGTTATGCGTCGGAGGAAATCCGCTTCCCCCAACGAGCAATTCGAAACCGGAAAATGATAGGTCACGTTCTCGAGCGCAAAGGGCCTTCCGATCTCGCGACGCGTCGCGTAATAATTCTGCTTCACCCACTGAACTGCAGCCTCTTCGAAAGGCATCGCCAGGAACATCGACAGGTCATTTCCATCGATCCGGTGGTAGGCGAGGTGTTCACTGAAGGTACTCAGATCGTGCTTCGCCAGGAACTCTTTCGTTCCTTTCAGATACTGCTCGTCCAGAGGCTCTACGGTTCCAATGGAAAGACTCAGTCCGTGAGCGACGCAGGGAATATTCGCAAGGGCATCGAGCAACAGGGCTTCGTCCGGATCACTGTAGATACGCCGTTCGCGAACGATGTAGTCCTCCGTGGAAAGTTCCAGTAGATCGATCTCGTCTTTGTGCTTCATCGATTCGTGATGAACCGAGAACCGGTAGGCAAGACCGACGCCGTAAGGCCGTTCGTGAGAGATAGTGCTCATAGTGAGGAAACGATTTTCACCCCGCAACAGATGGGAGTATTTCTTTCAATTCAACAGGGTTCACAGTTCGGTTGAACCCTGTTGGATGGAAAAACGAAAACCTCCACCCAAAACCGGGCCTGCCGTTTCCGACAGGCCCGGCGGATGGGAATTTCACCCGAAAGTGAAATTCATCGAGTTACCGCTTAGTAACACTTGTTACGCCAGCAATTGCGGCGCCAGTGGTTGCTAAAGCAGTTGCGACGCCAGCAGTAGCCATGGGCTTCCACTTCGCCTTCTTCGCCTTCGGCTTCGCCGCCTTCAGGTGCAGGACCGCCAGGGCCGCCGCCGCCACCTTCAGAGGTGAAGATTTGAATTACGACTTGGCCAGATCCGGGGATGGACATGCCACCTCCAGGGCCGCCGCCTGCAGGTCCAGGTGCTGGACCGACGCCTACGTCGCCAAGTTTATCTTTGATCTCTTCAGCCGGGATCAGCTTGTCTTCAAGCTGGTCGTCCGCGACATCGTAGAATTTTCCGTCAGTACTTCTAAGTATTGCCATGGTATTATATCTCCTTTGTTGGTTTGGTTTTGTTGTGACCCGGCGAATCTGGTGAATCCTTTTTCGCGTAGGCCTGTTAAATTATTTGTCAGTATTTTAAACTGCTGCTCCTTCAGGTCGGTCGGTGACCGGCGATACCTTTTGGGTAATCCCCAGTTCGTCTTCCATATCATCAAGGACGATTCGAAGTGGCATCTGAACGGTGGCCCGACACTGCCTGGTTTCGGTGGAGTCGAAGGTTCCGTTTTCGTAATATTTATTCGAAGGTGAGGATCCGCCGCAGTATTGCCAGAATTCACAGGACTCCGCACATTTCCGGTTACCGGACTCGATGTCGGCAAGAACCTGCTTGAACGCATCGTTCTTCGTCGCATCGAAAAGGCTTTGCTTCAGCACGTTGCCAAAATTGAAGGTTCCGTATTTCTCGGTGGGCTGACCAAGCAACTCCGGAGAGAAGCTGGAAAAGTTCCCGAAACAATCGACGTTAATCATGCCGAGCGGATCCGCTTCCAGGTTGTAGTAAGTGCCATCAGGCGTATGACTCCAACCGGGCTCCAGAATATTCTGGCGTGCCGCATCGAACTCCCGGACTCGCAATGGATAGCCGTCGGCCTTGTTGCGAAGGTAAAACTGTTTCAGGAAGCGATAGATTCTGTCTTCGCCGCCAATATCGTCAAGAGAGGAGGACTCATTGGCACCTTCCACTTCTTCGATGTTCAGGCCGACACCAGTGATGTTGTTCTCCCGGTAAAAATCGTAGATCTCATCGGGATTATCGACCGAAATATCGGACACAACCGAAACAACACCGTGTGGCACTTTGTTCCTTTGCAGGATCTCAAGACCGCGCATGGTTTTTTCAAAAGTCCCCTCACCTTTCCGCGTTTTGCGGTGATGATCATGAACATGCTCAGGTCCATCAATACTGATCCCGACTTCGATGCCGTGTTCGTTGATGAAGTCGCACCATTGGTCGTTCACCAGGGTTCCGTTGGTCTGGAAAGAATGAACGATCAGTTTGTCCGCATTCGGATAGCTGTTGATAATTTCGAACGCTTCTGCGTACCATTTGATTGGAACTGCGAGAGGCTCTCCGGCGTGCCAGAGTAAAGTGACTGGAGGTCCAACCATTCCGCTGTCGAAGACCCGGTCCATCGTTTTGCGGAGGACATCGAAATCCATCCGGGTTGTGTTGGTCCGATCAGGAAGGTAGCAATAGTCACAGTTGATATTGCAAAACGGGCTAGGCTGAATTACGAGCAGGCCGAGATACAGTTGTTCAATATTCTCCTTCGAAAGATTGAGCGGAGCCCCGGATCTCGAAATGACGCGTGGTTCGGTGATGAGTTGTTCGTTCATGGTTGTTGAAAGAGTGACGATTAGAGGCCTTCGTTTATGCGGACCTGAACTCCGTTTTTCACATTATTTTCAACGTGAACCTGAATCTTGCGCCGAGCGCCATGCTTCTTGCGAACAAGTTCGATCCTCTGTTTTACAGGCTGCCGATTGCGTATGGCACGGCGGATACTCAAAATTCGTTCAGTGGTAGGATTCGTTTTCAAGGTTTGGTAAGTTAAAAAAATTGCTGTGGATCTGTCGAGCCGAATCGGAAAAAGAATTCTTAGTATTTATGAACTTGTCTTCTCTAAGGCTTTGACTCAATGTCTGCCCTTGTAGACGTATAGCTATTTGCGCCTATGCAATTTCAAACAAAGTAAATTATTTTGAGCGGAACCGACCAATCACCACCCGATCAGGGAGGACATCCTGAACCTCCTCCAAGTGGACCAGGAGGAATGGGACCAATGGATGGCCCGGGACCAATGGGGCCGCCACCAAGTGGACCAGGTGGACCAGGTGGACCAGGTGGACCAGGTGGACCAGGTGGACCAGGTGGACCAGG
>CAJXQE010000465.1 GCA_913058215.1 uncultured Verrucomicrobiales bacterium
GAGATCAGCCTCGGTCTCGTGGGCTCGGAGATGTGTATAAGAGACAGGTCCCAGAGCATCCGCTTCACGAGCCAGTCCCGGCCATCTATTCTCAATGGAATCAAGTTCCCCCCGCAACAGAAAGATGCGGAGATTCGCTTCGAGTTTAGGCACGTCGGGATCCGTCGGTGCCGATTCGCGGCGGAACCGGGCGCTGAGTTCCAGCGTTAATTGCGATTCGGAGCGGTCTGCATTCCACTGGCGCTGCAGAGAGGTGAGATCGACCCATTGAAAAACAGAGCAGTTGGTAGCCCCACCGTCGGGATTGCCCATGACATTTCCGGTCTTGAGGAATCGGAGAGACTGGTTACCGTCGGGCTCCGGAACGACTTCGGAGGGGTTGCCACTCCAGTAACCGAATTGATTCGGAAATCCTGTTGCGACAGGTCCAGACATCGACTGGAAACTGCCATTCGAAATCGGAATGAAACTCACCTCTGATCTTGGAGTGTTCACTGCCCAGACGACGCCGATTCCGAGCAGACCAACCAAGGCGCCGGTGACAATGGCGGCAGCGAGTTGCTTCGGCAAAGTCAGAGAATGTAGCGCGGGTGACTTTGCTGGCTCGGGTTTTGGAAAAGGAATCGCTTCGAGGTCGAGGCCTATCGTCTCGTCGCTGAGTGCCCCGTGAATTCGAGCGGCCTTGAGATAGTCCGACCGCACCGCCGCATCGCTGACGATCTGCTCAGACAGGCTCGCGGCTTCTGCTTCGGTAGTTTGGCCGTCGAGATGTTTCTGAATGAGGTCTTGCCAATCGGTTTTGTCTTTCATGTCAGTTCGGAGTTTAATTGTCGTTCGATGCACGCCTGCAGTTCACGGCGGGCGCGTTGGATGGTTTTATAAATTGCTTCGACGGTGCGGCCTTCGCGTTGGGAAAGAGTCTCGGGTGTGTGTCCCTCGAGGTAGTAGCCTTTGACTTGGCGTTGGGCTTTTTCGCTGAGTTTGCCGAGGCAAGTGGCGAGATGCTTTTCGATGGCGAGGTCAAATTCGCCCGATGCCTGCATTTCCTGCTCAAGCGCTTCGATGGCCTTTACGTGGAGCTGAGCCCGGCGGGATTCGCGGGAGAGAAAGCGTCGCGTTTCAATGCGGGAGAACCCCATCGCCCAGTTCAAAAAGGGGCGGGCACGATCGTAGTTCTCGAACTGCCGCCACAACGCCACGGCGGTTTCCTGCATGATCTCTCTGGCATCGGCAGGGTGGGGGACTGAAACCAGAATCGACCGCAGCATCACCGGTTCGCTTTCGAGAAGAAGGCGGGTGAAGCGCTCGTGGGCGTCGTTGGGGTCCGTGGTAGGCATGGATGAAAAGAGTAGCTTCCGCAACAGGTCCAAGAAAGAACGGATTATTGGACAAAAAAGTTCGAAGTTCGGGTGACTCGTTCGTGAGTCTACGAACTTTCCGGTCCCAGCTGGAGGACTCTGAATTTACAAGCTGCTGCCCGAAAAGAACTTATGAGAACAGCTGAAAAAGTTCGTATTTGCATCAAAATCGCGAAGCGTGACGGACTCGAAATATCATCTGAAAATCGGATGGCAAGGTGACAGCGCTGGCGTCCTATTGCGAAAGGGGCCCATCCTCGTTTCCAGCCAAGGGATTTGCGGCATCTTGTAACGGAAAGAATTTCAGGTAGTTGTGGAATTCGAGGCGTAGGGTGCTCCTCATAATCCCTTTGTCCAGGGTTCAAATCCCTGCGGCCCTACTTTTTCTATCAAGCGGTTATGAGGATATCGAAATCCCCAATGATTCACTTTGCCATTTCTTTGCCGTATTTTGAATTTCTGATGTCTGGAAACCACCTGTAGGATTTCCCATCGTCAGCTGGTTTCTCCATTTTGTGGGGTCTCCACCAAAGATTGGGGACAGTTCTATTTTTACGCGTTTCGGGTTCGTTGTAAGAAGGTGACTTATTGACCGACTAACTGATTTGATTCCGTTCTCTTCTAGAACCAACTACCGCTTTGAAATCCGAACCGCTCACCGAAGGGGCGATCCCGAAACATATCCGCAACATCGCATTGCCGATGAGCATCGGGTTCTTCTTCAATACGATGTACAACGTGGTCGACTCGTTTTATGCGGGTCAGGTGTCGACTTCGGCATTGGCGGCACTGGCGCTTTCGTTTCCGGTCTTCTTTATCATCATCGCCATTTCTGAAGGAATCGCTCGGGGATCAGCTGCTCTCATCGCAAATGCCATCGGGGCAAAGGATGAGGAAAAGGAAAAGCTTCTATCGAGTCAGGTCTTTTCGCTGGGTTTGATTTGCGCGCTGTCTCTGACAGTCGTCGGGCTCAATGTGGCTCCTCCCTTGTTTCGGATTCTCGGGGCCGAGGGCGATTACTTTGATCTCGCCCTCGGATACGTTTCGCCACTGTTTATTGGGGCCGTCTTCTTTCTTCTCAGTAGTATGAGCAATGCGATTCTTCTCGCGCACGGTGACAGCAAGACTTTCGGGAAAGTCCTGGTTGCTGGGTTTTTACTCAACCTGATTCTTGATCCCTGGTTTCTATACGGTGGCTTCGGGCTCCCTGCGATGGGCGTGCCGGGAATTGCCTGGGCCACAGTT
Source organism: uncultured Verrucomicrobiales bacterium (assembly GCA_913058215.1). Classification (GTDB taxonomy): domain Bacteria; phylum Verrucomicrobiota; class Verrucomicrobiia; order Verrucomicrobiales; family DEV007; genus Arctic95D-9. The sequence goes on from CAJXQE010000465.1 coordinate 2,604, forward strand.
TCGATTCAGGCAATGGGGGGACTCTTTCTTTTCTCCGTGGTGTTGAGGCGGGGATATGTCGATATCGGAGCCCTTTTCAGGAGGCTGCCGAAACCGAAGATCTATGGCGAAATCCTGAAGCAGGGGATTCCCACGAGCTTCAATATGATGTCGATTGCGCTGGGCTTTTTTGTCACGACCTACTACCTGAAGTTCTACGGCGAAGTGTCGGTGGCGGCATTTGGAGTGGGGACCCGAATTGAACAGATTGCTCTTCTTCCCGCGATCGGGTTGGGTTCGGCGATTGTTTCCATCGTTGGTCAGAACAACGGAGCCGGCAGATTGGATCGGGTCAGTGAATGTATGAAATTGTGCGTGAAATACGGCCTGCTGCTGATTCTTCTTGCTTCCGTGTTGGTCTTCGTATTCGCAACTCCCTTGGTTCGAATTTTCACCAGTGATGAGGAAGTGATCAAGGTCGGAGCCAATTACACGCGGATCATGGCGTTTATCCAGTGGGCCTACGTGATGGGATTTATCTTTATCGGATTTCTTCAAGCGATCAAAAGACCCATGTATGGATTCGTTGAGGCCGTTATCCGAAAAATCGTATTGCCGATCGGTGTTTTCTACTTCGCCGTCAAAGTGCTGGAAGTCGACTTGGACGGGTTTTGGTACAGCATGGTGGCGATCAATGTCACCATGACCTTTGTGACGATGGCTTACGCTCGAAGTGTGCTGAAAAAGATGACTTCATAGTCTTTTGTTAGACGAAGGACGTTCAGAACCGTGTTCTCGAGTCGCTGCTCTGGACCGGTTCGCGCCAGTCAATCGGCGTTGCCCGTGATGGCGTTGATCTCTAGTCTCGCTTCATGAGATTTCCTTTTTCCTTTGCTTCGTGGATCGCCGTGCCGGGTGTTCTCCTAATGGCGACTTTTTCGGTGTCTGCTGCCGAGCCTTTGCTTCGAGTCGCCGAATTGGATGTTGGAGAAAGTGTCGATCTTGAGCTTTCGGACGGATCTCAGGCAAAGCTCAAGTTGCTCAAGCTTGAAGAGGCGCGCGACCCGCTTCGGGAGGCGGTGAGGAAGGCGCAGGTCACGGTCGAGGTGAACGGCGAAACGATCATCCTGTCGGCGGGCAACTACAATCTTCCGCAAGCAATTGGAGGCGTGCAAATCGATTGCGCGATTACCCGGGGATACTATTCCAATTCGGGCCGGGATTCCTGGGCTTTGAAGAAAGCCGCGCGTCTGCGGGTCTGGCCGAAAGGATCTCCGTGGATTGCTCCTGGCACTTTTGGCTATCCGGTGAAACAGCGGTGGTTTGCCAGCGGCACCCAGTTTTCGAATGAACCCACCTTTGTTGATGGTGGTGAGATTCCGGCCAATCGAAAGATCTACTACCACAACGATCTCGACTTCGGTGGCTGTGAAGCCATGGTCGATGTCGTGGCGGCGACTGATGGGCTGGTGGTCAGTGCTGCAGATGCTACTCTCGCTGAACACGCTCTCAACACTCCGGCCCGTAAGCGTTACGATGTTGTCTATGTGCTCGATGATCGGGGGTGGTACTATCGCTACAGCCATCTTCATCGTATTGATGTCAAGCTTGGTCAGCGAGTGAAACTCGGTGATCCGATTGGAGTGCTGGGTAAAGAAGGTGCCAGCGGTGGCTGGTCCCACCTCCATTTCGGGATCGTCAGTCGGCAGCTTTCGGGCGATTGGGGAACGCTGGAAGGCTATGCTTTTATCTGGCAAGCTTATCTCGAGGAACAAAAGCCTCCGGTCATGGCGGTGGCGCGTCCACATCATCTCATTGTTGCCGGTTCCAGTGTTGTGCTTGACGGTTCGAAAAGCTGGGCCGCCAGTGGGGACCCGAAGAATTTCGAGTGGACTTTCAGCGACGGCAGCACCGCGCTAGGGGAGACTACGGAACGACACTACGAGAAGCCGGGTAGTTATAGTGAGATTCTCAAAGTAAAAGACAGCGAGGGGGGAGTCGCCTACGATTTTGCAGTGGTGCAGGTGATTGATGAAAAGCATCCCGATCAAGTGCCTCCGAGCATTCAAGCTGCCTACGCTCCCTCCCTGGGATTGAAGGCTGGCGACACAGCGACTTTCAAAGTACGCACGTTTCTGTCTCTTATACACATCTCCGAGCCCACGAGACCGAGGCTGATCTCGTA
>CAJXQE010000466.1 GCA_913058215.1 uncultured Verrucomicrobiales bacterium
CGAGATCAGCCTCGGTCTCGTGGGCTCGGAGATGTGTATAAGAGACAGATTGAGATGTGGTCCCTCACTTATCGTAAAAGGAATGTCTCTTCCCCCTGATCCCTTTGTCGAAAACCTGCTCGAATTGCTGGAGCCCCTTGGGGATATCCGTTCGCGTCGGATGTTTGGTGGACACGGGATCTATAAGGGAGAGATGATGTTTGGACTCGTGGCGGACAGCGCCTTTTATCTGAAAGTGGATGACAGGAATCGCGCAGAATTTGAGAAACGGGATCTGCAAGCTTTTCGCTTTGAGTTTAAAAACGGAAAAGTCGGGCAAATGTCTTACTATCAGTGTCCCGATGAGGCCTTTACCCGAAGCGATCAGATGAGACCCCGGGCCGAAAGTGCACTCGCCGCAGCGAAACGAAATTTTAAACCCAAAAAGAAAAGAGCGCTCAAGCCGGGGAAGTAGCCCCTTGATCCATTCGTCAGGCAAACTCCTCTCCCTTTTATGAAATCAAGCAAGCATGAAGCCCATTCCCGGGCGCTCCAGATCCCCCGCCTGACACGGTGGATTATTCTGGCTTTCGGAACCTTTCACGGTCTCATGCTAATCATTTCAATCGCCCCGATTTACAAGGCGCCTCACTCCTCTTTGTTGCCGGCATTGGCACCTTATCATGAGCTTACAGGGACCAGCCAGGACTGGAGCTTGTTCCACACGATTCCGACGACACACTCACTATCGTCAAAAATGACGATCAAGTATCCTGACGGCCGGGTCGAGGAAAAGGGGCCCATCCTTCCGGGAATGCTGAGTTCAAGCACTGAGGAACATCTCAGGTATTCCTATATGATTGAGCGGGTTGTCCATGCAAAGAGGTTCGAAGCATACGGCAAGGGATGGTCAGATGAAGTCGCTGAACTGGTAAAAAACAGCGGAGGAGAGTCGTTCGAAATTGAAATAGTGACCGAAGCAACCAGGCATTTGTTTCACATTCAAAAAGACGGCGTGTATTTCAAAAAACTTTACAATCGATTCGGTACTCATGGAGCCTCCAGCGAAAACTACTAGCGGACTGGAGAAAATCCGGAACGCCTATGAGTCGCTCTGGTTCCGACCGGTTGATGAATGCCAGTATGCTCTCATCAGAATCGCATTTTCGATCGTAGCTTTTCTGAATCTTTGCGAGCTCTGGCCTTATCGGCATTCCTTTTTCTCCGCCGAAGGAATGATTCCGCAGAAAGTTGCTTTTGCAGAGACACAGTATTTCTATCTCTCACTCTTCGGTATCTTCCAATCCCCTGTCGCCGTCAGCGTCTACTTTGTGTTCAGTGCACTCGCAATTGTTTGCCTGGCCATCGGATGGAAACCAAGAATCGCAGCCTTCTTTGTCTTCCTCTGGTTGATGTCCTGTTCGGTTCGTGCGCCCGTCGCGGCCTTCGGCTGGGATTCGGTTCTTCAATGTTTTTCCTTTTTGATTCTCGTAAGCCCTCTCGGCAGGGGCTGGAAGATTCCGCGAAAGGGATTCCCGCCGGAAAGGATTGTCTTGAACTACGGCCTGACTTTAATGCGACTCCAGGTCCTTGTGATCTATTTGCAGGCGGTCACCACCAGGTTTCAAGATCCGTGGTGGAAGAACGGCGAATTCTTTGCCTATTTTTTATTCTCCTACCATTCCATCTGGTCCGGCCCCTGGATTGTCGAGAACCTTGCTCTGCTGAAGCTCATAACGTGGGCCACTCTTGTCGTTGAGGTGTCCCTTCCTTTTCTCCTTCTTATTCCGAGGACTCGATGGATCGGCATCATCCTTGGATGTGTCTTTCACCTTGCGATCATCCTTGCATCACCAAATATCGCAATGTTCTCTCTGACAATGATGATGACTTACGTGGTTTTCCTGAGGACCGACGATATTGTCCGTCTGCGCTCGAGATTCTCTCCGGAACATGCGGACTAGAGAGGTTTCTCAATCCAGTCAATGAGCGAAAGATTCAAAATTGTAAAAACCTCGAAAACGATCAGAATGAAAAGAGCAGCTTCCAACTTTCTCGAAATGAAAACCCCTTTTAACAAATTCATCCATTCTTTTTCCCTGCTGATATTGTCAGCTGCAGTCTCTACTTCGGGCCATTCGCAAACCCCGGAAAAGAAGAAGACTGGCCCGGAGCGATTTGAAAAAGAAATTGCGGGGTTCGAAGCCCGGGACAGGAAGACTCCACCACCAAAGCATGTTCCTCTTTTTGTCGGAAGCTCCAGTATTCGCCTCTGGGATTTAGAGAAAGCCTGGCCCGACTCCAAAATGATTAACAATGGTTTCGGAGGATCCACCCTCGCAGATTCCATCCATTTCTTTGACCGGGCAATCGCCCCCTACTCCCCTTCCTCTATCGCGATTTATGCAGGAGACAATGACATTGGCAAAGGTCTCACCGCAGAACAGACTTATGGCGATTTTGTGAAACTCGCCGGAATGATTCAGAAGAAACATCCTGAAGCGGTCGTAATCTTTATCGCAATCAAACCCAGCATCAAACGATGGGAACTCTGGCCCAAGATGAAAGATGCCAATGATCGGATCGCGAAATATTGCGAAGAAAATCCCGACTTTTTCTTTGCCGATATCGCAGCTCCTGTGCTCGACAATGCGGATAAGAAACCCTCTCCGACCCTCTTCAGAAGTGACGGGCTTCACCTCAATGAAGCGGGTTACGCAGTCTGGAAGGCGGTGATCGATCCCCTCTTGTTTCCCAAACCATAAACGATCCGGAATCAATGCTTCAGTTCTTTCGCATCCTGGGATATCTGGGTCTGCTTCTAACCGTTGGGCTTTTCTCCTACGGAATCTACAAGACAACCCTCTATTTGGAAAAGAAGCTGGTTCCATCTGAGGAATCGAAAGCCGAACCAGGAGATGCTTCGCCCCTCCCACCCAAAAAAAGCTACTCGCAATATGAAGAGGTCATCACGTCCCGAACTCCTTCATTTGTAAAACGGCCACCCCAAAAAAAAGTCCCCCTTACCGTTTCGGCCTACCCTGTTTTCCACAAGCTGACCAATCGCGAAGGCAAGTCGATCCCGGTCACCCTGCTGGGGCGTCCGGATGAAAAGACAATTCAGTTTCAGAAACGGGAGAACAATATTGTTTACACCCTTCCCCTGTCCGAACTGACCCCGGACGATCAGAAATACATTCGAACTTTGCCTGTAACCCCGGCATGGTAACGGAAGTTGCGCCCTCATCATAATGACTATAAGTTTCGGACTTATTAACTATTGATGAACCATTTTCGTTTTCTTTCATTTTTCCTCGCCGGAATCCTCATGTTCACAGGCTCAGCGCGGGCGGATTATGTCCCGGCAACGTCCAAGGTGAAACTTCCCGAGCCGATTAGGGAGTTTCGCGGAGCGTGGATCGCCACGGTTCACAATATTGACTGGCCTTCGAAGAAAGGCCTCCCTGCTCCGCAGCAACGTGCCGAATTGATCAATCTTCTCGATCTTGCTGCGGCCACAGGAATCAACGCAGTGGTTCTTCAAGTCCGCTCTGAGTGCGATGCCATTTATCCCTCCAAAATCGAACCTTGGTCAAACTGGATTTCGGGAACTATGGGTGTTCCGCCCTCAGACGGATATGACCCCCTCGCGTTCGCTATTGAGGAAGCTCATCGTCGCGGCATTGAGCTCCATGCCTGGTTCAATCCTTTTCGCTCCAGCGCAACTGACTGGTCGAAGAAATCCTCGAGGCACATCAGCAAAACGCATCCTTCTCTGATGATGAGAGCTGCCACTCAAGTCTGGGCAAATCCCGGAGTCGAGTTTGTCCAGAACCGTGCGCTTCAAGTGATTCAGGATGTAACGCAACGCTACGACATCGACGCCGTGCATATGGATGACTATTTTTATCCTTATCCGAAAACTGTAAACGGAGTTCCCCGGGATCAGTTTGATGATTCATCCACCTACAACGCCTACAAGAAGAAGGGCGGGAAACTGGGGCTGCGCGACTGGCGGCGGGATGAAATTAACGGATTTGTGAACAAGCTCTATCGCACGGTTAAATCCACGAAGCCCACCGTCAAAGTGGGCATCAGCCCTTTCGGAATCTGGCGTCCCGGACATCCACCGGCAATCTCGGCAGGCCTCGATGCCTACGAACAAATTTGTGCTGATTCAAGAAAGTGGTTGATGGAAGGATGGGTCGATTATTTTTCACCGCAGCTCTACTGGCGAATTACCGACAAACCCCACAGCTTTACCGTTCTTACGGAGTGGTGGTCTCAGCAGAACAAGCATGGCCGCCACCTTTGGCCCGGAATGGCCTCCAGTCGTGTCATGAGCACCACGGATCCCGGTCGTCCGGCATCGGAAATCACGGATGAAATCGATGTTACACGAAAATACGCTGCCAACAAATTTGGAGCCGGTCATATTCACTGGAGCTTCAAAGCAATCGTCGAGAACCGTGGCGGTTTGAATAAAAAACTCGCAACAAGCTATCGGAAAGTGGCATTGACTCCAGCTTCCCCCTGGCTCGGGACAACTCCTCCGGGCGGTGCCTATGTCGCCCCTACTGAGGAAGCCGGATCCCTCGTAGTGAAGTTCCAGGCAGCTGCCGATGCGAGATGGCGATTGATGCAAGTGAGACAAAAATCCGGCGGCGAATGGATCACCTTGAGACCCATCCCCGGAAATCAGAAAGCCTACAAATTCGACGGTCTCCCTGCAGAAGCTGTCTCTTATACACATCTCCGAGCCCACGAGACCGAGGCTGATCT
>CAJXQE010000467.1 GCA_913058215.1 uncultured Verrucomicrobiales bacterium
GATCTACACTATCCTCTTCGTCGGCAGCGTCAGATGTGTATAAGAGACAGAAGTCACATTGCACGAAGCTATCCGTGCAAAGAACCCCGGATACACCGGCAACGCCCAGTTCCAAATTGACCCGAATGGCCAGCCCGTAGCGATCGCACTCGATAATTGTGGTGTCACCGACATCAGTATTTTCGGAAGCATGCAGCTAAAAGCACTCTATCTCCTGGGTTGCCCCGTCGTGAAAGTAGATGCCCTTAAAGGGATGCCTCTCGTAGAGCTGTATCTTGAGAATACGGCAGTCAAAGATTTGTCACCGCTGGCTGGAAACGCCACCATTCAAAAACTGTATCTCAGCAATACAGACGTCGTCGATCTTTCCCCTCTCAAGGGTGCACCCATTGTGGAGATGAATCTGCTCAATACCAAAGTGACCGATCTCACTCCGCTTGCGACCATGCCCATTCAAATGCTGTGGTTAACCGATACGAAGGTCGAAGACATTTCACCGCTGGCGAAATGCCCTCTCGTAAGTGTGACACTTCACCGAACCCTGGTAAAAGACCTGACTCCTTTTGCTAATACGCGTTTGCAACGCCTTCATATCGGGGAGACTCCGGTAACGGATTTGACGCCTTTGAAAAACCTTCCCCTGACCCGCCTTGTATTTGATCCTGACAAAATCAAAGTAGGAATGGACGTCGCAAAGTCGATTCCTTCCATTCGCGAAATCGGCACAAAATTTGAGGACGGTCAGAATGATTTGAAGCCACCTGCAGTTTTCTGGTCCAGCCGTGAGTAAGGGACTACTTCCAATCAGTTGAAAGAACAAACGCTGACCCGGCGTTGAGTGACGAAACTATAATTCATTCCTACTTTTTATGTTTCGTTCCATGTTCACTGTCGGCGGCTTCACTTTGATGAGCCGCCTTCTCGGATTCGTCCGGGATATATCCATCGCCAGCTATATCGGTGCGGGAGCCATGGGCGATGTCTGGGTGGCTGCCTTTCGACTGCCCAACCTATTCCGCCGAATTTTTGGCGAAGGCGCTTTCAACTCCGCTTTCGTTCCTATGTACAGCCGCCGGCTTGAAGAAGACGGTGATGAAATTGCCGACCTCTTCGCCCGTCGGGTGATCTCCGTGATGTCCGTGATTCTGATCACGCTGTTTATCCTCTGTTTCATTTTCATGGAGCCGGTAATCCGGGTCATGAACTGGGGTTTCGCCGAAGACGGGCGGCTTGAACCCGCAGTGAACGCGTCGCGAGTCACGATTGTCTATCTCATATTCATCTGCCTTGTCGCCGCATTCAGCGCGATCTTGAACAGTCGCCGGGTGTTTGGTGCCCCCGCCTTCGCCTACGTGGTTCTGAATATCATTTTCATCGCCGCCTTGTTTATCATCATTCCCCGAACCGGTGATCCCCTGAAAGTGCTGACCTGGACCGTCGTCGTTGCCGGGGTTTGCCAATTATCGGTCGTCGTCGTGGCCTGCATTCGAAGAGGTATTAAAATCGCGCCACGCCTCCCCGTGGTCGATGACGATATCAAACGACTCGGAATCTTAATGGCACCGGGCCTGGTTAGCGCAGGCATCCAACAGATCAATCTTGTGATTGGCCAGACCGTTGCCTCCCTCCAACTCGGTGGACAATCTCTGATTTATTACTCTGACAGGATCAATCAACTGCCCCTCGGTCTCATCGGGATGGCCGCCGGAGTTGTCCTGCTTCCGGAAATCAGCAGAAATCTTCGCGCCGGGGATAGCGGGGCAGCGAAGTCGAGCATGGCCAAGGGTATGGAAATCTCTATGCTCCTCTGCCTTCCCGCGATGGTTGCCATGTTAGTAATTCCCCGCGAGATCATGTTTGCCATTTTTGAAGGAGGGAAATTCAAACCGGAAGACGCCATTCAAGCTGGCTGGGTGTTGTGTGCATTTGCCACCGGAACACCAGCTTACGTTCTGGCGAAAGTTTTACAGCCCGGTTATTTCGCCCACGAAAATACGAAAACCCCCATGAAATTCACCATTGCATCTGCAGTGGTGAATATGCTCCTCTGTTGGCCTCTATTTAAGTTACTCGGAGCCGCGGGCTGCGCTCTCGCCACCAGCGTCGCCGGCTGGGTTAACGTCGGACTCCTTTGGTTCGGACTCAGGGGAATGGATTTCCTCGGGCTTCCCAAAGGCTTCTTTTCCCGTCTGGGAAGGATGTTGCTCTCCGCCTCCCTCATGGGTGCCGTTGTCTGGGGACTCAGCCTTTACGCACACGACTGGATCTTTGCCGCAGGACAACGCGTTTCGCGTCTCTCTGTTCTTGGCGTCATGGTTTTAATCGGTGTTATTGTGTATTTTCTCTTCATTTTTGCCACCCGTGTCTTTACAATTAGTGAATTGAAAAAAGTGCTACGTCGAGGTTGAGAGACGTAACCTTTTCCGAGTGATCAACGTCTTTCCCCCTAAATGAGTTACCGGAACCAATTCTTATTGAAAGGAGTCGCAGGAATCCTGATTCTCTGGGCTGTTGTGTTTGGTGTCTTAAAAGCAGTCGGCTCCATCAAGCCGACTCCTGAGAAAGTCATGAAATACGGCCGCGATAATCCTCTCGCGGAAATCGATGATCCCGATGAGCGGAGAGAAGTGATCGGCAATATCGCGGAGATGTTGAATCAACTCGAACCGGATGAATTGAGCGAACTCGAAGGCCGGGAAGAAGGAGATCCCCGCCGTGAATTTTTCGGGCAAATGACGCAGGACGAGCAGATGTTTTTCATGGAGAAGCGAATCGGTCGCGCCTTTCAACAGATCATGCTGTCCTTCAACGAGATGGACCGAGAAGAGAGAAAAAAAATCGTTGAGCGATCTCTCAAGCAAATGGAAGAAAATCCCAACGGCCCCCGGGGGGAAGGACTCGAGGAAGCTGATCCGGAAATGATCGAAAAGATTACCACGGCCGGATTCAAATCCTACTATCAGGATGCCAATGCCGATACCAAACTCGACCTCGCCCCGCTCATGGAGCAAATGCAAAAGAACATGAGCCGGATGGGCGGAGGAGGGCGACGAAAATGAATTCTCATTCGAAGATTCCAAGAGGATTCACCCTCCTTGAAATGCTGGTTGTCATGGGCATTCTTGCGATCGTTTTCAGCATCGTCTTCACCAGTTTCAAAACAGTGAAGAGCCAGGCTTCATCAGTCGTGTGCACCGGGAAGCTGCGCGATATCGGCGTTGCTCTCAATTCCTACTCCGGGGACAACGGCTTGAAATTTCCCATCATGGAAGGCGCCCGCGAAAGCCGCGAAGATGATGTTCCTGTGATGGACACCGTTCTAAAGGAATACCTGCCTGACGAGTTCGCGTTTCAATGTCCAGCCGATCATGAGAAAATATTTGAGAAAACCGGTTCCAGCTACTTCTGGAACAGCCTCATCAACGGGCAGATGATCGGAAATATGGATCTGCTTGGGATCACCAGCAATGAGACGGGAATCCCTATCGCCTCGGACAAAGAAAATTTTCACAAGAGTGTCGGCGACGAAGTCAATATCCTCTACGCCGACGGGCATGTGGACAAGCAATTGCAATTCGTAGTGGATCGTTAGGAATGCTTGAAGTCTCAGGAGTCTCCAAACGTTTTCCCCGCAGCGTCACGCCCGCTCTGGGCGAAGTTTCCTTTTCCGTCGCGAAAGGCAGCATCTGCGGATTACTTGGGCACAACGGTGCCGGCAAAAGCACAATCATCGGCGTGATGCTGGGGATGGTATATCCGGACGCCGGCGAGATTTTGATCGACGGGATTTCCGTTCAGAAAGACAGGGAGAAGGCCGTTCGGAGAGTCGGGGCTATCTTTGAAGCTCCGGCCTTTTACGAATATCTTTCCGGCTGGAAAAATCTGCAAATTTTCACGGCCTACTCGGGTGGAGTATCTAAAAGTGAAATGGCCGAAATCGTCGATTGGGTCGGATTAAAGGATCGAGTCCAGGACAAAGTCGGAACCTACAGTCACGGGATGCGCCAACGGCTTGCGCTGGCTCAGGCTCTTCTGCCACGACCGGAAATGCTGATACTCGATGAACCGACCGACGGCCTCGACCCTGAAGGGATCGTGGAGTTTCGAAAGCAAGTCTTGCAGTTGCGGGACGAATTCGGACTGACGGTCATTTTGAGTTCACACCTTCTCGCGGAAGTTGAGCAAGTCTGCGATGAAGTCGTCATTTTGCAAAAAGGCAAACTCGTCTACGAAGGCTCCGGCAGTGATGTCGGACCTGACAGAATTGCTTTTGATATTCGAAGCAGCGCCCCTGCGGAACTCGCCAAAAAATTATCAGAGCGTCAGGGGCAGTTGATCAGAGGAAGTCGCTTCACGCTCCCTGCGGGCATCAACGCACCGGAACTGCTCAGCGACCTCGTCAAAGAAGGAATTCCCATCGATCACTTTACCCGCTGCGAGGAATCACTCGAGGAAATGTATTTGCAACTGAGCGAAGTCCCCTCATCCAAGCCTGTTAAATCGATCCCATGACCCTGTTCTTTCGACAGCTCTACTGGGAACTCTACCGGATGTTCGCTCGACGGCGGACCTACATTGGCTTCGGCATTTTTCTTCTTGTCGAATTAGCGTGGCTGTTTTTCTGGACGAAGGAAGATGTGGCCTGTCTCTTATACACATCTCCGAGCCCACGAGACCGAGGCTGATCTCG
>CAJXQE010000468.1 GCA_913058215.1 uncultured Verrucomicrobiales bacterium
AGATCAGCCTCGGTCTCGTGGGCTCGGAGATGTGTATAAGAGACAGGTGCGGACGGAATCCGAAAGGCTCGACAAAAAGCGTCGCGAACTTGAGCGAATCCTGATGGCCTATGGCGAGTGGATGGAGTTTCCCGATTACGAAAAACTCCAGACAATCGATTGGCATGACGAGGCACATCTCACAGCAGATTCCCGCGTCACTGAAATCCTGGACCGTGAAGCAGACCAGATGCTGTTTCGTTTTTCCTCGGGCTATTATTGGGAAGATGGAAAATTCGAAACGCGGCGATTTGTCCTCGACCTTTTTACGGTGATGGAGGACATCTCGAAAATTTACCAGCCGGAATCGGAGAAGCCGATCCTGGAAACAAATCTCGAAGAACTACTCAAGGCGCTTAACCGGGTTTCTCTTCAAATTATTCTGTTGCTGGAAGAGTTGCCGCTGATTGATCTCAAAGAGATGAACATCCGGAAGCTTTCGGATAATGTCAGGAAAGCGAGCAAGGTCTACAAGAAGGTCGAAGAGATGCAGCCGTATCTTGAGCCGATCAAGTATCTCTGGCAGGGAAGTAAGTTTCTCCTTGCCTCGAATCCGCTTCTCGCGGCAGGCTGGATTGCCGGAAGTGAGTTGATTTGGAAAGGGGGGAAGAAGTGGGGCAAAAAAGCGATGGATGCTTATCTTTTAAGTCTCGTCCGGCAGTCTCTGGGGATTCTTGCCTGGGAGACTGTGGGAATCTACGACAAATCCCAGCGCTATCGCAGCCCTGACTGGGTATACGGAGTGGAATTGGCCCATTTGCTCAGCCGTTTTAAGACGGAGCAAGCGACGATGCAGAGTGCTTTCAAAGAATACAGCGAGCTTCCACTGCGCAGTAGTTACGACAGGATTTTTCTCTATCGTTGTGTTGCCCAGAACACCAGTCCGAGGCCCAAGCATTTTGCGCAGGCCGAATTGCTAACCGCTGAAACGAGAGAACAAATCTACGCCAAGCTGATTTCATTCTTCGAGGAGAACATCAGTGCCAATGCTGATGCGGATGACAAAACGACCAGCAAATGGCGAGAGGGTCTGACGGAACGTTTGGACCTGGGTAGTCAGGGGAAAGCAGTGGGTTGAGAAACCCCTTTCCGGAAGGTTTCGTGCATTGGTCTACAATCCTCTTGTCTTTTTATAGTGGGAAAGCACACAGGAACTGGTAATTTCCCATCACTATTGATTGAGAAAAGCGGAAGCTTGCTTCACCTTTCTCCACCACCTTATACTGATATTTGAACCTATGAGTGAATCGCCTAAACCAAAGCCACTGTTTTTCATCGTCGTTGCCCTCGTTATTCTGGGCCTGTTAGCCTACGCGTTTCGCGGGGTGATTTTTCCTGAAGGAGGAAGCGGACCGACCACAGGTGACCCGAAACCGATTAAGGTGACGGACCTCGCAACAAACAACACGGCAACGCCCACGACGCCCCTCGACAAAGATGTCGAAGCTGCTGATTCAAATGCCCCGACCACGGTGCAGGAATACGCTTTTGTGTCTCAGGAAAAACTGCCTCCGGTGAAGGAGAAATCGGACTACCAGCCACTTGAAGCGCGGACGGTGAAGTTCGCCCTGAACGTGTGGGCTGGATGGGCTCCGATCATTTTACAGAATGGTGGCGGCGATCCGGGAAAAGTTTGGACGACGCCAAGTGGCGAAGATTTCAAAGTCGAACTGGTTCTGATTGATGATCCCGTCGCGATGCGGGACGCTTATGCTGCCGGTCAGGTCCATATCGGTTGGGCAACGCTGGATATGCTTCCGCTTTTCATGGGAGAGTTGAACAAGGACAGCCGAATTCGTCCCCGCGTTTTTCAACAGGTCGACTTTTCCAATGGTGGTGATGGCATTGTCATCCGTCGAAGCGCTGCTGCCGATCCGAAGAATCCGACGATTGCAGATCTGAAAGGGAAAAAGATAGTGCTGGCTCAGAATTCTCCCAGTGAATATTTCGTGCTCAATGCTCTGGTGAATGGCGGGGTGCAACCTGCTGAGGTGGAGTTTGTTTATGCCGGGGATGCTTTCCAGGCTGCCGCTGCTTTCAATGCTGATAAATCCATCGCCGCCTGTGTCAGCTGGGCGCCGGACATTTATAATCTCAGTGATATCGATTCCAACCACCTCCTCGTCAGTACGGCGACAGCGAACAAGCTGATTGCGGATGTCTGGTTCGCCCGTGCCGATTTTGCACGAGACAACATGGATATCTGCGAAGGTCTCGTGCGCGGGATTTTCGATGGAATGGAATCCTTAAAAACCTCGGCAGGGAAACAGAAAGCGGCCGAACTGATGGCGTCTCTCTACGGGATTCCTGCCGACGAAACTATGGAGATGATGGCGGATGCCCACTCGACCAATTACGCCGAGAATCGCGACTTCTTCATGAATCAGAACAATCCGGCGAACTTCGAAAGGACCTGGAACACAGCTTACCTGCTCTATCGTAAGATGGGCAAAGTGGGTGCCCCGGTTTCTTTCGACAAGGTCATGGATTTCTCAATCATTCAAAAACTGGGTGAAGAGGAAAAATACAAAACCAGCAAGAACGATTACCAGGTGCGATTCGCTCCACAGTCAGTGGCCACATTGAAGGCTGAAGGGACGGAGATTCTGACGAAAGTGATCACGATCCATTTCTATCCGAACAGCTGGGATCTCGACAAGAAAATCATGAAGCGGGAGAATGGTCAGGACGTCGAAGTTCCCTATGATCCCAATATTAAATTTGTTCTCGAAGAGGTGGCGAAAGTGGCCGGCCAATATGGTGCCGCCAACATCATCATCGAGGGTCATACGGATGCAAGTATGAAAGGAAAAGTCAGTCCGCAGATGGTGAAATCACTATCCAGTAACCGGGCCAACTCTGTGAAAGAGGCACTGGTAAACCAGTTCAATACTCTTGATCCGAATCAGTTCACTGTTGAGGGAGTTGGATGGGACCGGCCCAGTTCTGATGCTTCGGCGGACGATCATTCGAAAAATCGCCGGGTAGAGATCAAGGTGATCGCTTTGGAGAATCCGGAGTAATTGTCATTCCAATTTTCTTTACCTGAAAATGGAAGATCCTAAACCGAAGGACAAACCAAGCGTAGAAGACACCATGGCGGTGTCCGACGCGCTCGGTGATGGTACGGATGCGTCCATCGGTGAGAGAGGTCTCGTGGTAAAAGATGAGGATGCTTCTTTCTTTTCTGATCTCTGGAAACGCTGGTCTACCATTAGGGACCGGCCTTCGCAGAGTGAACGGCTCATTGCGGGAACCTTTTGTGTTCTTTTAATGCTTCTTGTTTGGTATCTCCTTACGATGGGCGACCCGGAAAAGCGGGTTATCAGTCCGTTTCTTCTGCCGAGTTTAGGTGAAATGTTAGGCTCGGTGAAGAGTCTTTGGTTTGAACGTGCGCTGATGCGGTCGACCCTTTGGAGTGTCGGGCGGGTTCTGGGAGGCTTCATGCTGGCGGCTGCGTTTGCGGTTCCGCTTGGGGTGATGGCCGCTTGTTTCCCCAGAGTAAATGCATTTTTACGACCGCTGAGTGTCTTTGGCCGGAACATCCCAATCGCAGCGTTGATCCCGCTCACTCTGATTTGGTTTGGGCTTGGCGAGAGCCAGAAAGTGATGTTCATCTTCCTCTCGTCAGTGGCGTTTATTTTCTTCGACACCACCCACGCGGTGGATGGCGTTTCCAGTCGATTCCTTGATACGGCTTATACTCTTGGGGCCAAGCCGGTTCCGAAACAGGGTGTGATTCGTTCACTGGTGATTGGTTCGATTTATGGAGCGTTGATGGTGTTGGCTCTGATTCTCTTTCAGCGTATCGAAGTTCCGAGCATGCCCTGGGTGGACGTTTTGAAAAAGCCGGGGATCTGGATCGGTGGCGCCGTGGGACTGGTTTGTGGCTTTCTAGTTTGGTGGCCGATTCAAAGTCATCAGGCTATTAGGAAAGTGCTGCTCCCCCTGGCATTGCCGAATATTGTGAATTCACTGCGACTTCTCTACGGGCTCGCTTTCGGTTATATCATGCTGGCTGAAGTCATTAATGCGAAGTTGGGCCTGGGGAATATCATCATCATGAGCCAGCGGCGTGGGCCACGGGAGCATATTTACCTGATCTTGATTTTGATCGCTTTGCTTGCCTTTGCTATCGACCGATTCGTTTTGTGGCAGCAGAAAAGATGGTTCCCTTACAAGGAGGATGGAGATGCCTGATTCTGATTCAGAAAAAGAAAAACCTCCAGTGGTGGAGTTTCGGAACGTCACCAAGACTTTTGATGCGGGGACCGATCGCGCATTTACCGCGGTGAAGGATGTCACTTTCAAAGTCGAGGACAAGCCTGATGCCGGAGAGTTTATCGGGATTCTCGGACCGAGCGGTTGTGGTAAAAGTACCATCCTCAGGTGTATCGCGGGCCTCAGCCCGCAGCATCCGCCGACCTCAGGTGAAGTGTTGGTTCATGGCGAAAATGTAACCGAGCCGGGAGCGGACCGCGGAATGGTCTTTCAGGACTACACCAGTTTCTCGAATCGAACGGTTCTCGATAATGTGTCCTTCGGCCTGGAATGTCAGGGCGTCGGGAAAAAGGATCGTCATGAACGCGCCCGTGACTGGATCTGTCTCTTATACACATCTCCGAGCCCACGAGACCGAGGCTGATCTC
>CAJXQE010000469.1 GCA_913058215.1 uncultured Verrucomicrobiales bacterium
GAGATCAGCCTCGGTCTCGTGGGCTCGGAGATGTGTATAAGAGACAGCTTCTGATTTGGCTTCACGGGTCGGGACAAAGCGGCGATGACAACAAGGCTCAAATGGGAGGCGCTACGAGAGCGTTCGGCTCCGAAGAGAGCCAGGAAGAGTATCCTTGTTTCATCCTCGCCCCACAATGTCCCAGCGCCGACATTGGCTGGAAGAATTCTGTGGAAACAAATCTCATGGCTCTCATCGCCGACCTCGCGGAGAATCTTCCCATCGATGAAACACGAATCTACCTGACCGGTTCTTCGATGGGCGGTTTCGGTTCATGGAGAATCTCCGCAAATCATCCGGAAACTTTTGCTGCTGTCATTCCGATCTGCGGAGGGGGAAACCCGGGGGATGCGGAAAAGCTCAAGGGCATTCCGATCTGGGCCTTTCACGGAGACCAGGACGATCAGGTTTCAGTTGAAAAGTCACGAGTGATGTTCAAGGCGATTCAAGCCATTGGAGGCGAACTGGTGAAGTATGATGAACTCACCGGAGAAGGACACAATATCGCAGGCGGAGTTTATGCGAGAGAGGATTTGGCTCCGTGGATCTTTGGACAGAAGCTCGGCACAAAGTCTGATTCCGGGGATTCAAGCGAGTAGAAGTTTGACCTTTCGCTCACCCTCGACAACGAAACCAGCGCTTCGTCTATTTCTCGGCGAGGTGACATCAAGTGGACTGAGTTCGCATCAGCGTATTTTTGTGCTCGTGTCAGTATCATTGCGAGGGGAAACCACTTTCCTAACTGGTGGCAATGTCGATGCACACCGGCTCAAGATACGACAAGCTTATGACAGTGTACGCCTTGATTGATGTTTGGGTATTTTGTAGGATCGGCGCACTTTATCGATGGAAGACCTTACCCAACTCGCCCTGATCTGGGCTGGTGCCTTTGTGGCTGTAATCGTGGCCCGGGCCACGCGATTGACACCGGTGGTGTATTATCTCGGAATTGGCGCGCTCTTTGTGAACCTGGGTTGGATGCCGGAAGAGAACTCCGAATTCATTCGGACACTGGCTGAGGTGGGCATCATCCTCATCATGTTCGCGCTCGGATTCGAGGAGAACCCGAACAATTTCCTGAAGAGCATCCGGAAAAGCTGGGGAATCGCCCTGTTCGGTGCCCTCGCTCCCTTCACCATCGCATTTTCGGTGGCATGGTTTTTCTGGGGAGACATGAATATCGCCATCATGTGCGGACTGGCGATGACTGCCACGGCGGTTTCATTGACGATGGTTTCGCTGAAAAGCGAGGGCCTCGCCAATTCGCCGGTCGCGACACGCATCATGACATCAGCGGTGCTCGACGACATCGCGTCACTCGCTTTGATTGCGGTGGTCATTCCTATCGTTACTGGTGATGGAAGCACTTCGCTGATCGATGTGGAGATTATCGTGGGCAAAGCGGTGCTGTTTTTCATCCTGATCTCCGTCGTAGGCGTGGTGATCTTTCCTCACGAACCGGGGCATTGGACAAAGCGTTTTCCAATTCTGTCGCGCTTCGGGGCTCGCCATGCGCTGACCTATGCCGAGGGTGAACATGCGACGCTTCAGGTGCTCATCCTGGCGCTGGTGACGGGATTGGTCGGACATCACTTTGGATTTCATCCCGCGATTGGCGCTTACATGGCGGGACTCATCCTACGGGAGGAATATTTTCATTCCGGCACCAGTGGTTCTTTTTCCGATACCAAGCGAATCATCGACAACGTCGCTTTCTCCTGGATCGGTCCGGTCTTTTTCGTGTCGCTCGGCGCGCACCTGGTTTTCGATTGGGAGATTCTTGTTTCCGTCATTCCCGAGTGCTTAACGCTGATTGTGGGAATTCTCGTGTTTCAGGTCACATCTGCGGCATTGGCAGCGCGCTATACCGGCGGGATGAAACCGGCCGCGAGCATAATGATCGGATTCGGAATGCTGGGACGGGCCGAACTGGCTTTTGTCGTCATCGACATCGCCTACGTCGAATACTCATTACTCAGCACTGAGGCGTTTTATACCCTGATGGTGACCTGCTTTTTTCTCAACATTGCCGTCCCCCTGACGATCCACTGGTGGAAACCCCGATACGAAAAAGAGCGAGACGAGGAAAACGCCAGGCAGAGAACAGACGGCGATTTGCCTTCGAGAATAGTGGATAGCTAAAACTCCCGGCCCCGCTACCAACCGGGACCGATGCCTCGTCTATTTCTCGACCACCTCATCAATGGCTATCAGTATCCGAGCCTTCTCCTCGGTGGTGATACCATCATCGAACTCGAGGGTCGGCAACTTGTCGAAGAGGGTTTTGTAAAACACGCAGGCAGCGAGATAGGCACCCTTTGCGGAAGGGTGACTGCCGTCATCTTTGTATAGTTCTTTCCCCAGTTCTGAATCCGCTTTTCGCACCTCAGCCCAGACATCTCCGACGGGAGCAAGAAGTGCGCGACAACGTCTTGCGGTGGTCTCATAACTTTTGCTGAGACTTTTTTGCATCGTTTCGTAATCGGGGAAGCGATCGCGATTGGCTTTGTCTCCGTCGCGGCGCCCCCAGGTTTGGTAGAAAACGGTTTTGGCACCGGCGGCATCGATCAGTTTATCCAACTCCCGCGCGGCATCATTGAACTGATCGGGAAATACGGCAGGCGTTTGGCTTTGGTCCTGCAGAACCACAAAATTCCAGTTTCCTTCGGAAATCATCTGGACGGTTTGCGGATTCTCCAGATGAAATTGCAAAGTCTTGCCGCCGGGGGTAATGAATTCAAGCTCAGTCGCTTTTCCTTCAGGCGAAGTCTTGATCAGTTGAGTAACGGTTTTCCTGATCTGCCCCGTGTAACTGTTTCCGATGAAGAGAATCCGAATGCTATCCTCAGCCTGAGTAGAGGCAGCACAGAAGACGGCAAATAGAGCGATCGCTTTTAGTAGTCGAGTCATGGTGGTAAAAGAACACGCACTCTAGGCTTTAAGCCGATGAAGCTCAATCCTTGTTCGATGATAAGCTCGCAGGCACTGTAGGGCGAGCGCTCCGCTTGCCTTTGCCATCTACCCGCAACGCGGGGTGATACTCTTCGATGCATTTCCAGAGATAGATCGAGCTGCTGCCGCAGATGACTTTCAAAACCAGGCGGAGCGCACGGCCTACAGTGGGTGGTCGATTGCTGTCTGTTTTAATTCTCCAGATCACCTGCTCACAGATAGCCGGGATCGCTTTCCGCTTTGAACGATCAACCCGGCCAGAGTAATTTGATCGCCATCAGCAAAAGAGCGACGTAGAGAGCATTGCGGATCCAGCTTTCTCCCTTGAGCACACTTAGCTGAGATCCAATCCAGCCTCCGATGGAATTTCCGACAGCAAGAGCAAGCCCCGGAATCCACAAGACCTGAAATCGTATGGCAAAAATGATCAAGGCCGCCAGGGTGAAAAACCCTACGATAAAGACTTTGTGCATATTCACCCGGACCAGATCCAGTCCGAGAACCTGATGCAATGCGGCCATGAGTAAAAAACCAACTCCAGCCTGAATAAAACCTCCGTAGAAACCCACTACCACCATCGCGAGATGTCCGAGAATGAGCTGACGTCGAGAAGGGCCCGTGCTGTTTGTCTCTGCAGCTTCGCCTTGATCGGCTGTACTCTTTTTTACCTTTCGCAAACGCTGCACCGTCATGAGGAGAAGCACCCCGATAAGGACACCGCCGAGAACGCGATTGAAGAGCTCTCCTCGAACCATGGTGCCCAGAAGAGCACCGCAAATGCCGCCGGGCAGAGCAGCAAGGGCGAGAGAGAAACTCAGTTTCATGTCGGAGAAACCGAGCTTCCGAAAACCTCCGACGGCCGTCACGTTCTGGGCAAGAATCGCAACGCGATTGGTGCCGTTCGCGACGGCTCCGTCGAGACCGAGAAAAACCATCACGGGCAGCGTGAGGAGCGATCCACCGCCGGCAAGAACGTTGAGCGTGCCCGCGATGACTCCGAGGCCAGCGAGAAGAAAATAATGCCACAATTCCATGGGTGGAGCATCCTAGCAGCATTTGGGAGAATGCGCTGGTCGGAACCTCAGGAAAGAAAGAAAGTTAGTGAGTCAGAAAGTGGAAACTATCTCCGCACGTAGAATTGAGGTCCCCTACCCTTTCCCCAATGCGCGATCGAGCGCATTTTTTGTCATCCGCTGCACTCTTGGATCCGGACCATGGGGTCTTGAATTGTGCGACCACGGGATCCAGTGCCCCGGAGGACTTGCGAGATCCTGAGACCAGAAAATGGTCGAAGCATTAAAGATGACATTCTCTTTCGGGCCGGGAAATATCACGGAGGTATATTTGCCCTGACGGCCTCCACCGGTCCATACGTTTCCTTCTGCGAGTATCTCGAGACCTTTGATGTCGGAATCCGGTTCACCATGATGCTCCCAGCCCACGAGACCAGGGATTGACTGTCCATTCTTCATTCCCGTGCCCTCGAAGATCCAGTGATCCTGATTCTGGCAGGTCCAGTCACCGCCACCGTTGAAGGGGACAACGGACCGAACACCCATAATGGCCCTCTCGTCAGGAGCGGTGCTGGTGAGGGCTCCCAGTATTCGACTGTACATCTCCGTTTCGTCCTGCCTCAACTCTCCATAACCTGTCTCTTATACACATCTCCGAGCCCACGAGACCGAGGCTGATCTC
>CAJXQE010000470.1 GCA_913058215.1 uncultured Verrucomicrobiales bacterium
TCGCCGAATGCGGTTAAAAATAGAACTGTCCCCAATCTTTGGTGGAGACCCAAAATAGAACTGTCCCCAATCTTTGGTGGAGACCCCGAAATCTTCGTAACTCCCTGACTGGAAATGGCACACTCATAGGGATTCGAACCCCAAACCTCCTGATCCGTAATCAGGTGCTCTATCCAGTTGAGCTATGAGTGCTTTAAGCCATGTTCGCTCGACCAAAGCAGTCTTGCGGGTCGCTAATTTCCCCAGATTCGGCGGTTCTGCAAGGAAAATTTAGAATTGTTCGGCGAAGGGCGAAAACACTGGCTGCCCCCTTGCCTAACAAGTGCCATTCCTGCTATGCTCCATTTCATGAAAAGGCTTTTCCTGATCCTTGCCCTCCCTCTATTTTTGTTCGGAAACCTGGAGCTTGCGCAGTCTCAGACTCCCTTGTCCTCGGCTAAAGTGGATTCGATTCAGCTCGAAGATACCGACCTGAAATCAGCGCTTGAGTTTCTCAGTGCCAAGGCGGCTGAATTGAATGCCTCGCCTTCGAACTTTGTAATCTACGACCCTCTTGGTCAACTCGCCGCAGCGAATCCAAAGATTACTCTATCCCTTCGCGACACTCCTCTTTCGACGGTGGTGAAATATGCCTGCGAACTGAGCAAAACCTCTTACCTGATCGACTCTCATGTTGTTCTGATTGGTCAAAAGACCGATCTGGCGGGTCTACAGAACCTTCGGAGAGCCCGCCCGACTCCCCCGGCGAATCATCCGATTCTAAAATCTCTGCAAACGATTCGGGTGCCCAGCCTGTCTTTTGATGATACTCCACTCTCGGAGACTCTTGAGTTTCTTCGACAGGTCTCCTCAGGTTCCTCGACTGCCTCAGCTCCGTTGAATCTTGTCATCCGCCCGGGAGCAGGAGCCGGGAATGATCCGGGCACGCGAAAAATCACTCTGAATCTGAACAATGTTTCTCTGATGACCGCGCTTCAATACGTAACTGAACTCGGCGGCTGCGCGATGCGATTCGATCAGCGGGCCATTGTCGTTGCCTCTCCGGGAAATATTCAATCACCAAAACCGGTGATGCAGGCAAAGAACCCTCACTTCGATGTGGTGCTTCGGTCCCGGATTGAAAACACCGAGATTGAAGACGCTTCCATTTCCGAAGTGCTCGAGGTGATATCCTATTATTGCAAAGATCCGAAAATCGCTCCCGACGGCCCCAATTTCATCTTGCTGACGCGATCCGAGCAAAGTGTGTCTCTCGCATTGTCGAATATCCGGGGCATCGACCTACTTCGGTATTTTAATGAACAGACCGGGACCAACTTCCGGGTCGAAGCGGATGCGATCGTTATCTTTGATCGACCCACTCCCAAAAAGAAAAAGTGATATTGATTTGAACCGGTGCGATCCCGATTCGATATTTACCAACTGATTATGAGAGGATCTCTTCCACTACGCATCGCCAACATTGTCTGCATCATTCTTTTTTTGCTCTTCGCCTGGTTTCAGCGAAATGACATTGATCCGGAAATTTATTACAAGCCATCCGGAATCGACGCGACTCTCTGGTTTGTTTTTTACTTGCTCATTGCGGTGATGTTCGCGATCACCCTGTTCCGGAACGTCCCCTTGTGGCTGATGATTCTGGCCGCCGTTTTTTGCGTGGTTGAAATGGGCCTCTCCGGTCCAGGTCTCTACCAGAACCTGTTCGGTGAGAAAGAATTCACTATGACACAAGTGAGCATGTCGGCCGAAGACCCACGCGTAGAACTGTCCCGGGAATTTTTCGGAGCTTTGATCGCTCTCCTTGCTGTGGTGTGGATTTTCTGGCAACAAAGAGGGAGAACGATATCCTTGCATTCGCAATGAAATAACCTATATTTATGGTAATTATAGTAAATTACCATGAAGAATCTCATCATTTTCGGATGCATTGGCATTGCTTGTTTTTCCCTTTTCCGGGGTTCTTCGTCGGAGGTGCCTTTCCCTCAAACTGTGATTAAAGAGAGATCAGGAGTCAAAGACCTGCCCCACGGTGAACGCTTGCGGGTGATTCTCTTCACAGGAACGACTTGGTGCCCGGCTTGCAAAACTCTCGACAGTTCGGTGATATCAAAGGACGCGTGGAAAGAATACGCTGAGAAAGAAATTATCTTCACTTCCTATGACATTCCGAGAGACAGAAGCCTCGTATCGGAAAGGGCGTCCAGCCAGATGCAGGAATTCGGCATTCGTTCATTTCCCACCATTATTCTTCTCAGCAATGACTTTGAGAAAATTGATCAGTTCGTAGGCGCCGGACCTCCGGTTGAAAATTTCAAGACTTGGATCCGGGCACATTCGCTCTGATCCAGTCCCATTTCCCGGTTCTTGAAGACGAGTTAGTCAGCCTTGCAAATAAGTGTATTTCATACGATCTTTATGGAATTCATTAATGAGAATTCTGTTGGTCTTAGGATGCATTGGCGTCATTTTCTTCTTCACATTCGGAGAGTTCTTTACAAAAATCCCGTTTCCCAAATCAGTGGGAAATGCAAATACCGGAGCAAAAGTAGTTCCGAAATCCGAAAAAGTGCGCGTTGTCCTTTTTACTGGAACAAGCTGGAACAGTATCTCCAAAACTCTCCACCGCAGAGTAATTGCAACTCCAGCGTGGCGGGAATTCATTGAGAAGGAAATCCAATTTACCTCCCACGAGATCCCTGCAAATATCAGTGAGTCTACCGACTGGGTTCAGGGATTGATGGAGGAATATGAAATTCATACCTTCCCCACGCTTGTCATTCTCAATGATGACTTCAAGAAAATCGATGAGAAGATTGGCGCCGGCGCTCATGTTGAAAATTACAAGGCCTGGATTCGTGCGCACAAGAAGTAAGACTGCGATCCGGAGGACGCTACGCGATGCCGCAATCTCGATCCCTCTTGTAAAGACGCATTAAACCTGCATTGTGAATACATCTTTTGCCCCAGATAGTAAAATGGAGTCGCTGGAACACACAAAAATAATCGCTCATTGGATTCACCTGACACAATTTAGCTGTCTCTGGATGTTGTCCTTCGGAATCGAAGACCTCGCGGCATTCGATCCTGCTTACGAGAACGCCCCGGTTCATTATTCTGACACGTCTGAAAGTACTTCGCTCACGCGATACTTTGCGAAGGTGGAATCAGGAGAGGAAACCCTCCCGAAAAACGGGGACCGGGCAGTGCTCGAACACCTTCTTAAAGTCCTTGAAGTTCCGATTGAATCGCAGGTCCTGGTCTATTCAAAAACCAGCGCGCAGAATTCCCGAATTTCCCCTGAAACACCCAGGGCAATCTATCATTCCGACAACGCCTACGTGGGATGGGTTCAGGGTGGAAATATCGAGGTCGCCACTTTTGACTCCAAACTTGGTGTCGTGTTTCATCTGGTAGAATTGTCCGGCCTTTCTCAAAGCCAAAAACCGACTCTTGTTCGCGACCGGTCCTGCCTGAATTGCCACGCCGGATCTTCCAACTACAATTTCCCGGGACTGATGGTACGGTCTGTTTTTCCGCGCGAGGATGGTCAACCTTTCTTTCATGCAGGCTCATTTCATACCCGTCAAGACAGTCCGATCGAGGAACGCTGGGGCGGATGGTATGTGACCGGATCTGTGGAAGGGCACTCTCATATGGGCAACTCAATTGCCAAAGAGGGCGAGACCCGGGACGATCCTATTATCCTGAACTCCCTCACCGAAAAACCGGTTCACGAGCTTTCCCAATTCATAGACGGCGGCCCCTATTCTGGCGGAGCTCGCAGCGATGTCGTTTCCCTCATGATTCTCGAACACCAGGTGAGTCTCCACAATGAATTGATACGTGCGAACCTGGTCACACAGCAAACACTTCATCGCCATAGGGAAATGAAGAAGGCATTCGGCGAGCCAATCGACTCCCCCCTTTCGGAAACAAACCAAAATATTCTCGATCACCACTCTGACGATATTCTGGAGCAAATGCTCTTCGCCAACGAACTCGACCTTCCCGAACAGGGCATCGAAGGTTCGCTTGAGTTTCAAAGTGCCTTTCAGGAAAACAGGAAAAAAGACAATGAAGGACGATCCCTCAAAGATCTCCGACTCTATGAAAGGCTGTTCAAGTATCGCTGCAGCTATCTGATCTATTCGGAAGCATTCACAAGTCTTCCTGAAGAGATTAAATCCATCATTTACCGAAAACTTCACAGCATCCTGACAAATCCTCAGAGCCACCCGGAGTATTTGTATCTCGGAAGCAGCGAACGGAAACGAATTTATCAAATCCTATCCGGAACGATCACGGACCTTCCTGACTATTGGAAAGAACCGGAAGAAGAAGGTTAAGACGGACATCCGGTATAGAAGCGCAGCCTTGATTCAGACTAGGGTGATGAAATGAAGTTTCTTACCTTTCTCGCAGTGCTCTCAGTTTTCCCGCTGACAACGAAATCTCAGGATTCACCGACACCTGCTGTTGCCGCCAAAAGCATTGTCGCTTCGGATTTCGACTCGCTTCAGAAAGCGTTCGATGCCTTGCCCGAATCAGGCGGGGTCGTTTCAATTCCGCCCGGCACCTACGAGATCAGTGAGCCTCTGATCGCTGTCTCTTATACACATCTGACGCTGCCGACGAAGAGGATAG
>CAJXQE010000471.1 GCA_913058215.1 uncultured Verrucomicrobiales bacterium
ATCTACACTATCCTCTTCGTCGGCAGCGTCAGATGTGTATAAGAGACAGGATCTCGCCGGTGTGCGTGTGATGTGCTGAAAGCAAACTGAAAACAGCGATGACACTGGCAACAGCGAGCGCGACTCCGAGAACGGAGATGACAAAATTAATCTTGCGGTGAAGAATTTCCCGCGAAACGAGCCGACTCAATTTCATGAAGCACGCTTTTTAATCAGGATGGAACCAACAATGAGACTGAGAAGGACAGCTCCGGCGATAAGCCAGGTGAGTCTGAGATTTAAAGCTGCAGGCTGAACTGCCGCAATCGTCTCTGGATCTTCAACGGCCGGTCCTGCAGAAACCGGTGATGGAGGGGGCTTCATTCCTGAACCCTTATGAGCACTCGTCAGGGCTGCTGTTCCCTCCAGTGGCGGTAACACTTTATCGATAATGATCTGACTGCCTTCCAGTGCGGCGTCCCAATTGGCAGCGATCAGCAAATCCATCCCCGGGTTTTGATCTTTCACCTCACAGGAACAAGCCCCGCAAAGGTAACCTCCATAGTCGAGAGCATTGTCACGAGTGACACCCCGACCGATCAGCGGCTCCAGAGCCCGACCTCTTCCAAAAACAGGAAAGACCATTGGTTCTTTCGCAAACTCACTAAGGTCATCTTCAATATTCAATAACATCTGCAGAAAAATCTGCTCCGCCGGATCCGAACGCGAAACACGAATAGTCGAAAACCCGATCATCAAAGGGACATCTGATTGCAGAATGTTTTCCGGATCAACCGAAGGCGAAAGGGGCTCATCTGACGCGAGAGCATCCTGAGTAATGACACCTTCAGGGATTTTCAAAAGATTGGGAGCCTCTTTAACCACCTCTTCCATTGTCTTGGCTGCTGCATCATCCGCTTCCGACTCACCGCTCTCGACCAACAACCAGATGGTGGACTCTCCAGCGAGAAGACGTTTCACAATTTCCCGGCGGCTTGGTGAGTCAACAATGTTGCGGGCATTTTCCATCGTTGCAGGACCGGACCAGATTGGCTTCATCGGCATCCCCGGAATTTTCCGCGGAAAAAAGAGGCTTAACTCAGAACTTGCCCCCGATCCCTTCGCTTCTTCATCCAACTTCACCGTCACATTGGCGGCGATATTCATATCGCTTCTGACCGACTCTAGAAATTCGAGGACCTTCTCTTCATCGGAACTCAGCTTTCCGGAAGATCCCGGAGTGATGACGACGGAATAAGCATCCGCTTCCCAACGTTCGAGGGCAAAGCGGAATACCGGCACCTGGCAGGCAAAAACGACCGTCACAGTGGTTAGCAAAAAGGTCGCGATCAGAGTGGCGCAATATCTTCGGGAATTCTTGAGCATAAGATTGAGACGAAAGCGTGGCATCAGGCGCGCTGCAAAGCAATCACGTAAAAGCGGAGGCTGCGAATCGCAGGCTACGTCTTTGCGTTGAGGGCATTATTGACTTCAAGGCCTGATTTTCAGAAACTGAACTACTCGATGACTGCTTTCTCTCCTTTTCCAATCCGCACCGCTGCGGCTCTTGTCGCGGGAGTATTTTTTCTTCAATCACTTTCGCAGGGGGCGGATCCAGCCATTGAGGAAGCTCTAAAGGAAATCAATCTGAAGCGCGGAATTGTCTGCCTCCTCGATACCACTGACCCTGATTTTGCTCTTGGTCTTGCCGAAGCGAGCGAGCTCACCTTTTACATTCAGACGAGAGATCGTGAAGTCACCCGTTCCATCCAGGAAAAAGCCGCCGACGCCGGCTTTCTCGGTAGCCGAATCTTCGTTGTGACCGGTGAGCCATCCCGCATCCACCTCGCCGACAACATCGCCGACGCCGTATGGTTTGATAATAAGGATCCTCACTACGAGGGCGAAGAAATCGCGCGAGTCCTCCGGCCACTGGGGAAACATCACTTCCGCAGCGCTGGTTTTTCAGAACCATTCGTCAAGCCCGTTCCTGAAGGCACCGACGAATGGACTCACCCCTATCACGGCCCTGACAACAATCCCAACTCAACGGACCAATACGTCAAAGGCAACTTCCGGACGCAATTCATCGCAGATCCGAAATTCAGCCCGATGCCGGAACAAACCGTGATCGGCGGCGGGCGCATCTTCAAAGCAATGGGGCACATCGCCCACAAAGCGAACCAGAATGCGATGCTCAACACGCTCCTCTGCGCCAATGCCTACAACGGAACCATTCTCTGGAAGCAGCCCCTCCCCGAGGGTTTCATGATTCACCGCAACACCATGATCGCCACGGCTGATGCGCTCTATCTCGGCGAACACGATGCCTGCAATATCATCGATGGAGTCACGGGTGAAATTCGCGACAGGATTGTCGTTCCTGATGGCATTTCCGACGGCCCCACCTGGAAATGGATGGCGATGGAAAACGGCATCCTCTACGCCCTGGTTGGCAACCTTGAAAAGAAACTGGAAACGCAAAAGTCAATCCGTCGCGGACTGGGGCACTGGCCCTGGGGCATGTGGGACGGACACGACTACAACGATCCGCGAACCTCCTTTGGTTACGGTCGAACGGTCATGGCCATCGATGTCAAAACCAAAGAACTGCTCTGGCATCACCGCGACGAAGAGTTTCTCGACGCCCGGGCCATCTGCATGAATGACGAGCAAATTTTCTGCTACTGCCCTGAAAAGTTTCTTGCCGCGATCAATCGCAAAGATGGATCTCTTCTCTGGAAAAACAGTGATCCAAAACTGCTTGCTGCCATCGGCGAGAATCAAAAGGCGCAGCATTACATCACCGGTTACGCCACGGCCACTTACATGAAGTGCAATGCCGACTACCTTTTCTTTGCCGGCCCTCAGCGTGAAACGATGACGGTCGCGTCCACCAAAGACGGCTCCCTCTCCTGGACATTTCCCGTTGGAAATTTGCAGCTTGTCCTTCGCGATGATGCCATCTACGCAGTTGGAGGTCAGGACGGGGATGGCGGCGTCAAACTTGATTACAAAACAGGAAAAACACTCGCCCAACTTCCCGCTAGGCGCGCTTGCACCCGTGCTACAGGAAGCGTCGACAGCATCTTTTTCCGGGCCTCCGGTGGAACCGTTCGCATGCTTACCGAGACCAACACCGCGCAGCACATCGCCCCAATGCGTCCGCCCTGCCAGGATGGCGTTCTCATTTCCAACGGCCATCTCTATTGGGGACCATGGATGTGTGGCTGCCAACTTTCGCTCTACGGAAATATCGGACTGGCCCCCGCCAACGAACCAGCTCCGGAGGATACTTTCAGTAAGTCCCTCACCACTTTTGGCGAAATCGAAAAGGTGGAAGCTCTCAATGCTCACGAGAACGACTGGACTCGATACCGTGGGCGTGATGACCGCTCTGATCTCACAAAAGTGGCTCTCCCTGAAAAAGTCACTCTGAAGTGGTCGAAGAAAGTCAGTAGCGATGACAATCTGGTTACTGCTCCCGTCGCAGCCGGCGGACTCGTCTTCACCGCTGATAGAAACGGGGTCGTTCAGGCTCATGATGCAGAAGGGAAATCTGTTTGGAAAAACTACACAGACGGGGCGGTCTTTTATCCTCCAGTGGTCAGCAAGGACCGACTTTTTCTCGGCGCGGCCGACGGGAAAGTCTACGCCCTTGAAGCGAAGACAGGGAGGATGCTCTGGACCTTTCGAACGGGTCCGAAGTCACAGCTGATTCCGGTATTCGGAAAACTGGTATCTTCGTGGCCTGTCTCGGGTGGAGTCGTTGTCGACGAAGAGCGAAACAGAGTCTACGCAGCGGCGGGAATTACCCACTACGACGGAACCATGGTTGTCGCTCTCGATACAGCAACTGGTGAATTGAAAGCGCAGAACACAAGCTCGGGAGTTTTGTCCAGCGAGGTGAACAGCGGAGTCAGCATGCAGGGGAATCTCAAGATCGTGGACGGCCAGCTTCAATTTCTCGGGGGCGGAGTTTACGAAACTGCCCGCTTCGATCTCGACAATCTTGAGAACAAGAACAAGCCGAAAGTGCAGATCACTTCGCAGTTCCGGACCGCCTTTTACCCTTACTATCCCAATTACGGGAAATACGTTTCACTCAGCTACATCTGCGAAGATGGCTGCGTCTTAAATCATGACGCCAACTATGAGGGCCTTTACTTTAACAACCTCGCACTTCAGGAACCGGGAGCGAAAGGTGGGGGTAAAGACAAAGCCGGCGAATTTATCCGCATGCAACAGAACCGCCGCAAACAGGCTCCCCCCGCACCGAAAAACCGTTGGCAGGATGCGAAGAATCGACGCTTCACCAGCTTCATCGTCAGTGAGGAGGGGGACACGCTTCTGGCGGCAGGACATCCCGACGAAAAGCCGGAGGAAGCCTTTCTCGGCTCAATCAATATCCACACCGGGGAAGATCAATGGATCGAAAAACTTCCCTCTGTTCCTGTCAAAGGCGGCACCGCTATCGACAGCGCCGGTCGCATTTTCGTGGTGATGGAAAACGGTGAACTGAGATGTTACGTTTCTGATTGATGAGACATCCTGGTCAGTTCCGTTGATGATTCCCGACAGAAGGGGCTCTTTATCAACAAGTGCCGGCTCTTCATCAACAAATGGGGACATGAGCAAAAATGAACAACAGTTCAGTCAT
>CAJXQE010000472.1 GCA_913058215.1 uncultured Verrucomicrobiales bacterium
AGATCAGCCTCGGTCTCGTGGGCTCGGAGATGTGTATAAGAGACAGGTGGTTATCAAAGTGATTGTTCCTCTATTCCGAGTGCTATGGCGCAATCATGGAGGTGGAAAAAATATGACAAGTTCTCAATAAAGAAAACATCCGTTACCGGAAGAGGACTAACAAGTTACGAAAGACCGGTAGGATTACAGATGTATTATCTGAAATACTTGATGTTTTAAATTTGGTTGCGCTATGATTACTCCTCCTTATTAGTCCCTCCCTATATGAAGAAGATTGAGACTAACGGAACGATAAGATGGGGATTGAATACTTGCTATGAACGCAGGCGCCTGAGGTTAAGTCCGGGGCTATTGCTCTGTATGATAACTGCATTCATGGTATCAACTCTGCAGTTGCCGAATGCATTTGCCGAGGTAGTTGGTTCTTCGGAGGCATTGGTTGGGAGTAGTGACGATGCCTACACAGAAATCCCCGGACTATCCGGATTCTATTTCTGGGATATTCGAAATAGTGCCACTGTCGAACTATCTAATACTTACGACCGCAGATCCGGGGAATCGCAGGCTCTGTATGGGGATAATGCCTACGGGTCATTGAAATACTCGATGACAGACGGAAGTGATAAGGCCGGTATCGCGCATGTTTTGTCCTCGCCGATTGCGTTTGGGGACTACACAGGCGGGAGCTTTGACTGGTATCGAGCGAGTCTGTCTGACAATCCTCCAGCTCAATCCCCGGCCTTTTTCCTGACGGTTGATGTGGATGGAGATCTAGGAACCGACGATGATCGCTTCGGATTGAAATATGAGGCAGTTTACAATGGCGTTTCATCTCCCGTACCTGTGGATTCGTGGGAAACTGCAATGATTTCCGGCACGACAAATCTATGGAGCTGGAATGCTCCTGAAGTAGGTGACAGGTTTGTTTTCAATATCACTTTGGACGATTGGAAGACAGAATACCCAGATGCCGTCATCACTATCTTCGGGATTGATTCCGGGTCGGGTTGGAACGGCATCTTTGAGGGGGCAATTGACCTCATCGTCCTCGATTACGGATCTGAGTCCCTTGCTTTTGATTTTGAACTCCTACCTTCTTTTCGGCCGGACTTGACGGTTGGTTTTAGGTTGAATGAAAATTCCCATAAGGGTGACAACATATATAAGAGCACTGTCACTGCGGGCCAACGAGTTAGCCACATGAACGCTTTCAATGAATCAGCGACCAGCTATTTCGCGGTTGAAAATGATGGCAACCGAACTGACACAATCGAATTCCGCGCCAGCGGAATTAGGAATAAAGATATCAAGACTAACGTCTATAAGATAGTAGGCGGTAAATTCCGGAATGTTTCCGGTCTTGCCCTTCGAGGTGGGGTTTTGAGCATCCTGAATCCGAGTGAATCAGTCAAGTTCAAGTCAGTCATGAAGTTGACACGTTCAGCAAAGAACAAGGTTCGTCGTAGAGGACGTCTAGTCAAGTTTGAGCAAAAGTACCGGGTAAAGTCGATGCTGGAAGGATCGAAGCTCGACTTTGCATCGAGTAGAGTCCACTTCAAGTAAGCAAACAAGAGTAAGGGGAATCCTTGGCGTTTCCCTTTATGTGGATCACTGCGGGTCAGAGTGCTTTTTATGGGCACCCTGGCTTGTATTTGTTTCTCAGTAGATACGATATTGATCAGCTCAGTGGAATTTCTTCTTCGAGCGGGTTGATCGTCCGTCTTTTCCGGCATTCCGTCCTTCGCGGGATTTCACCTGAAAGACGAAAGGCAGTCCTTCCATCGGATAGGTTTCCCGAATTTGATTCTCCAGGAACCGTTCGTAAGTCCGTGTCAATAAATTGGCATAATTGACGAACAACATGTATTCGGGAACCGGAATGAGCCCGGGGCGATCCTGGCGCTTTTGAGTCGCGTAGAGAAGCTTGAGCCGTTTGTTCTGCCTTACGGGTGGAGGATTTCTCTCAATCGCAAACTGGAGCAACTTGTTAAGGGCACTCGTGGGAACCGGATTTGCAGCGGCCTGAACGACTTCCCTGATGGCCTTGAAAATTTTACCAAGGAACTCCCGGTTTTTTGCCGAGATCGCAACCTTAGGGGCGTAGGGGAGAAAGAAGAGGTCGTCGCCAAGCTCTTCCCGAAACTGTTCGATACGGTCTTTGAAGCTCGCGTCAGGATGGTAGAGATCAAATTTGTTGAGGAGGACGATGCACGGCTTGTTGGCTTCGAGCACAATCTTTGCAATCCGCCTGTCCTGGGACACTACGCCGGATGAGGCATCAATCACGAGAAGGCAAAGGTCAGCGCGACGAATGGAACGTTCAGAGCGCATTACAGAGAAGACTTCGACCGAGGTGTCCCGGTTGGTCTTTCTTCGAATTCCGGCCGTATCAATCAGGAGGTAGTTTTCAGAATCGCGTTCGTAGGGAACATCCACCGCGTCACGGGTCGTTCCGGCAACGTCCGAAACAATGGCGCGTTCGTCTTTTAGAATGGCGTTAATGAGCGACGATTTACCGACATTGGGCCGGCCGACGATGGCAATCTTTACGGGCGGCGGACCATCGGTGCCTTCATCGATGAACTCTCGATCCAATCCGGAAAGAGTATCGGCAATCGCTCCGTTAAGATCCCCAAAATTCCGACCATGAGCAGCAGAGATGCTCAACTGGTTTTCAAATCCCAATGCGGTAAATTCAGCGGCATCGTTGTCGGTTTTTCCTGTATCAACTTTGTTCACCAGTAGAATCACATGGGCATCGCACTTTCTCAATACTGCGGCGAGGGTCTCGTCGATCGGGTGAATTCCTTCGCGTGCATCGACCGCAAACAGAATCAGGTCTGCTGAATTGATCGCGATATCGGCCTCCATTCGGACTTGCTCGGCAAAGCCGTCATCCAGCAATGCCCCGATCCCACCTGTATCGGTGAGTTCGTAAGGAACAGCTGCTTTGCTGACGTCCGTGGCAATGCGGTCCCTTGTTACTCCGGGTTGATCATGAACAATCGCGATGCGTCGTCCGGCCAGTCGGTTAAAGATGGCGGATTTGCCAACATTCGGTCGGCCAACAATGGCGACGCGTGGTTTGGATGATGTGGACATGATATTACTCAGGCAGGGTGTGTCCGGCTTCGCGGAGTTGATCGATCCCTTCACGAACATACTGAACACCGGATATCAGTGTAAAGATTGCCGCAAAACAAATGAGCAGATCCAGAGGGATCGGTCGGGCCTCGACGCTCCAAAAGTCGAGCAAAACCCAGCATACGCAACTTAACTGTAGAAAAGTGCAGATTTTACTGGTGATGAGGGGGCGCATTTTCACCTTTCCAATGAAGGATTGGATGATCAAAACCCCAACGACGATGACGATATCCCGCGAAATGACGAGCACGGCAAACCAGATGGGCAGGGTGGGTTGCCAGTCCGTGACGCTGAGGACGATGATGCCTGAAAGTAGAAGGAGTTTATCGGCCACCGGGTCCAGAACACGCCCGAGCGCTGTGCTTTGGTTGAAGTTCCTCGCGATATATCCGTCCAGCGCATCACTGAGGGCAGCGATTCCAAAGCTTGCAAGAGCAGCAATGCGAAGCCATAGGATTTCAGATCCATTTCTGATGCTTTGGCTGTAATAGGCCGCGAAAACTACAAAAATCGGAATCAGAACCATTCTTGAGATGGTGATTTTGTTGGCGGTCGTCATTGTAATATTCGTCGTATCGCTGCGATTCGCAGGATAATCGTCCTCAGTTAACGATTCGACAAACTAATAAATTCTGATAAATTCAGGATTCTTAATACTTTATGAGTCAAAGTTCAGATCAGACCAACGATGCCCTGCGGGAGGCCCTTGAAAATCAGCAGCTTCGCTACTTTCGAGCGAGTCGGGGTGCGGCCAAGGGTAAAACAGGGACCGACGATACCGCAAAGTTTGCTGAGAATTTGATGGTTCTTCAGGAATGCGCGCTACTTTTAGGCGAAAAGCTGGAGATGAATGCCGTTGCCTACGCCATGTGCTACGACAACGATGAGACGACCGGCTTTTCTTTCGACCCAAATTCTCACCCGCATAATCCCGAAGTTGTCGGGGCTATTGTGAATAAAAGGATGCCGATGCGACAATTTGTTTCTTCTCTCCGCGATTACATCAATCGATGAGCCCGCTTACTTTATCTTCAACACTTGGGGCGCTTCGCAAAGCAGGTTCCGTTTTCGGCGTGATTTTCACCCGCCAGAACGAAGTGCTGTTTAGCGATGCACCGTTTATCCCGGAGCGGATTTACGAGATGGCGAATGTCCTCGATGACATAGCGTTCTATTTTCAGAAAGAGAGCCGTCATGCGGATCAGCTGGCCTTCGGATATGACGGTGGCAATCTTGTCGTCGTCACAGACGAGCTGTTCCGGATCATTGTTCTGCATTCCATGCCTGATGAGTGTGATTTTATTGCGAAAGCTGCACGAGCCTTTTTGAAAGACTACCAGATGAGTCTTTTTGCTGAAAATATGCGCGAAGGTCAGACTGCTGAGCAGGCTCAGGACAGTATGCTGCGCAACGAGATTCCTCATCAGACTCCGGAAGAGGTGCTGTCTCTTATACACATCTGACGCTGCCGACGAAGAGGATAGTGTAGAT
>CAJXQE010000473.1 GCA_913058215.1 uncultured Verrucomicrobiales bacterium
GATCGCAATGTTTTCAATCCCATCGGTCGCATGGAAGTGCCTTCAGGCTATTGCCGGACCGGCGATCATTTTGAGATGAAACGGCCGGAATAACTGACGTCCCCCCGGATCGAAGTAGGAATTCAGCCAATATCGAAAGATAACTTGCGTTTGGAATCCTTTAATGGAAAACAGTTGCTTACGCATGACCCATTCCACACTGAATATCCGTCTAAAATCTACCCTCCTTTTGGTTTTAATAGCTTTCTGCTCAGCAAACACAGCGATTGCAGATGACCATGGCGATACCTACCAAACCGCAACCCCGGTTACAGGACAAACTATCTCAGGAACCGTCACCTCCGGCGATGAAGACTGGTTCGAGGTCGACATGAGCATCCCCGGTATTCTCGCCGGATTTTGTCTTTCTCGAACCAATTCTGTAAACGTTTCCGTTTACAATTCGAGCGGAGAGTTTGTCGCAGATGACCTTAACGTTAATGATGAGTTTGATGGATTCGTCGAAAACTTGATTGTCGATACCTATTATATCCGCGTCGCTCCATACAGCTTAGCGTCCAATTATATTCTCGAATTGAGGCATCCCGCGATCGCAACCGTATTGCGCGCCGGAGAAACTTCTTTCACGATGAGGTCCTACGATATTTTCATGTTTTCGTTTGCCTCTCCCCCCAACAAACCAATCTATCACTGCGTCGGTTCCCTCGGTGACTTGACAATCAATTTGGAACCCTATGACAGCCTGGGTTTTGAGGGGAATTTTTTCGAACCTCTCTATCCGGTTCCCAGCAATCTTGCAGATTGTGACGAACCTTTCTTTGGTGCTACCATCGAACCACGCTCTGGCCCCTTTCAATCTTATTTCCTCGTTTATTCCCGTAATTTCGGAACTTCGGGCTCTTTTGGACTCAACGCCCTGGAAGCAGGTGATCTCGCTCAATTTGGTGGTGCCCCGACACTCACCTACAAAGGCCCTAAGAGCAGAAAGCTCCGTGGAATCAGCCGACACTTTGGCACCGCCAGAGACGACGCTAGAGT
Source organism: uncultured Verrucomicrobiales bacterium (assembly GCA_913058215.1). GTDB lineage: Bacteria > Verrucomicrobiota > Verrucomicrobiia > Verrucomicrobiales > DEV007 > Arctic95D-9. Next base: position 1,039 of record CAJXQE010000473.1, read on the forward strand.
CGTCTCAGTAACTTGCACGATGAAGGGAGTGGGAACCAGGCGCGCCAAAATCAGCGGGAACTCGTGGTCCACCCGCTTTTCAGTTAAAAAACTTCAGCGCAAGAACAAACGCAGAACCTCAGTGACTGTAATCGCCCGGGATGTTAGAGGGCAGGTGGACGTAAAGCGAAAAATATTCCGAATCCGATAGCGCCTCCTTACGACTCATTATGGTTCAACAGGATTAAATCAATCATCATACCCTGTTGGATTCTACGAGCGCTTGGCCGTTCTCTGATTCATCGAGAATCAGTCTTTTCAATAAATCGCAGAATCAGATTCGTTCTTCACCGGCGAACTGCAATTTTTGATAGCGATGCCGATTCTGGTCGTTCTTACGATGCGACAGGATCACTTGATCCCGTATTTAGTTAAGAAGTACAAATAATTTGGCAAAGTCAAATATTTCGCTTCATTAATGACAGGGGTTTGGTATAAGTATTGGGAGGCGGACTGGCCGTTTCCCTGCTGATACTGTCCCGTTAACCTGCCTCCCCCACTGCCGTGAAAGTTGTAGATCCGATTACCTTGGCCACATTTAAAAAAGATCCACTGGGAAAAAACTATTTCCAGACGCGAGAAAAGCTTTCCGGAGCCGTGCGGGCACTTAGCGGATTGGCGGAAGACTCCGGAGTAAACCCTGCGCGGATTGCTCTGCTCAAAAATTTGATGGCAAACCTTGAGGACCCGTTCCTCTTTGTCGTCGCTGGAGAAGTGAACGCTGGCAAGTCAACATTGCTCAATGCCCTGTTCGGCGATGACTTCTGCTCCACCGATGTCATTCCGACGACGGAGAGAATTGCTTTTTTCAAACACGGCAAAGAAGCCCACGAATTCGATTTCTCGGATGAAATCGTAGAGGTGTTTCGTCCCAACGAGTTTCTGAAGGATTTCAATATCGTTGATACTCCGGGAACCAATTCCATTGAATCACATCACCAGAAGATTACCGAACAGTTTTTGCCGATGGCCGATCTAGTGCTGTTTGTCTTTTCGGTGACCAATCCCTGGGGAGCTTCAACCTGGGATTTCCTCGACCGGATTCATCATCAGTGGAAAAAGAAAATCGTCTTTGTTCTTCAACAATGTGATCTGAGGACCGATGAAGAGGTTGCTGCGATTCTTGAGCATTTGCAGAAAACGGCGCATCACCGCTTCGGGCAACACTTCCCAACCTTTGCTGTTTCCGCAAAACAGGCCTTTCTCGCAAAAACCTCAGAACTCGGAAACGAAACCCTGACAGAATCGAGCCAGATCGAAGGCCTGGAGCGATATGTCTCCGGAGTGGTCGAGTCCTCAGAGACAAGACTCACCAAACTGATCCACGCGTGGAGAGCCTCCTGCTATGTTCTGGGAGAGGTGAAAGAAAAACTGGGCGCGGCTTCGGAAATCATCCGGGCGGACACTGAGCTTCTCAGCGGACTCGAACCGGCCAGCATCATTCAGCAGGAAAGGACCCTCAAGAAATGTGAGCCCCTTTTTGAAGCCTTCGATCAGAGTTTTATGGCTGCCGGTCTCCAGGCCGAGCCTTTGCTCGAATCCGAATTCAAAGTCACTTCCGCGCTGATGCCTCTCAAAAAGAGTGCTGAGGAAATCGAGGGCCTCATTTTTGCCACCACCATGAAAGCGGTCCGCCGCAGCGTGGGAACGGGCGCAGACACGGTCGAGGAGGATGTAACTCACCTATGGGAACGGGTTTCCAGTGAAATGCAGGAGCACTTCAATCTCGAACTGAGCGTCGGGGAAAACGGTCAACCTGACTGGAGCAAATCTCACGAGCGCATCAGCAAGAATGTGGAGGAATCTACTGCGAAGGCGCTTCGCGATCTGGAATTGAAGGAGCAACTCACCAAACGTCTCGGGAACCGGAGCCGGCTGATCTGGGGATTTGTTTTCTCAGCGGTGATCACTTTGATCGGTGGAATTATCCTGACAATGCTGAGCCTCTCCCCGTGGAATGTCATTCTTTACTGCGTGTCGGTCGGGTTTCTGATCCTCGGAGTCGTTTCCGGAATGCACTCGGTCAAAGCTATCCGGTCGTTTTACACCACGACCCTGGAAAAACACCGCGAGAAGATTGCTCAAACGCAGCGCGCCGCTTTTGCCGAAGCGACCTCTGAATTCTACAAAGATTTTGTGAATCTGTTTGAGCCACTTCGTAAAGTCTGTCGCGAACACCGATCCAAGTACGAGCCACAGCTTAAGATGATCGACGATACCGAGAGTGCTCTCGGTGAGCTGGAGCGAATTTTGACTCCTGTGGAAAAAGCGATCAGCGCTAAGAAATAGCAGACGGCTTTTCCGCGAAAGCAGCTTCGGCGATATCACAGAGCAGGTGCCCCGCCACGAGATGGCATTCCTGAACTCTCGCGGTTACCGGAGAAGGAACGGACAACACGAAGTCGGAAAAATCAGCACATTTGCCACCGTTTTCACCGACAAAGGCAAAAGTCTTTACCGACATTTGCCGGGCCAGCTCCAGGCCGCGAACCACATTGGGACTGCCTCCAGAGGTGGAAATTCCCACGACAATATCTCCAGGCTGGCAATGCGCTTCCACCTGACGGGCAAAGATGCTGTCGTAACCGAAATCGTTGGCGCAGGCGGTGAGAATCGAAGTATCGGTGGTGAAAGCCATTGAAGGCAGTCCCCCTCTGTTCCGCGTAAAGCGAACTACAAACTCCGTCGCAAAATGCTGGGAATCAGCTGCGCTACCGCCATTTCCAAAGAAACAAATCTTTCCGCCGCTGCGGAGACATTCGACCGTGGCATCAGCCATTTCATCGATTACGCCACTGCATTGTTGGCGGAATTTTTCCACCACTTCCTGGTGTTCGAGAATCGTTTGTTCGATCAGTTCTGAAGAAGGCATGATAAAATAATTGGGTCAGCAGGCCGCTTCCTTTTCGATCGCCTCGCGAAGTTCGTCCAGCTCGATCGGCGTTGTGCCCAACTTCCCTACGACGATGCTACTTGCTAAATTAGAAATTTTCGCAGCTTCTACAGCATTCAGTCCGGAACAAAGGCCCAGCGTGTATATCGCAATTGCAGTATCGCCGGCACCTGAGACATCGAAAACTTCGAGGGCGCGGGCCGGGATATGAGTCGGGGCGCCCGCTCCGGAAAAAACCAGCATCCCCAGTTCACCCAGTGTCAGCAAGACATGTTCGCACTCCCACTTTTCCAGCAGCAAATGCCCAGTCTTCAGTAGCGGCTCATCAGAGAGAGGATCCAGTTCTTCGCCACGATGAAGATCATCAACGCCGGCAACAGCAAACGCCTCGGATCGGTTCGGCTTCACTGTGGTGACTCCCCGCCAGGCAATCGGATTACCCGGCTTCGGATCAACCGTGATCTGGAGATTCTGTCCTGCAGCGGCCGCCAGAATTCCGGAAACCAGGTGCTGGGTAATGAGTCCTTTTCCGTAATCCTCAATAATCAGGCCGTCCAGTTTCGGCAAAACCTGTGCAATTTTCTCCACAATTTGATCGGCCACCTCATCGGTGATCCTGTCTCTTATACACATCTCCGAGCCCACGAGACCGAGGCTGATCTC
>CAJXQE010000474.1 GCA_913058215.1 uncultured Verrucomicrobiales bacterium
GAGATCAGCCTCGGTCTCGTGGGCTCGGAGATGTGTATAAGAGACAGGTTTTACGATATCAACTCAGCGATCCGTTTTGCTGACAACACTCTCACCATTGATCAGTTCCGCGCCATCGTCGCGGGCGGCATCGTCGAACTTTCCGGTAGCGCCACACTGGCCGGGGAAAGCCCGCTGCTCGATTTCACCCTGAGCGGAAAAGAAGTGCTCATCGCCAGAACACCGGATGTAAATGTTCGGACTGATGTCGATATCCGGCTCGCAGGCCCCTTGGAAGAGGCCATGCTTTCCGGCAGCCTCGGAATCACCAACAGTCGCTTTTTTAAGAATGTCGATCTTCTCCCCATCGGATTGCCGGGGCGCAACAAGTCCGTTTTACCTACCGTAGAACGCGCTCCCTCCGGAGGAGGACCTGCTTCGGTTGATCTCGACATCGGCGTTCCCGTCGAACCGTTCAAGAACTGGCCGGTCGATATCCGCATTTACACCAAGGATCCATTTCTAATTCGAGGAAACCTTGCTCAATCTGCCATCGATGCGGATCTCAAGATTTTGGGAACTCTCGGGAAACCGATTCCAAAAGGCGTCATCAATATCGCGGAAGGTAAGCTCAGTCTTCCCTTCAGCAGCGTAGACGTGGAAGTTGGTAAGGTCGTATTCAGCGAAAAAACAGGATTCAATGGGGCGCTCGAATTTAAAGCCCAGGCAAAAGCGGGAGACTACCGGATCAATATTTACGCCTTCAACCGGGTGCTTTCCCCGAAGCACGTTCTAACCAGTATTCCCCCGCTACCACCTGAAGATATTATGACCCTGATCGCCACCGGAACGACGCGTGATGATTTCGTTGGTTCCGATGCCGGATCAGTCGCCGCTTCCAAGGCCGCGATGCTCTTTTTAAAGAACCTTAAAAAGTCCGGCTCCGAAGCCGACAGAGAGCCCTCATTGCTTGACAAACTAACGGATCGGACCGAATTGGAGGTAGGCAAAGTCAATCCTGAAACCGGGGAACAAACCTTCGGTGGAAAGGTCCGACTCTGGAAACAATTATTCTTTGTCGGGGACGTGGATTCCCAAAGTGATTATCGCGCTTTGTTAAAATACGTCTTCGAATTCAGATAAAGGATAGAGCCGCCTCCCCCATGCGATATTTCCTCATACTGACGCTCCTCTCACTGACGGCATTTGCCTTCGGAGAAGACCTCGTCGTGACTGGATCCGAAGGGGGTGCCGTAAAAATCACCGGGCTCAATTCCGTCCCGTCGGATCAAGTTCGGGAATGGATCGGATCGCAGCTGGAATACATCGACAGTGCCGGAGTGAGCATGGCCCGGGCGGATGATGTGGCCTATTTTCTGGAGAACGCTCTTCGGGAACGCGGATTTAAAAAATCGACAGTCGACTGGAAACTGGTCGATGGAGCCAATGGTAAAAAACAGATTCTACTTTCAGTAGACGAAGGCCCGGAGGTGGTCATCGGCGACATTCGAGTCAGCGGAAACAAGGCGATTGAAGACGAAGCCGTAATTGAGCTTCTTACAAGCCATACCCGCAAGCGGCTCGCGGTTGCTCCTGAGGAAAAGATTCCCTATGTCTCACAAGACATCCGCAAAGGAGTTGATCGCACTCGTGAATTTTATCAACGTCTCGGTTTTCCAGATATCAAAATCGATCTCGATACCGGCAATAGTGAGTCCTATCGCATCGATCTCGCACTCGACATCGTGGAAGGCAATCAATACCGGGTTGGCTCGATTACCCTTCCGGAATCTCCCGATCCGAAAGTGGCTAAGGGATATGATGAAATTCAGGAAGACTTTGGTGGAAAGACTTACTCCGCTACGATTCCCGCGAATTTGAGTTCCCGACTGACCTCTCTTGCCCGCGACGCCGGTTTCTACGATGCCGTCGTTTCTGTTGAATCGGGTGACGCAATTCCCACCGAAACGGAGAATACCGTGGAACGAAACCTCGTCGTTTCAGCTGACTGGGGTGATCGCGTTCCCGTTTCCTCCATCAAAGTGAACGGAAACGAAAAAGTGACAGACCGCTTCTTTGACCGCCATTTTGAAGACGTCGTCGGGGAAAACTATTCTCCCAATGCCGTGAACGGCGAAGTCGAGGAGCTTCTCAAAACGGGAGCTTTCGAAAGTGTCCGCACGGATGCCGTTCGACAAGAGGATGGCTCCATTGAGCTCAATGTGGAAATTGAAGAAGCCGCGTCGCGTCAGCTTGGCGTCTACGCTGGTTTTGCCACTTACGAAGGTCCTATCGCCGGCTTCGAATTCCGGAACCTTAATCTTCTCGGGAGCGTGAGAAAAGCTGACGCCGAGATCGAACTGTCGCGTCGCGGGGCTCGAGGGGAAATCGAGTATCAGGATCCCTGGTTCGCCTGGAGTGATGTCGGGCTTCGCGCCAGCCTTTTCGCAATGAACCGACTCGAGCGAGGCTATAGTAAGCATGAAACCGGCGGTCGCTACGAATTCAGTCGCAAGTTCGGCCTGAAAAAGCAGAATAAAATCGCCCTCTTCGGCCAGGCCAGTTATACGGACGTCTACGAAGCAGACATCGATCCCCTCGCTCTCGGCGACCGCAACTACTTTGCCAGCACGACAGGTCTTTCCTTCACGATAGATCGCCGCGACAATCCCAGAGCTCCCCGCAAAGGCTTCGTTGCTCAGACATCAATCAGCATCGCTTCCGATGCCATTGCCAGCGAAGTCGAATTTCTGCGCGCCACCGGACGCCTCGGATATTACCTGCCGGTGGGTGAATCAACTTTGCGACTATCCGCCCGCGCCGGAACCATTTCCCCGATGGGTGATACCAACGAGATCCCTATCGATCTCCGTTTCTACAACGGCGGCGCCCAAAGTGTCCGCAGCTTTCAGGAGAGATCACTCGGTGCACGGGATAAAAACGGCTACCACATCGGAGGCGAATTCTACACCATTTTCAATATCGAGTATGAGATCCCGGTTCCAGTTGTCGATGGTCTGAGCGTCGTTCCTTTCGCTGATGCCGGTAATTTGCTGGGGGACGCTGATGATGCCTCTCTCGATGCGATGCGCTACGCCGTTGGTTTAGGGCTGAGGTATCAAACGCCGATCGGTCCGCTTCGTCTCGAATACGGTTACAACCCCGATCAAGTACGGGGCGAGCCTGAAGGCACATTCCACATCGGATTTGGTGTTGCCTATTGATCGATAGTAGCCTCGCCGAAAGAGGACTACTGCCCTTCTGCTGGAGCCTCGTCCGCGTATTGGAGAATACCGTGGAATGTCATCTCTCGGAGAAAGAGTGACCTCAGGCCTACTCCTCCCCTACTGCAGATATCACCACCACATCCGATTCCAGCTTGAATTTCATCGCCGCCAGGTTGCAGGTGTTGTGGAGGGCATCGAACAGAGAAACATTATTCAGGGTCAGGGTGATCTGCGTTTCAGGGGCGGGTTTACCTCCGGCGAGGGTGAAGTTGGCCCCCTTCTTGTTCTCATCTTTTTCAGAATCGAGTTCGAATGACTTTTGTGCGAGAAACCCGATTGCTTCCGGAAACGGAGTATCCACAAATTCGATCGAGGGAATAGTAATGGCAATCAACTTCGCTCGTAGAGCTGCAGCTGCCACGTCTTCCTCCTTGACCATTTGAGGTGTCTTCACCTGCTTCACAGCACCTGGAGGAGCGACTACTACGACATTCTCCTGAACAACCATTTCAAGCCCAGCCAGGCTTGCCACAAGCTTGATCGCTTCTCCCAGGGGAACCTTTTCCGCCTTGAGAGTGAGGGCAGTATCTCCCGTCTTCTGATCGTGGAGGATCAGATTAACTCCTTTCTTTGCCGGGTCGGCGGTAGACAAATCGAGCTCCACACTCCGAGTCCTCAAGAAATCCAAGGCGATATATAGCGGAATCTCAGTGAATTCCACCTTTGGAATGATGATCTCCTTTAGCTTCGAGTTCAGGCTGATTTCCTTCACCAAAGACGCCGGAGCAAAAGGATCGACCTCCTGAGCCTTCATTGGACTCGCACCTATCAAAATCAAGGGCATCAGGATCTGCAAGGGCTTCATCATCATAGGTAACTGTCCCACGAAAACACCTGAACGGCAAAACCTCAGTAAATCCATAGCCACTAGATGATTCGTATTTCTAGATATTCAGTTCTCGCATGGCTTCCAGAAATAATATTTTCTCATTCTTCAATCTTATATTTGACACTTTTATTATATTTGTCATAGTTAATACAGATTTTCACCACTTTTGATAACAACATGAAAACACGTTCAATATCCTTTCAGTCCGGAATCAGCCTTGTTGAGGTTCTGGTCATCATTTCCGTTCTAGCTGTCCTTGTTGGGATCGCAAGCATTGCGCCCATCGGAATCCGACAGGGTGTAACGGATGCAAAACTGAGAAGCGACGTTGCTACGATCAATTCGGCTGTCGCCTCCTACATTGCGTTCAATGGAAAGCTCAACGGCGCAGGTGATGCCGGCGAAGTCTTATCAAAATTGAAGACCTGTCTCTTATACACATCTCCGAGCCCACGAGACCGAGGCTGATCTC
>CAJXQE010000475.1 GCA_913058215.1 uncultured Verrucomicrobiales bacterium
ATCTACACTATCCTCTTCGTCGGCAGCGTCAGATGTGTATAAGAGACAGCTCTCTATCGAGTAAAGCGCTGCGACTGTCTGCAGAGTTGAGAGTCCCGTTGCCATCAAGGCTTTGTGCCGTGATTTGCGATTGAAAATGAATCCGACTTCAACATCATCGGGCAGAGGGGCTTTATTGGTTAATTTGTGCCAGAGCCGATACCATCGCACTCCAAAGCGGCGGTCAATAATGTACCAGAACGCCCCCAGGATAACGAAAAGGACCATCCAGAAGATGATGTAAGAAGTGAGTCCACTCATGAGAAATTGCAGGGAGTTCGATCGAGAAATTGTTCTCTATTGGTTATTCGGAATCGGCTATCGGAGTTTTTCCAACTCCTGAAGTATGTGGCGAAATGTCGGGAGTTCGCGGTCTAAAAAGCAATTTTGTTTGTAATCAGCTTTTGATGCCCGGGCTTAAGTTTTTCTGTTTGTCGGCAATCCTTTCTTTTCCAGTAAATGAATAGCCCACTCCCGTTGGCCGGGATTCCATTCCTGGTAGAGTCGATAGAACTGATGCTTACTGTGACGGAATGTCATCTCTATATTGCAGGGATCAACCCGGCAAAGAAGTTGCCAGACAATATCCGAGGTCAAAGGATCGAGATTCGGCTCGGGAATTAAAGCGTGCCTCCACGCGGGAAGTGTTGTCCTCAAGGGGGGAGGCGTGAAATCGGAATCGAGAGCACGGAGATAGCCCTGCAATTGATGATAGGCTTCAGGTAGATGTTCTGAAGCTTGAACCCGAAGCCCTTTCTTTTGAGCTGCAGTCAGATTTCCAAGATTATCCTTACAACCCGATTGGTAAATCGCCCGGGCGAGCAGGTAGTCGATGGTTTCCTTCAGTGCCTCTTTTTGATCGTTCTTCTCCAGGCGCACAACACGCTGAACGAGACCAGCTCGTTCCATTGCCCGAAGCATGGGGATAGAATTCGGCCCGGTGCTGTAAAGGCTGGAATGGCCATCATCGATATCTTTGTGAATCGGATCCTCAGTAATAATCAGTGGAGTCGTCCGCTTCGGGCAGTTTCGAAACACGAATACTCCCCCGAGTGCCCGGGTGTAAAAATTTTGGACCTGTGAAAATGGAACGCCCGGTATGTTCAGGGAACGGTGGCGGAGGTCACCAAACTCGCGGGCGGATTCGATAAGGCTTCCCATCAGGTTCCTGTTGGCATAGGCATCCGGCTCATAACGAAACCGGGCCACCATGAGACGTTGTCGGATCGCCTGATCCATGATGCCGAGAGGTGTGGATGCTTTCACGACAATCGAATGCATCATCAGCAGGTCAAAGGGACTGTGGTATTCATCAATGCCCTGATCAATATCGAGCACTACGCCTGTGAGGCTGGTCAGGTTTTGAATCGACTCCCGGTGTTCCGTGTGAACGGTCTCGAGAATCTTCCAGTCAAAAGAATGCATTGGCATGTAGACCGGCTTGCCGCGCTGTTCAGGTGTTAGAATGATCGCATAAAGATTGGCTTCACCGTGACAGAGGTAATTGGGATCGTTTTTTTCAGATGCAATCTGAGGACTCCATCCAGCTCCGTCGATCGCAAAGCGTTTGCGCCCGGTCGGCTCTTTGCCGATCGCTTTAAGACAGGCATTGTAGCGATCCACCAGCAAAGGCGTGGTGATCGGCACGAGTCCGGATCCAAAAAATCCCCGTTCCTGCAAAATCTTCATCTAGCTGTTCTGCGAATCCCCCAACAACTTTCTTTCAGCTTCCCGGCGGCATTCCATTTCAAAGGCCAGATCCGAAATCCGCCGCGAACGATCCTGATTCAAAATCAGGGAAAGGTTGTTACAGTATTTGACCACTTCACTCCAGCGAAGGTCGGCAAAGGAAAGGTCCTTCATGTTTCCTCGCATCAGGTCCTTCAGCATTTCCACTTTCACATCGTAGTCTTTCCTGAAAAAGATTTCGGCATCTTCAAACCAGTCCTCCGGCATGTCGAAGTCGTTCAGTCGATTGTTCACTGCCTGCTGGATATTTCGGATATCCCGGGAGGAGAAGCTTGGATAAAGCTTCAGCACTTCATCGAAAAATAGAGCGAAGAAGTCGTGCTCGTCCTTTCTCTTGTTGTTAAGCAGCTGCTCCGTTGCTGCCTTGAGTCGATCATCTTTGATTTCGGGTTCTGATGTCTCCACTTGAGAAAGGTTTGAGACTTTGCTTTGCGCACTGAGATACTCGTAGTCTTTCGGGTCTTTCAGGTTCACGACCCGCTCATCCACTTCCCGGATTCCCCGCCACCAGAGGTGATCCTGATCCAGGAAATCCTCGCGATTGGCAGCGCCATCAATCGGGAAACGAGCCTGAACCCGCGAGAGGACGGCCTTGTCGAGTTGTTCGGGAAGATTGGTGAAAAACTCCACCACGGCATTGCCCCGCTTGATTGCGTAAGCTCCCTCCGTGTAGCGGAGAAAAACGCCGATCACCTCGCGGACACTCCCTGACGGCTTCTGTCTTCGAATGAGTTCTCGGCATCGTCCATTGGAGCGTAGACAATTTTGTCATCGTCCTGAAGTCGCCGCATGTATTCGATCATTCGCTCGGCACTGCCTCCCTGAAATGTTGAAACGATGTTGTCCGGCAGTGGCCAGAAGAGAAAGGGAATCCCAAGCCATTCACAGTGGTCGTTCATCAGGGTGGCTGTCGCAGCAATCTGCATGCTCTTTCCTGTCCCCGGTTTTCCGTAGCCCATCCGGACAAGGGGAAGGCCACCGATTTCCAGGAACGGATTTTTCTTCGCTTTTACGTCGTAACAAATCAGACGCTGAGCGAGGCGGCGAGCGGCGTGTTTTGCGGCGCGGTTTCCTACGATATCTTTGAACTCAAGCCGATTGAATTCGATCTTACTGACTGAGACGTCCGGGAGCTCGTCGAATCCGGACAGCATAAAGTCGCTTCCTTCGAGCCGGTAGCTGTTGTTGTCGAAAAACTCCGTATGGCGAAGTGAATCCCGCCGCTCCCGAAGTTCCCCGAGAACATTTTCAGCATACAGCTGGGCAAAGCGGAAAAAGTCGCTGGCGTCCCGCAATTTCGCTTTTGTTCCATGATAGCCAAAATGAAACACCGCGCATTCGAGGGCTTTGAGGGGATTGGAAAAATCGATTTCCGGATTGTCGGCGAAAGCAATCTGTCGGCCGGCGGCCTCTTCTCCCACTTTTCGACCCAGGTCCCAGTGGACGTAGGCAACAAAACTGAACAGGGCAATGGCTGCCGAGGTGTGGTGCTTCTCGTAGAATTCCGCCTTCTGGGTGGAAGAAAGCTGTCCGGCCCGGTTTTGACTGATTAGTCGTTCCAGTCCGGCGGCCTGTCCGTAGGCATGGGCCAAATGCATGCCAATGGAAAGTCCATCCCGCAGAGCGTGCATGACGGTGTTTGCTTCGTCGCTCAGGAGCAGTGCATCGCCGCTAACCGATTTCGCAAGATTGGTGACATTGGTGTTTTCTCCACCGCTCGCACCACCGTAGTCCGTGGAGGGACGCCACTTTCCCGATCCGGCCTCCGGAGTGTCGGCCTTTTTTGATAGCTTCCAGCTTGCTTTGACCAAAAACTGATTGGCGCGATCTTTTTGTTTTTCGAGATCGGCTGGTGTGATGGGAAATGCTGATGATTGTTTGGCTGACATTGTTTACAGGAAAAATCGGTTCACTCTAGACTTTGCAAACTTCTCCGGAAGGATCGTAGGCGATACGCTCGGCATCAGAGTATTCTGCAAGCCACTCGGGATTGTCATGGGAAAGTGTTGTTTGCCAGAGGCGGTGAGGCATAAAAAGAAATCGATGCAGATCAGAGAGATTCCGGTCGAAGCATTCTTTGTCATCGTGAGGAACGGAAAAGACCTCGCGCAAGGTGTCCGGAACAAACAGCCAACCTCTTTCTTTTACAATCTGACGACTGGAAACGATGACTTCAGATTCGAGCGAAAAAATTAAATCCTCCGGGTCGCCTTCACTTCTCAGAAACTTTGCCAAGTCGTTGTCGTCAAAACTGAAGCGACTCGACAGGACCGGACCGATCTGAATTCGCCGAAGAACTTTCGGGTGAATCGAATCCATCGCTTCATCAATGCCTGTTGCCAGAACGACAAGGGGGGAAACCCGGTTGCCAAGCCGCTGCAACACAGAAAGGAACTCATCCAGGGCAGTAAAACCGGGCTCCAGAGGCGCTGCCCGGTAGTCCTGTTCAAACTCCAGGAGATGAAGGTAGATCAAATTGTCTTCCGCGTTGTAGCACGCCCATGAACAGGCGTAGTGGCGGAACAGTTTCCCATACTTGATCTTTCTGATTCCCCCGAAACTGAAGGTCTTGAGAAATGGACCCTTTTCAAACTCCTCAAGAAAGTGCCTCCGGGCAAGATGATGCAAGTCTTCCGCGGGGATTTCGCCCTGTCTCTTATACACATCTGACGCTGCCGACGAAGAGGATAGTGTAGA
>CAJXQE010000476.1 GCA_913058215.1 uncultured Verrucomicrobiales bacterium
AGATCAGCCTCGGTCTCGTGGGCTCGGAGATGTGTATAAGAGACAGGGTGAGGATTTCATCAGTGTTCCGGTGGGGAATTGTTTCACCTGCGAAAAGTCGGGTTGCTTTCGGAATGATCACCGGGTCGCTGAAGATGTTCGCTTTGGTCGAACTGCATTTGTGGTCGATGCGTTCTGGCCGGAATTTGATCAGTATATTTTTGAAACCAGAAACGAAGACGACGTTCTTCTGCTTCCACTCGATGGGAAAAAGTGGGGCAAAGAAAATTATGCATGGGAGGTGAAATCGTTTTCCAATGTAGGTTTTGCGAAGCGAGCAGTTGCGGAGCGGTCTATCGCGATGAGGAAAATGCCACGCCAGGGAAGTGCCTTGCAGAAGGGGCTCCTCAAATTTGATGAGAAGATGGCGACTGCTCTCGCAAGGCAAATTGAATTCGACGTAAAGCACGTGGTCGTTTCCCAGAACCTTCTCCCGTTTCTGTGGCGCGATGGATTTCTGGGAGGGCGGACCTTCGATGTGTTGATGACCCGTTTTCCGATGGGAGAATTGCAGCGGCGATTGTCAGAGGCTCATGAGAAGTATCCGGAAAGCCCTACCTTGTCTGATTTCCGGGCGGACAGTGAATTAGTCGCACTCGAGGAGGATGCCCTGCGTCACTCTGCGCGGATCGTTACTCCCCATGCGGGAATCGCTGATTTTTTCGAAGATCGCGCTGTAGTCGAGTTGCCATGGAGCATGCCTGATATTGCCAAAACCGAAGCTCCCGGGGGGCCGCCTGTCATTCTCTTCGCTGCATCCGCCCTGGCTCGAAAAGGTTTTTACGAATTCAGAGACGCCGTCAGCGATTTACCGGTTCGGGTGATGGTTGCCGGAGGCGCGGTGGAGTTTGAGAATCCGTGGGAGGGAGTCGAGACCGTTCCATTTTCAGTAGACTGGCCGACAAAGGTTTCGCTGGCGGTTTTGCCGGCTCATGTCGAGCATCAGCCACGTAGAATTTTGAGGGCGATTGCTGCGGGAGTTCCTGCTCTGGTGAGTTCAGCCTGTGGGCTTCGGGAGCGGGAAGGTTTGACGGTTATTGATGAACCGGATGCTGACGAAATCCGGAAAATCCTCAGGAACCTTCCGGCGCTTCAGCAGCCCGTTGCTCATAGATCTTGATCGATCGCTGATAGGCGGCCCCGGCCTCCGGCTTCTCTTTTTCACTGATGAGGCGGCTTCGGTTTTTCCAGAGACGTTTCACCGCTTCTGCGCACCACAGGGCACTGTTGCGGGATGCCCGGACTGGCTTGTCAGCAAGAATGACATTTACCGGGTTGGTGTGCATCTGAGGAAAGTGGCGGAGAGCGACCCAACTACTTTCGTCGATTTTGATCTTAAATGACAGATCGTGAATGTTGCCATCGGCGGGAACGGCTTTTTTCGCGACTGGTTCTCCGTTGACGATGAGTTCCACGATTCGCTCTCCGCCTTTGACAGTTTCGCGGGTGCGCTCGGCATGAAGATAAACGGTATTCCCGACAAGCCGTCGCCCGCCTGAAGGTGTGACCTGTCCATTGGCGACTGCCTTTGGAAGTTCCGGAGCAAAGGAGACTGATGCCTTCACCTCGACCGTTCCGGGTTCGCCTAGAGCCAGATTGTCACCGCCCGGTTTTGCCTTGTTTACCTGGAAATTCAGGGCGTGGGCAAAGCCGTCGGACACATAGGAAGCACCGCGGCGAATTCCCTCGCACCATTCGCTGTAATCCACCTTTTCAATGTCACCGAGTTGAACGTAGACGCGGCCTTGTCCAACACGGCGGCTGCTCATGCAGGGGAAGTCGCTTTCGCCGCTGACTTTCATGGGGAAGCCGGAATTTAGAAGGTGATACCAGATATTCCATTCTCCAATTCTCGGAGTGTCCATCGCGCTGATGAAATCGCAGACACCTTCTGTATTGCTGACGAAAATTTCCAGAGCGCCGCCAGCGTTCATCGGGGGAATGGCTAGGTTGGGAATTTGGTCCAATGCGAGATCGGTGGCTGCGACTAATTCCTGTTCGGTGATGGCTTCGCTCTGGTCCGTGTCGATTTGAGAAAAGGAAGCAGGCAGAACCTGTCCTTTCGTTTCTTCGGGGCTCAACTTCCCGTTCTTGTTCGTATCGAGAGCCGCCAGAGTTTGTTTTGCAGAAGGTTCGGGTTCGACTCGTAATGATGAATGCGGGTAGCCAGTGATGCCCCCCTGATCTTTGCACCAGCTCATCACGGGTACGGTCCAGCTCGGCCAGCCTTCCATTTTGCCATCGGTGCCGGGGTAGGTTTGATTCTGCAGATTGAGCAGGCAGACATGACCGAGTCCGGCGGAACCGAAGCCGCTGATTTCCATGTCATATTTGAGGACGGTGAAATTCTCACTGTGAGGATCTTCGTCAGGAGAGAAAAAGGAGCGCTGATACTCCCAGCAGTAGCCCCAGTTGAGAACGCTGCCGACATTGAGTCCTTCACCTTTGACCTGCCGAAACACATCACCGGGATCGACCCCTTCGGAAGGGCTGGTGTAATGAGCACAGCCTGCTGCGTGGATGTGATGGTCGCCGCAATAGAAGCCGTGCTCCATAGGGCTGACCCAGCGTTTCAATTCCAGCTTCAGGCTTCCTTCCTTCGATGGCGTGACGGTAAAGCTTTTGCTCAACACTCGATACTCCGGCCCACGGGAATACTCGACGTTCAGTTCTCCGGGGGGAAGCAAGACGGTATCCCCGCTCTCTCTGTAAATCTGCGGCTGGAAGAAAAGATCTGGAGCGACACGTTTCGCCTGGGGAGGATAAACATGGCCCTGTTTGTCGCGGATCACGAGTCGTGCGGTTGTTGGTGTGCCATCTTCATCGAAGATTTCCAACTTCACCGGGCTGGCAGGTTTGACTTCAAAAAGAACGGGGACTTCTCCGCGAAATCCGATATCCTGAGTGCCCACGCCAGCGTCGAATCCGATCATGGCTTCACGTTTGCCAGCTTCAAAACTGGAAATCAGGGCGATAGCATACTCGACTTCGAGACCGCTCAAACCGGAAGTCATTGGTCCTGACTGGAACATCTCCACATCGAGAAAGCGGTGCGCATTGTCGACGTTTTCATTCTTATTCAGCTCCGTCTGCGCCATGCGCTTGAGGCTGTTCATCGCAGCGCCGGAATAGACCGGGCCTGCCTGGGGAGAGGAAATCGAAAACTGGCCGGACACGGTGCTGTCATTCAGAATTTTCACGAGGAAAGGAGTGAACCCTCCCTGTTGCAGGACTGCTTCTCCCGGACCGCGCGAAACTTTTACTCTCACTTCCGGATTGATCTGCACAGCGAAGAGAACTTGAGGATCCAGAATTTCCTGAATGGCTGCACTGTCGGTTTCAGTCGCAGCCGCACGCAGATTGGAAACCGTTTTCGGGGAAAGGGGGGCACCCAGGTATTCCAGGGCATCAATCAGTCGAAGTGCATTTGCTGCGAGTGGCTGGCCCTCGACCTCTCTGGTTTCAGGAAGATTCGACTGCCCAAAAGTGACTGATTGTTGTGAAAAAGTAAATGCGGCAAGCAGAAGCAGGCTTTTCACACCGGAATGAATTGAAGAGAACCGCATAAGCATCAATCAGTTTGCCGGTGGTGCAGCATTTTGCAACTGACGCGGTGCTTGCACATAATCGCGGTAATTGATCACCTGAAGGCATTTCGTATCGTATAGATACCGTAGGAAATATGCGATACAGCGATGAGACGAATTTCACAGAAGAACAAGCAATTCAGCAGAGAACGCTGATTGCCTGGCGCTTCTCTATTGTCTTTCTGTCAGCGTTTTGTGCTTCCACGTTTTTGGAGGCCGCTGACACCAAGTTCTTTGCGGAAAAAGTGGAGCCCATTGTCGGGAAATTTTGTTACGACTGTCACGGCGACGGGATGGACAAGGGTGACTTCGCGATGGACGATTACGATTCGCTGGACAGACACCTTTCCGACATGGCTGTCTGGCATGAGATTTGGAAAAATGTCCGGGCAAATCTGATGCCGCCAGCCGACAAGAAGCAACTGGCTGAGTCTGAGAAGAAGGAACTGCTTTCCTTTATCGAGCGCGAGGTTTTCAAAATCGATCCGAAAAACCCGGATCCGGGCCGGGTTACGATTCGCCGCCTCAACCGGGAGGAATATCGCTACACGATCAAAGACTTGTTTAACATCGACTTTTCGGTGGATGACAATTTTCCGGCGGACGATACCGGTTACGGATTCGACACCATTGGCGACGTTCTCAGTATTTCGCCACTACTGATGGAGAAGTATCTTGAGGCTGCAAGGTCCGTCGCAACGAAGGCTGTGCCTGTGGACGGTCCTCAGATTGTGAAATGGTGGATGGGAAATCACGAATTCAAAAGCGAACAGAATGAAAAATATCATCTTGGCTACATTCCTTTGGAACTGTCTCTTATACACATCTCCGAGCCCACGAGACCGAGGCTGATCTC
>CAJXQE010000477.1 GCA_913058215.1 uncultured Verrucomicrobiales bacterium
GAGATCAGCCTCGGTCTCGTGGGCTCGGAGATGTGTATAAGAGACAGGCCTTCTCCAATTCGGCCAGGAGCAAACCCACCCCGACATCGAGACGCTTAACCGTGTTGTAAAAGTTCGACACCCTCCGGCGGGCGACCGGTTCATCAATGCCTTGAAAATCCCATCCGGGGACCGTGTCTTCCGCAATCGGGTCCTTGGGAATACCTTTCCATCGCGGAGGGAATCCCGATTTCCCGGTCTTCCTGTCTTTCAAGACATGAGGATCCGAATAGTTCACCATGAGGAAGAACGGCTCTTCCCCTTTCTGATTCAAAAATTCCGATGCATTCTTCGCAACCGAAGCCACGTCCCGGGTGTCCTGCTTCTTCGGTCGAAAATCGAAAGGAAAACTGGACTCCGGAGAGACGTGCAGTTTCCCAAGAATACCCGTCCGGTATCCGGCTGCCTTCAGATAGGCCGGCAAATTCTTTCCAATCTGAGACGGATTCAAAACAAATCCCGCATTGGCCAGCCCTACCTGACCAGTCGTGTGAGGATACAGTCCGGTGAACATGGAAGATCGTGAAGAACTGCAACTTGCCTGAGTGACATAGGCCGTTCGATACTTTACTCCACTGGCAGCCAAGGCATCCAGATGCGGAGTTTGAATATAGGAATCACCATAACACGAAAGCTGTAATCCAAGATCATCAGCCGTGATCAACAAGACATTCGGTTTGCACTCTCCAGGAGAAGAAAAGAAGAGACAGAGAAATAGAAACAGAAGTAATCGAAAGCGAAGCATCATCGGAGATAGCGTCGACTTTAGTCGACGCATCCGCAAGCCCTGCAAACTGTTCAGTCAACGATCCCCCTAGCGCGAGCGGAAGATCTCACTGGAGAGCGCCTCAACAATCAGAGTCTGAAAACCGAACTTATCTTTCTCCACCGCAGTAAGGATCTCTTCAATCCCATAGTGATCCACGGCCTTCATATGACGCCCTGTTGAATAACTGAGCACCTTCTCGATCAGGTTCCGGGTAAAGGCATCTTTCCGACTCGCCATTAGAATCTGTTTAAACTCATGAAAGTCTTTGTAGGTCTCACCGGAGGTAAATTCACCGGTCGAGTCAATCTTAGGCGCTGGATTCTTGCTTCCCTTCGGCTTGGGGTAACTGGTCCGCCAACGACCAGTCGGATCAAAAGTTTCCAGGCTGAATCCCAGTGGATCAATTTTTCGATGACATTCGGAACAGGCTTTATCGGCGCTGTGTTTGGCCAGCTTTTCCCTGATCGTGGTGGCACCACGCACATCCGACTCGATTTCCGGAACTTCGTCCGGCGGAGGTGGCGGGGCAATTCCGAGAATATTCTCTGACACCCATATGCCCCGGGTCACTGGTGATGTTTCGACCCCGTTTGCACTGACGGTAAGAACGCCTGCCATGCCCAAAAGCCCACCGCGTTGCCGTCGGTTCTCTTTCAAAGCGACCCGCTGAAACCCATCCTTCAATCGCATCGTCTTGCGCTCGGGCAATTGATAGAGAGTCGCCAAATTCTTATCCACAAAGGTATGGTCGGCATCAATGAAATGATCGACAGGGCCGTTCCGTTCGAGGAGGTCGCTGAAGAATAGACGTGCCTCAGCCTTCATCGAATAGGGAAGATTCTTCGCATAGTAATCGCGATTGGACTCCCTCGCCGGAGGCATTCCTCCGAGCTCTCGAAAATTCAGCCAACTTTCGAGAAAGCCGTTTACAAATCCTTCTGATCTCTCGTCTGCAAGCATACGCCGAATCTGTTTCTTCAATTCCTCCGGCTTTGTAAGAGCCCCGGATTTCGCATCTGCCAGTAGAGGCTTATCCGGCGAAGTAGCCCAAAGTGCATAGGATAGGCGCGAGGCAAGATCGTAAGGTCCCAGTTTCGATTCGTCTTCCTTTGTAATCTCACTTAAATAAATAAACGAAGGAGAACAGAGAATCATCTTCACGGTATCGAGCGCTGCTTCCCGCGCTGTCGCCTTCTCACTGATTCGTTTGTCGAAAGTCTTACGGATACGGCTGCGATCCGGATCCGAGAGCGGACGACGAAAGGCTTTCTCTCCGAAGACAAACAATTGATCCATCGCGCGCCCTTCCTGGAAACCTTTTTCACCAAACACTGCGATCTCTTCGAGTCGCCCTTTCTTCTCAAGAACCGGACCGCGAAGCTTGATCTCGTCGATGCGAATATGGGGAAGCTTCCCCTCTTTAAGAATGTGGGCCCGGCCCACCCCGGACTTGGATTTCTTGCCGGAAAACTCTTTTGCGTAGTCCTTATTAATCCGGATCACCGATGCCCGCGATTCATAGGGACCATTGGGGAAAATGAAACGCGGAGTCTGTCCAGCTTCGAGCCAAACCGTAAACTTCAGCCACTCCTGTTTTTTATCCGGAACGATTGCGTGGGCAAGAATGGGTTCGATTGCCTGTGGGTAGTGAATGTGACCTTTGGTCACGTCCCCGGGAACAACAGCCAGTTGAAAGGGTTCAGAAAAATCGATCCTGAAAATGTCAGGCTTGTAGTGCGTATCGCGATGCAGGGCCTGCGCCAGTACCTCGATCTCGTAGAGCCCCGATACCGGAACTCCTTCAAGAAAATCCTCAATGTGTCCATACCCGCCCTGGCGTGTGTCTGTGTTAGGCTGCTCGTAGAGACAGAGGAAATCAAAGTTGAAGGCAGACTTATGAGATCCCGTCAGCTCTTCATATTGAACAAAATGATCTTTAAAATGCCAACTCTTCGGTTCCATGTCAGGACGACCGAGGCGGGCCTCCACCAATCGATTAGCAGCCAGGAAATATTGATCCAAAAGAAATCCGGAAGTAATCAGCGACTCTCCGATCGTATCGAGATGATGACTGGTGTTCTCCTTCGGAAAGTCCGCAGTCAGTCCGAGGGTATCCACTCGTCGACCAAAAAGAGTCGCCAGGGTATTTTCATATTCACGGTTCGAGAGCCGACGCATCACCGTTTTTGCTTCAGGACTGCCAATTTTTCCGCGCGCCAAAGAGATCCCCTCCCGAAGCGATCGAATGACAGCCAGACGATCTTCCTCACTGGGTTGGTCTGCCTTCCTGGGCGGCATCTCCTTCAACGTCAGTTGATCAATGATCTCTTTCGCTGTGATCAGATCGTGTTCGGATTTCAAAGGAAGTCCGAAAACTTCAAAATCCCGCTCCCCCTTCTGAACAGCTTCGTCATGACATTCGAGACAGTATTTCCCGACGAACTGATCCACAACTTTCCCGGCAGCAGGGTCATCACAAATCCCCGGGGACTGAAACCAGGCAGTTACTAATGCGAATAGTACAAGACCATCCAGTCCTTTCGAATGAGAGCCCATGAGAAAATGAGAAGAGGATTATCTACTCTACGAGAAAGCCCCGCTGCTGTTACCGAATGACTCGGTCTCCAGCCCCATGCGCTGAGCAATATCGACAAAAAGGTTACAAAGATGAACTTTGTTCATCCCCTTCGACTCCACTTTTCGATATTCGCCGTGCCTATATCCACCGCCTGCAAGTATGATTGGAAGATCGCTATTGGTATGCGACTGACCATTCCCCATTCCACTTCCGAAAACGACCGAAGTTGAATCGAGCAAAGTTTGTTCGCCGTCTGTAATTCCGGCAAGCCGGGTGAGGAATTTCCCGAAATGCTGAATCTGATAGGTCTCCAGAGTGATCAGGTGCTTGATCGCTTCCTCGTCATTCCCATGGTGGGAGAGACCGTGGTAAGCCTTGTCGATTCCAAGATTCTGCGGAAGAAAGCTGCCGCCAATCTCCAGAGTCGCAACCCGCGTCGAGTCCGTTTGGAGGGCCAGCGCCATCAGTTCATAGAGCATCGGGAGATCCTCAACCGTGTTCTTGTTGGCCGGTTTTTCAAAAGGGGCTTCCGGTTTGGGATGGTGAGTCCAACGCTCGCGAAGTTCGAGGCGTTTTTCTACATCACGAATCGAGGTGAAATACTCGTCGAGCTTGTCTTTGTCCTCGCGATTCACCTGTTTGGAAAGGCGGTTCGCATCTTCCAAAACCGAATCGAGAATGGAAGATTGAAGCTGATTCTCTTTGGCACGACTCGCCTGCCTTTCTTTGGAATCGGTAACGAAGAGTTTCTCGAAAAGTTCAGCGGGGCCAGTGACTGGAGGAACTCGAACCCCCGACTTGGTCCATGCAATCTGACATCCCCCATGGATTCCACCTTCCGATCCGACAGTGAGCGATGGGAAACGCGTTTCCACTCCCACTTCGTCAGCGATGAACTGATCAATCGTGACATTCCCGTCAGCACGGTTTTGCGCTTCCGAATTTAGAACACCCGAAAGAAATGAATGCACGGCAAAGTGTCCACCCTTGATCCCATGATCGAGCCCGCGGTATACCGTCTGTCTCTTATACACATCTCCGAGCCCACGAGACCGAGGCTGATCTC
>CAJXQE010000478.1 GCA_913058215.1 uncultured Verrucomicrobiales bacterium
GAGATCAGCCTCGGTCTCGTGGGCTCGGAGATGTGTATAAGAGACAGGTGCTCGAAATCAACCTCCATTCCCAGGACAAAGCGACCAGTCGGATCGAACTGCCACTTGTCGTAATAACCGAACCAGTGGTGTTTCGGGCCTGAAGTAATGGTGCGGCACGGTGGAAATTCACTTGGCCTGGCCTGGGCGTAAAGTCGGTCGAGGAAGTTTGAACCCATGGAAACGGTGGCAGTGTTTTTGATCCAGTGGCGGCGGGTGGAAAAATAATTCATCGGCAGTGGGAATCGAGGGTTCGTCCGGGGACGTCCACTGGTTACACAAACTCAAACAATGGCGTTTTCGGGGTTCCTAATTTCACCGATTTGAAGCTTCACTTTATTGATAGGCTATTGTTTTTTCAATGATTTTTATCGGGACCCTGGTCCGGCCGGGATTGAGGATGTGCACTATTCGCCCGAGGCGCTTCAGTTCAGCCACAGTAATGGTCCGTATATTCCTTTTCGACAGTCGATAACCTCAATAGGATTGCTAACAATGACTATGCAGTTTACCGGGGGATAGATTCAAATCTAATAGTTGCCGCTTATCGTTTGAGATTGCTTCCATCCCTTTCCGCAACCTCATGATAAACATCGGCGGTGGTTTTCTTATAGCCGGGAAGTACCTCGATGTGATGCCTGTTCTGTTTAGCAATGGAAAAAATATCAATCATGTCTTCATGATTATTCAAAATCCTGTGCATCTTCTCGAGAAAAACAAAAAAGACGCCCTCATTTTCTTCTTCTGCCGCCATGGTTTTCAAAACAGCAACGGGATCCAAGCCTCCGGATTTCGGCGCTAATTCCCCCAAATTGGCAATATGAGCGAGAGCGATACAGGCCCGCCACCTCTGCCCGGGGGACTCACCCGTGAGCGCACTTGTTGCGGACAGTTCATAGCCGCTGTGATCTCCCAATTGAGCCAACAACCCGGCAAGCTCAAGGGCATGCTCCACGTCCTTCTTTAAAGCGCTCCTGAAATCATTTTTCACTGTCTCAAGCCCGCTTGTATCCTTCAGACGCCAAAGCATTTCTGCAGCTGCCCAACGCACTCTGGGATCTGAGTCACTCAGCGCCTTATTCAGTTGAGGAGAAGCCTTGCTACCGCTGCGTTCAGTTAGTAATCCGAGCTTTCCGTGAAAATGATAATCGAAGGTATCGTTCATCACCCTATAGGCCTTTCTACGCCCCTCTAATGGAAATTCGTGACCGGCTTTGGGTTGGTAAAAAACGAAATTATTCTTTGCTCCAATTGCCGTAAAATATTTTTGTATATAGGAGGCTGCATATTTAGGACCCCATCCAGGAAAAACCCCATCACCGTCTGGTGAACAAGACACGAAGACTCTTGGAGCGATAGCCGCAGCAACTTCGTGTAAATCGAATGGAAAGGTATTCAGGTCCAGATTGTATACTGTTTTCAGAGGAGGCATATAGTGGTCGGTGGCCCAGGCTTTAATTCGTGTCGGTGTCGTGGCGTAAAAAGCAAAAGGAGTCCACCCGCAGCTGGAGACAGTAACTTTGACCCGTTCATCATAGGCTGCGAGGAACATGGCATTGTGACCCCCGAGAGAATGGCCTATCGCACCGATTTTTTCAGCATCGACATCTGGATGGGCCTGTAACAGATCAATGCAGGACATGTAGTTGAAGACGCTGTTGATCGTACCCGATTCGTATCGGTCGGACAGGAAATTATAGTTGCCCCATGAATTGGTTTTGGCATTGAAGGGCCTGGTTTCTCCAAAGCCGGGACAATCGGGAACAATGACGATATACCCGAGCATAGCCAGATCCTGAGGGAAGGTGTTCAGGGGCCACATCTCAAAACTGCCTTTGCCCATGCTTCCAAAGGGGTGGGCTCCAATAATGCCCGGCACCTTTGCGCCGGGCTTCTTTTCGATGGGTTCATAAAGGTCGGCATGAAGCACTTCGCCGGGAGCAACGTCAAAATCAATGGTTTTGCGTGTGTACCGGCCCCTTGTCCGTGTCAGTCGAGTCCGAATGTTGAAATCTTTAAGACTGGCTCGCGTGGGCCGTTTATACAACTTACCCATGCCCTGTTCCAGACCCTCTAGAATTTGCTTGCGCTTGATTTCAAAATGCTCCGGACTGGTAATGCCTTGAAGCAAATCGTCGTCGTCGAAATAAGTCAGCAAATCGTTGATGCGGGGAATGCTTTTCTTTTCTTCGCAGTTTTGTGGATTGGCAGGAGATTCCTTCAGTAACTCGAAATTATCTACCCATCCCTGGGCGCTGAACCTGTTAACTCCGTTTTTCTCAAAAAGTCTGAAGGTAATTTGGTAGGTCTTTATTTCTTCATACTTGTTTCGACCTGTTCTCCTAAGCTTGGCCTTTTCCAAATACCGTGATAAGTCCAACGAAATCTTTCTCCATTCGGTATCAGTTCCCTGCAGGGGCTCTTCCCAAATTATCTCTTCATCTAACAACAATTCCAACCAATGGTATTGTTGCTTTTTTGATTTGGCTTGGTGTTGACCCTTCACATAGAAGGAAAGTCCCTTGTCTTCCTTTCCCAACTCCAGTTTTTGAACCAGACCTGCATAATCACCTTTTTTTGTCGCCACATTGCGGTCCAGAGAAACGGTGAAATGCTTCTTTCCCTCTTGGGATTCCCCTTTTACAAAAAACGGATTGAAATTCCCGCCCTTTTCGATAGTCGTCCAGGAACCCTCGTCCTCAAATCCGGGGTTTTTCAGATCACCCGCCTGAAGCGAAAGATCCCCGCCACTCAGAACAAGTATCATTGCAATTAGCGCTTTATTTGACATGACTCATTGGTAGGAAATCTCTTTTAAGAATCTGCCTTTTTGGTTTGCGGCTCCTTGGTAATCGTCTCAACCCGACTTGGCTTGTCCATTCTCTAAAATTGCTGACGCCACTCGTTAAATTTTTCGACCATTCCCTCTTGTAACTTGTGGTTCTCTTTTGCCACATTATTCGCTTCGCCGGGATCTTTGTATAGATCGTATAATTCGAAGGGGGACTTGGGATCAGGTCGGACGATTTTCCAGTGGCCTTTTCTGGCTCCGCTGGTTTTTTGATAGTCAAAAAACAACATTTCATGTGGTGATGGAGCTTCCCCTGCGAGTGTGGCGGCAATATCCCGGCCATCTATGATCGGGGTGGACGGGATTTCGAGTCCGGCGGCGCGCAGAACCGTTGGCAAGACATCGATGTTCGCGATCATTTCGTGGCAGACGGAACCGGCATTGATTCTTCCGGGCCAGCGAACGATGAATGCGGTCCGAATCCCTCCTTCATAAACATTGGTGCGACCGCCCCGAAAAGGAGTGTTGACTCCCTTCTCATTTGGAACCCAGTCAGGGTTGGCCGCAGCACCATTATCTGACATCACCATCAGGATCGAGTTGTCGGTGATCCCGGATTCATCTACCTGCTTTATGATCCGACCGATTGCTGCATCGACGGCTGTCATGACTGCGTGATAGCCTTCAAAATCGTCTTTGGAATCCGGCTCGTATCCATACATTTCGAAATATTTTGCCGGCGCTTGCCAATGATCGCCAACTCCGTTCGCTTTATTTCGGGGATTGGGAAGGTGAGGGGCATTGAAGGGAACAAAGGCGAAGAACGGCCCTTCTTTTTTCCTGCGAATGAATTCACAGGTAGCATCGGCGAATAAATCGCTACTATAGCCCTCAAGCTCAACAGGCTCGTTTCCACGCCACATATCTTCCTCCCCATTGTATACGTGAGTGTAGTAGTCGATGTTTCCAGAGCGGCATCCGAAAAATTCATCGAAGCCTCGCTGGATGGGGCGACTTCCTTCTGCAAATCCCAGGTTCCATTTCCCGAAACAGGCGGAGGTATAGCCTGCTTCTTTCAGGAAACGGGGAAAAATCGTTTCATTCTGCGGGAGTCCGATTCCGGTTCTGTTTGCCTCCACTCCAAGTTGACGCGTTAGACCGTTTCGCAGTGGATAGCGGCCGGTTAATAGCGAACCGCGGGAAGGGGTGCACGATGAAGTGACGATGTAAAAATCTGTGCAGCGCACTCCCTGGGATGCCAGGCGATCAATGTTCGGCGTACGAATGATTGGATTCCCGTAGCAAGCGATGTCTCCGTACCCAACATTATCGATTAACATCAGGACGACATTGGGCGGAGTCTCTTTAGCCTCTGAGAAACTGGCGAACAGTATTCCCGATAAGAGAAAGCTGATGGCCAGGTAATGATTGATAGGAAATTGCTTTTCTAAATTCTTCATAGGAAATTTCACCCTCTCACTGCAAGGACTCCAACTTGATCTTCGTTATAATGACGTCCTCCTTGTTTATGGCATAGAAGCCGAAGTGCGAACCTTCCCAAACCCTGTCTCTTATACACATCTCCGAGCCCACGAGACCGAGGCTGATCTC
>CAJXQE010000479.1 GCA_913058215.1 uncultured Verrucomicrobiales bacterium
ACGAGATCAGCCTCGGTCTCGTGGGCTCGGAGATGTGTATAAGAGACAGCGGTCGACTGGTTTGAAAGCCGTGGTGTGCCTTTGAAAACCGAAGCCGACGGTCGGATGTTTCCGACTACTGACCGTTCACAGACAGTCATCGAATGTCTTACCGGCACGGCAGAAAAGTTAGGGGTTGAAGTAAAAACGCGATGCGCCGTCCAAAGCGTGGACCGAACCGAAGACGGTCGATGGATTCTACTTCTGGAAGACGGAAGTTCAGTCAGCGCTGCGGCAATCATGGTCGCAACCGGGGGGATCCGAACTCCGATCGGTGCGAAAATAGCTTCCGCCTTTGGACACACGGTTGTGGAAGCAGCACCTTCGCTTTTTACTTTTAAAGTTCCCGATCGTCGGTTTCGTGAACTCTCAGGCGTATCGGTTGAGAACACGACGGTCACTGTAATTGGAGAGAAAATGAATGAAGCTGGCCCTTTGTTGATTACTCACTGGGGTGTCAGCGGACCCGTGGTTCTCAAGCTTTCCGCGAGGGGAGCACGCGAGCTTCAGGATTTGGATTATCAGTTCACCATTCATATCAATTGGTGCGGAGGAAGCAGTTTGCAGGAAATCGATGAGATCTTGCAGGGGCAAAGAGAAGTGAGTCCGAAGAAACGTGTTCATTCAGGGATTCAGAATTTTGGAATTCCTTCGCGCCTTTGGCAAAGTCTCGCGGCGGCGTCCGGAATTCAGACCGATGTGACCTGGTCAAACCTGTCGAAAGAGGAGCGCAAACGATTCGCACGTGAATTAACAGCAGGGGAGTTTTCCGTGAACGGCCAGAGCTTGAATAAAGATGAATTCGTCACCGCCGGTGGAGTCAGCCTTAAGGAAGTGAATTTCAAGACAATGGAAAGCCGGCTTGTTTCGGGGTTGTATTTCGGAGGCGAAGTTCTGGATATTGATGGAGTCACCGGAGGGTTCAATTTTCAATCCGCCTGGACGACTGGCAGGATTGCCGGGGAGTCGGTGGCGTCGGTGAGTAGCTGAATGGCGAAGAAGCCGACATTGGGTTCGTTTTAATCGAAGCCTTTGCCATGACTCATTCTTCAGGATAGCTTGCCGCGATGTCTGGATATTCCAATTGCCCCTCACAGGTCGACTACGATGCGATAGTGATTGGCTCCGGTCCAAATGGTCTCGCTGCCGGAATTGTTCTGGCTCAGTCAGGACTGGAGGTTCTGATTGTCGAAGGGCATTCCGAAATTGGCGGTGGAACTCGGACGGCTGAATTGACGCTGCCGGGTTTCCACCACGATGTGTGTTCAGCGATTCATCCGATGGGCCTTGCTTCGCCATTTCTAAAGTCCCTGCCATTAACGGAATTCGGATTGGAATGGATTCACCCGGAAGTTCCGCTGGCTCATCCATTGGAGGACGGAAGCGCTGTATTGATGCATCAGTCAGTCGAGCAAACAGCTGATCAGTTTTCAAATCGGGGCGACGCACAAATGTATCGCCGGGTTTTCGATTCCATCGTCAGGGACGCAGAAAAGATTATGGGCGATCTGATGGCGCCCCCGAAAATTCCGAGCCATCCCTTTGCGGTGACGAATTTCGGAGTTCGGGCCGTACCTTCCGCTCTGGCCGCTGCCCGCAGCTGGTTTTCGGATGAACCGGCCCGGGCCTTGTTAGCCGGGAACGCCGCCCACGCTGTGATGCCCCTGGACCGTGCCTTTTCCACAAACGCGATTGGTCTGATGCTAATGATGGCGGGGCATCATGTGGGATGGCCGTTTCCGAAAGGCGGATCCCATGCGATTAGCAAAGCAATGGCCGGCTATTTCGAGTCGCTCGGAGGAAAAATTGAAACCGGGTGCCTGGTCGAAGATATTAACGAACTGCCAAAAGCGGCGTCTTACGTTTTTGATACAAGTCCATCGGCGCTCAGTTCGATTGCCGGTTCGCGTTTGCCTGACAAGTATCGAAATCGCTTGAAGGCATATCGGCATGGCCCGGGAGTTTTCAAGGTGGACTACGCACTCAGTGAGCCGGTCCCTTGGAGCTCTGACGGCTGCGGAAGAGCGGGGACCGTTCATGTGGGTGGAACTCTGAATGAGATCGTGAATGCCGAACGTGAATGCTGGAACGGGATCCACAGTGAAAAGCCATTCGTCCTTTCCGCTCAGCAGAGCCTGTTCGATCGGAGCCGTGCCCCGGAAGGATGCGAAACATTCTGGGCGTATTGCCACGTTCCTCATGGATCCACCGTCAATATGACGGAGGCCATTGAAAATCAGATCGAGCGGTTTGCTCCTGGTTTTCGCGACTGCATTCTGGCGAAAAACACGATGAGCTGTGTTGATTTTCAGAGCTACAATCCGAATTTCATAGGCGGAGACATTGTTGGCGGAGTAGCTGACTGGCGGCAGCTTTTGACGCGTCCCGATGTTCGCTTACGACCTCATACAACACCGTCTAAAGATATTTTCATTTGCTCTGCATCCAGTCCGCCCGGTGCCGGTGTCCACGGGATGGGAGGATACTGGGCGGCACAGGAAGTTTTGAGGAATCTGTGATTATAATGAGTCGGGCGCAACCCGCTGGTTTTTCTGTGAATCCGTCAGGACGTCCTGGGGCTGATTGCGAACTTGATGATCCCTCTTAACCGGTCAACTTTGTCGACCTATGCTCCGAACCGCTTTGGCCTCCACTTTTTTCGTCCTTGGTTTTTTCACCCTGGCTTTTAGTCAGGATGCTGTTGTGACGGATGCTCCCGTAAAAGTGGAGAATCAGACTCCTGATGAGAAGATTCAGGATCGGATTGAAGAGATCTTTTCTGAAGTGGAGGAGTTTCAGGAGATTCAGGTAAAAGTGCAGTCGGGGGTGGTGACGGTTTCGGGGAAAGTGCCGAATACCAAGATTCGCGACGGCGCATTGAACCTGATCAAACAGACTGACGGGGTCGTCCTGACTCTTGATCAGCTCGAAGAGGACGCCGAAGTCGTTGCGCAGCTATCGCCGGCGCTCTTGAAATTGCGGGATGTTGGAAAGATGCTGGCGGTTAAGCTTCCCTTGATCGGATTGGCATTGCTCACGGCGATGATCTTCTGGTGGGTGGCCGGTTTTGTTTACCGGAGAGAGAGTTGGTTCGGCCGATTGAAATTGTCGTCCCTTGGCCGTGAGCTGGTTCGTCGTCTCGTAAAGCTGGCTCTCATTATTTGCGGTGTTTTACTGGCTTTGGAAATCCTCGACGCGACGGCTATTGTCGGAGCCGTTCTGGGAGCCGCCGGACTGGCCGGATTGGCGATCGGTTTTGCTTTTAAAAGTATTGTTGAAAATTACCTCGCGGGAATATTGTTAAGCACACGCAATCCTTTTGAGATCGGTGATTTCGTTGAGGTTGGCGGAGATATCGGAAAGGTGGCAGTCCTTACCGCACGCGACACTGTCCTGGTGACTCTGGACGGGAATCATCTTCGGATTCCTAACAGTATCATCATGAATTCAAAGCTCTTGAATTATTCGAGAAATCCCCGGAGACGGTTCGATTTTGAAATCGGAGTTTCCTGCGAGTGCGATCTAAATGATGTCCGCGCTCTTGGGCTTGAGACTTTAAAGAGAAACCCGGGAGTTCTTCAGGATCCTAAACCGGTTGCGGTGATTGATCGTCTGGGTGACAGCGCTGTCATTCTCAAGTTTTTCGCATGGCTGGATCAGACCAATCACGATCTAATGAAGACCAAGAGTGAGGCGATCCGTCTGATCAAGGAGGGCTACGACGATGCCGGCGTCGAAATGCCTGAGCCGATTTATCGTGTGCTTATGCAGGATTCCGGTGAGGGGGCAGGAGAGGGAGGTGTCAGTATCCCTTCCTATAGCACGGACGATATGGATGACGAAGTCACCGACGCTGATCTCTCGAACGATCGTACCATTGATGACCAGATCGAGAGTGAGCAGCGGGATTCCAAAGAGAGGAATCTCCTTGGAGAGAAGTAGAGCGGCCTCTATTTCGGTCTTGTTTTTGCCCGGACTGTATCCTTCTTCGATGGAACGAAGATTGACTGGGCTTTGATTTTTATTTTTCGTCGAGGACTGCGTTCCGGGCGTTTATATTTTGCCTTGCCTTCAAAGCGAATGATCGCATCCGGGGACAGCTCGTTCTGAACAAATCCTGAGCGGGTGATTTTAGCGGTGATGTTTTTCCTGCCTCCGTCGAGTCTGTAGAATTTCGTCTCCATGGAGTTTCCGGCACCGCTTTCTCTGAGTCTGACTTTGTCGACGAGTCTTCCGTCGTTCTCCAGAGCGAAGAAGAATTTGCCGAAACGTGTTCCTCCTGTCTCTTATACACATCTGACGCTGCCGACGAAGAGGATAGTGTAGAT
>CAJXQE010000480.1 GCA_913058215.1 uncultured Verrucomicrobiales bacterium
TCTACACTATCCTCTTCGTCGGCAGCGTCAGATGTGTATAAGAGACAGGCTATGGCCGAAGCAATCATCAGCCCTGCGATTAGATAAGCCCGCGCAACATAGAGAAAATTGGAAGTATTATCGGTGACCAGGAAATCACGAAGTCGAGACTTCACGCGGGGATCTTTTCGGATGGCGGAAGCCGCCTCCTCTTCGGTAGTGGGCTTTTTCAAGGGTGTAGGGGAATTAGTTAAGATTAGTTAACATTCAGATTGAATGGAAGACATATCTTTTACCCCTCAGGGAGACGCTCTCCTCCGGAGAGAATGTCACAATCGCCCACCCTTGCCCAGTGAATTACTGCCCGGCTCTTTCTGGATGATACTTCCGAAGCCACGAATCCTGCTGTTTCTCGAGACGCTTCACCAATTCCGCCACCATCTTCCCTTTGATTTCAGCGTACTCTGCATTCGTCGAAAGATTCACACTCTCCCCGGGATCAGCCTCGAGGTCATACAACTCCAACTGCGGACGATGCAAAAACTGCTCGATTGTCCGCTCACCAATTGTCGTTGCACCGCTCTCACGATTTTCCAACCAGGTCCGGCGCTGAACCGTATCAATCGGGAGCGGATACTCAGCCCCGTAGATGATGTTCCAGATCAATTTGTATTTCCGTCCGCGTAAGGTTCGCATCGGATAATGCGCAAACACATCATGCCCGACGTGACTGAGCAAAGCGTGGTCCCAACCTTCGGGATCGGGCGAAGCGAGGATCGGCAGAATGCTTCGACCATGAAGCTTATCCCCGTCGAACTTCGTTTTCGTCCAGTCAAGAATCGTCGGGGTGATATCGGTAAAAGCCACCAGTGCTTCATTTACCAATCCTTTCTCTTTGATCTCTGGATTTCTTACAACAAAAGGAACTCTCACTCCCGGCTCATAGTGCGTCCCCATCGCTCCCGGTTCTGACGTCCCATGATCAGAAATAAATATGACAAGCGTGTCTTCCGCATGAACGTTTTTCTCAAGGGCTCTTAAAGTCTCCCCCACTCCGAAATCCATTCGCGATATCTGCTGATAGTATCCGGCAATTCCTTCCCGGACATTTGGAGTATCCGGCAGAAACGATGGAACAGCAATTTTGGAGGGATCATATTGAACAGGAGTGTATCCCTTTGAAGGCTCTGGAATTCCCCAGGCCGGCCCCTCAATTGAAACCGGATGAGGATCGCTGAAAGACATCACCAGAAAAAACGGATCTTCCGAATCTGCCATAAATTCATCCGCACTCTTCGCCATGGCCACGACATCACGGGATTTAATGCGCGGTTTGTGATCGATAGGATATTTTTCCAAGGGGCGAATGTGATCTTTCCCAATCAATCCAGTTCGATATCCGTTCCCTTTAAGCATTTCAAACACCGTCGTCACATCAGGCCGAATCTCCTGATTGTGCTCCCGATGCGGATGCGCATATTGGCCGTTGGAGTGTGTCAAAAGCCCCGAGTATATAACGGCACGGCTTGGCCCGCAGGAAGCTGTTGTGGCAAAAGCCTGACGAAATCTTACGCCTTCTTTTGCGAGACCATCAATGTTGGGTGTTTTGACAATCTCATTGCCGTAGCACCCCACATCCGTCCATGTCTGGTTGTCTGAAATGAGCAAAAGGACATTCTTCTCACCGGCAAAGGCAAGTCCCGACAGGATAGTAAGCGTCAGCAAAAATTGGGGAATCAGTCTCATAGAAAAACAGAAGCTAGAGGCGAAGAAAAATACGATTGCGAAGCATCCACCAGAGAATCAGCCAGAACAAAACCACTATCAGGGCGGCTTCAACAATGGGCGCATGGGTTCCCTGAAATAGAAAATCCGGGAGATGAGTTTTCAGATTCTTCGAAAACCATCCCTTACAGATCATTCCCAGGAGATACATCGCCAGCGGATTCATTCCGACTACGACAAAAGGAAAAACCCACCCCTGCCATTTCTTCACATCAATAATCCAATAGAGAAGCGCGAGGGCGGCAATGACATAAGCCCCGCTGAATAGAGTCCACGAAGGAGTCCACAGCTTCTTGATGATCGGACAAAATGACGCGCCGGTGATCAAGGAGATTACCAGACAAATCCCTGCCCCGATCAGCATTTTCCTGATTTTCTCGCCGCCGGTCGTGTCCTTGTTTTTCAACACCTGCCCACACATCAAGCCCATCAACATTGTGACGAATGCTGGAATAAAATTCAGCGTGGCATACGCATGCCCGGTGAAGGGGTTCTCGCGGGGGAAGAGATTCAGGAACCAGATGTCGAAATGTTGCGGCATCGATTTCATATTCTCAAAGTGAGTAGCGAGCCCTGTTAGGTCCGTCGGGAAAGTCACCATCGCCACCCAGTAGAGAACCAGAACACT
The DNA here is from genome assembly GCA_913058215.1 of uncultured Verrucomicrobiales bacterium. Classification (GTDB taxonomy): domain Bacteria; phylum Verrucomicrobiota; class Verrucomicrobiia; order Verrucomicrobiales; family DEV007; genus Arctic95D-9. Next base: position 2,393 of record CAJXQE010000480.1, read on the forward strand.
TCCGCCAACCAACAACTGAGTCCGCACCGCCCGACCCACCATGAAGAAGAGGAATCCATATCCCAAACCGATCTGGCTCAAAACATTGGTAAAAATCCAGTAGGTGTCCCCTTTTCGCATAGACTGCAAAAATACGCCCAGCAAAGTCAGCAAGATCGCCCGGGTCCAGGCGTGCCTCAATCGACGCCCATAGGATTCTCCGAGCTCAGCTCTTTTCTCATAGGAAAATGGCATCGAAACTCCGACAATGAACATAAATGCCGGCTGAATCATGTCCCACAAGGCAAAGCCTATAGAATTGAACTGGCTGAGCCATTCCGGATGAGAGCCCTGAAACTGCAGCCACTTCGCAAAAGGCCCCTCCCACTTTGCCGCTGCCTTCGCGATTCCAAATGCACTTGAGGCCAGCAGCAACATCACGAGACCGCGATACACATCCAAAGATAGAAGCCGTTGTGCCTTCCCTTTTGGTGGCTCAGCTTTCTCTGAAACAGTTTCCGCAGCAGACGTTGGTGGTGTGTCCATGATTGTGGCGATTATTTCCGCTCACCGGTCATGGGGTCAATAGCATTCGAAGCGTGTTTCCGGCTCATTTTAGGAGCATTTACTATAATTATAATAAAATTTATTGTTTTTAGTGTTCAATGGAATTAAAATATTGAGACTTCCCATCGGATACAGACCTTTTATTCCAACCCCCATCCGCTTTCTGAACACCATGAAACGCATTATCAGCCTTTGTGCCTCCATCGTTTTTCTCGCTTCGACCGGCAATGCCGGCAGCTTCGGAACGGGATTCGCGGTGACTCCGGACGGTCATCTGGTCACTTGCGCCCATGTCGTAAACAACGCCGCAAAACTTGTAGCCCACTACAACGGAAAGACGCTGGCCGTAACGGTAATCAGAGTGGATACGCAGAACGATCTCGCTCTTATCAAGGTTTCCGGTTGGGGTGGCCAGTTCCTCAGTATCGCGGATTCGCAAAAAATCGGTATCGCCTCCGACGTCATCGCCGCTGGATTCCCTGATCCGGATGTCCTCGGAAAAAATCCAAAAGTCTCCAAAGGCATCATCAATGCCACTTCCGGCGTTCAGGATGATCCGCGCCATTTTCAGGTTTCTATTCCCCTTCAGCCCGGCAATTCGGGAGGTCCTGTCTTCGCTCCAAATGGACAAGTCGTCGGAGTCGTCGCTGCCGGTTTGAATTCTCAGAATCGCATGAAAGAAGGGGGCTACATTCCCCAGTCCGTAAATTACGCAGTGAAGTCCAACTACATTATGCCGCTTCTCACTGCCGCCGGAGTCAGACTCTCCGGCAACAGTTCCGCTTCTGCCAACTCTATCGGAAAAGCGATTCACTCGATTGCTCTCATTGAAAACCTTGCTCCCGGTGAACGCGCCAGTGCCCCGGCTCCGGCTCTTCAGTATTCAAACATCGGAAATCCAGCTGTCGCGCCTGCTCCGGCCCCTGTTCGTGCAGCGACTCCCGCACCAGTTCCAGCGGCACCGCGGCTGATGGCAACTCAACAAGCAGCCCCGGCACCTCCCGCACCGCGCCCCTCAGCACCAGCAAGTAGCGGTCCTTGGATTTTTGCTAATTCTCATGCTCGCGCCCTGTCTCAAGCTGATCTCCAGGGACTCAGCCGCGATCAGTTATGGAAAGCGCGTAACGAACTCTACGTTCGCCGTGGATACATGTTCTCCTCCGCCAAAGGGAAAGGTTTTGCTCAATCATTCGGGAGCAACTACCAGCCGACTACATCCGACAGTGAAGCTATCCTCAATTCGTTCAATCAATTCGAACAGGCAAACCTGGCTTTGATTCAGTCGATGGAAAGATAAGAGGCTGTCAGTTCCGAATAGCAATGCTTTAAGCGATCCTAACATTCAAGTTCCAAGCCTTAGAATTTTTGCAAGTTCTGCTACGGCAATGGATTGTAGCGGAAGATGCCAATCTTCCTTC
>CAJXQE010000481.1 GCA_913058215.1 uncultured Verrucomicrobiales bacterium
CTATCCTCTTCGTCGGCAGCGTCAGATGTGTATAAGAGACAGGGCCTACACCGAGCCGGTGAATTCGGAGATCAAGTTCACCAAAGAGGGGCCGATAAGCGGGTGGACGAATTCGGAAACGAGAATCCTCTGGTTCGGAAATCTTCCTCAAGCAGGCGCAGTCGAATGCAGTATGGAAGTAGCCTTACCGGAGGGGGAGAAATCGAAACTTCGCCTTTCCTGTGGAGGCGAATCCCGTGAAATCGAGGTTTCTGGAAAAGGAGAAGAACCGGTGCTGGCGGACTTTGGTAAGTTTGAAATCAAAACTGCGGGGTATCAGGAATTTCGATTGGAGAAAGAAAGTGCCGTTTCGATGGAAGTTCAGGCTCTTCATCTTTCCGGAGCGCCGACGAAAGATGCTCATTTCAATAGGAAGCCGCGCCGGAATGCGGCCTCCGTTCACCTGGCGTATCCTGTTTCGAAGGAGACCGAAGTGGCGGGGTTCTATGGTGAAATGACTGGAGTCGAAGAGCCCTTATACACTTACTATATGGCCTGCGGTTGGCATCGTGGATATTTTGGAATGCAGGTCAATAGCGAGTCGGAGCGCCGCATTATATTCAGTGTGTGGGACAGCGGTGGCGAGGCGGTTGATCGGAAAAAGGTGGATGATATCAATCGGGTCAAGCTGGTCGCCAAGGGAGAGGATGTTCATTCCGGGAGTTTTGGAAACGAGGGGACAGGCGGCCACAGCCACTTGAAATTCCAATGGAAGACCGGGGAGAAACAGCGCTTTTACGTCACGGCTGAACCGGTGGATAAAACCTTTACGATTTACTCAGGATATTATTTCCGACCGGACACCGGGAAGTGGATGCTGATCTCCAGTTGGAAAGCGCCGAAAGAAGGGGGATACATGCGGGGGCTCTACAGTTTCAGCGAGAATTTCGCCGGGAAGAACGGGCATCTAGTTCGCAAAGCGCTTTATGGAAACCAGTGGATCAAGAGTTCCGATGGCGACTGGATCGAAATTACCAAAGCAAGCTTCAGTCATGACGGGACGGGAAAAGAGGATCGGCTGGATCGCTTCATGGGAGTGGAGAACGGAGAATTCTTTCTCTCGCACGGAGGTTTTGTGAAAGGATTCACCAAATTCGGTGAGCCCTTTGATCGACCTGCCATCAAAACGCCTCCCGTCTTGAGCTTACCTGAATTGGTAAAGTAGACAGACGAATCCACTCTTTTCCCCCGAAATTTCATGCTCGAAAGAGCATGAAAGGAAAACGCTTTTGAGTGACGGCTCCCTGTCTGGGGCCGCCACAGTATTGGTGAAAAAGAACGGCTCCTTCGAGGGGGCTCTCTACGGTGGAAGAAATCCCCTGTCTATCCTTTTACCTGCTGGATCATCGTCGCAATCTGATCTTTCAGGTTCAGACGTTTTTTCTTTTCTTCATTCAGGACGGCGTCCTCAGGCGTTTCAATGCCTTCTTCCATCCGATAGATTTCCTTGTCTACAGTTTCGTATTCCTCCATGAGCCGACGGAAGTGGGCATTCTCTGTCTTGAGCTGATGGATCGTGTCGTGGTCCTCAGGGAATTCGGAAAGAAGCGGGTGATGATTTATTGGCATGGCGGAAACTTATCGCTGAATAAAAGGGGCGCGACTTGAAAGAGCGCAGGCCATCGAATTCTCTGCGTTGATTGTCCTCTTTTTGCGCATCGATTGCTCAATTCGGTCCGACAAAGTCATCAACGCGCTTGGCCAGAGGCAAAACGCACATTGAGCGGTCTGGAACTCCACCGAAAAGTCACCTTGAATTAGAATATCCGAAAGCATATTTATCGCTCCGGGCGTAGTTGGCACACGAAGCAGAATTTCAAGATCTTCAGCGCAGCCGATTTTATCTCTGCTACGGTGGAGCACATTCCCGGCAATGTATTTTCGACAGCCTCTGACAGTCTTGACTCCAACCCGTTTTCATGGCCAAATCTTGCCATGAGGAGAAGACACCACCTTTCTTTCCTCTGCATTCCTCAATCCCATCCGGACCCACAAGAACTCTTTGAAAAAGCATATTCCTTTCAATCAGTGGGCCGACTCTCCCCGACTTGAAGGCTGGTCTTACCCGCCCTCGAATAACGAGACGACGGCCGAAAAATACCGTAAATTCAACGAGCAATATTTTGCTGATCTGCATGCGCAGGAGCGGATGTTGGCGGATGAGCGGCGCATGGCCTTTTATCACGAAGCCATCAACCGGTACATTAAGCCCGGCGATCGGGTGATCGATCTGGGCACGGGCACGGGTATTTTGGCGGCGTTTGCGTCGCGCCGGGGCGCGGAACGGGTCTATGCGGTGGATCACTCCTCGATCATTGAGCACGCCAGAGAACTGGCGGCGGAGAATGGGATTGAGAACGTGGACTTCGCGGACGTGCACAGTACGAAATTTCACCTCGATGATCCGGTGGATGTGATTCTACATGAGCAGATTGGAGATTTTTTGTTCGATGAGGCGATGGTGCCCAACGTATGCGATCTGCGCGACCGCCTGCTCAAACCGGGCGGACTGATTCTGCCGAGTCGGTTCGAGTTGTTTTGTGAACCGATGACTTTGCATGACGAGCAGCGCATACCCTACATTTGGGAACTCAATGACGTGCACGGGTTTGATTTTTCCAGCATGGGGCGAAGTCGTCCCCAGGATCCGGAATACTACCGCCTGGTGAGCTGTGATCTGGGTATGGTGAAACACTTTTCAGGTGAACCGGCTCCGATAGTGAATGTGGATTTACACACTGTCACCGAGTCGAGCTTGCCCTTGTCGGTGACATTCACGCGGAAAGTGAAAAACCCCGGCCTCATCGATGGTCTTGTGGTCTACATGAAAGCCAAAGTGGATGACGACCTGGTTCTAAGTTCGAGTCCGCTTGATCCGAACCGGGCATCGCACTGGGGGTTTCGAATTCTACGTCTGGATCAAAGCCGCGCCGAAATTGGTGATGAGCTGGAAGTGACCTTGTCCGTCAATGACTGGGCCGATACCGACAGCTGGATGTGGACCTGCGAAAATTACAGGGCTTAGATGCTTGCGACTGCCAGGAGAGGGAAGCTCCTTTTATCCAGCCGTCAGTCGGGTGGTCGATCGTCGTCGAATCCCCTGAATCAGTAGTTCACTTTTGCCCCCGGTTTTCGATAGAGTCCTTCCCATGAAGGCTTTATTTATATCTTTGTTATTCTTTTGTCTGCTCGGAGTTTGCTCCAGTTTTGCAGAAGGCCCTTTGCGAGCCGGAGCGAATGTCACTGATGTCACCCCGCTGCCCGATCATTTCCCGATCTCGACGGCGGGTTCGATGAAGGCCACTTTCATCGACAAAACCGAGGAGCGGATTCACTGCCGCACGATCATGCTGGGTGACGCCGGGACTCTCCTTTCTTTCACCATTGTCGATTCCTGCCTCATTCCCCGCGATATTGCCGATGCCGCGAAACGAATTGCTTCCCGGGAAATCGGAGTGCCCGCTGCAAATATGACGGTCGCAGCATCGCATACCCATTCAGCGCCAGCGTCGACTCCCGCCTTTCAGTCCAATCCACAGGTGAAGTATCAGATTTTTCTCACCGAGAAAATCGCTGAGTCCATCGCCGCCGCCCATGCAAAGCTGGAACCTGCAGAAGCTGGCTGGGCTTTAGGAAATGACCCGTCCCAGGTTTTCAATCGTCGCTGGCTGGTCACCGAGCCTTACGAAAATCCGTTTGGAGTCACCACGGATAAAGCCCGGATGAATCCCGGTTACAACAAAGGAGGTGGCAAGGTGTCCAGGCCTGCCGGCCCGATCGATCCCGATGTTCCCGTATTGGCGATTCGCTCTTCGGGGCCTGACAAATCACCTATCGGGCTTCTCGCCAATTACACGCTTCACTATGTTGGCAATCCGCCGCTCAATGCAGAAGGCAAACGTCAACTCTCAGGGGATTACTTTGCACGCTTCGCTGACATCATGGCGAACAAGGTCGCGCCGGACCGGGATGACTATGTCGCGATTCTTTCCAATGGAACCAGCGGCGACATCAACAATATTGATTATTCCAGCCCTCCACCGGAAAAGCGATATGCCCCGGGTGAGAAGATGCTGGAAGTCGCCAATTCCGTGGCCGATGCCGCCTTTGTCGCATTTCAAACAATCGAATACAGCGACCGTTTACCGATTGCGGTTGCGGCCCGGGAACTGGAAATTGGCGTTCGTAAAGGGACGCCTGAAGAACTTAAAAGAGCTCACGAAATCCTGGGAAGTCCCGAGCAACTTATCAACGGGAATCTGAGTGCGATGGAGGCGATCTACGCGCTGTCTCTTATACACATC
>CAJXQE010000482.1 GCA_913058215.1 uncultured Verrucomicrobiales bacterium
GATTTGGCATCCGCCAGCTGTTCCGGAGCCATATAAGCCGGCGTTCCCATTCCTACTTTCCCGGCGGTAAGCGAAATGTCGTTCTCTTGATGAAGAATCCTGGCAAGACCAAAATCTCCTATCTTTGCGACCCCGTCACGGTCTACGAGAATGTTGCCAGGCTTCACGTCCCGATGAACCACATTTTTGTTGTGTGCAAAGTGAAGCGCCTCGCAGATTTGGTGAATGATTGAGAACGCGAGTTCCGGCTCCATTCGTCCAGCCTTAATCAATTGCTGAAGATCCCTGCCGTCCACGTATTCCATAATGAGAAAATGGAAATTTCGGCGGACCCCGAAATCGTGGATGCCTACAATATTGGGATGATTCAACATTGCCATCGCCTTGGCTTCCCTTTCAAAACGCTCTTCAAACTCGGGGTCCCCTTTCAAATCAGGGTCGAGAATTTTGATGGCTACCCAGCGATCCAGACTTTTCTGTTTCGCCTTGAAGACGGCTCCCATTCCTCCCGCCCCCAGTCGCTCGCCAATTTCGAAATCGGGGAAAAGCTCTTGAAGTTGGGCTCCGTCGGCAAACTCAACTCGCTTACTTTTCTTTTCTGCAAAGCGGGGTTCCCCTTCCATGGGGACCGTCCGCCCAAGCTCGTCCGCAACAGCTTTCTGCATGACGCAATTTCCACAGATCGCAATGAGAGCTTCGTTAGGTGACAGAAATTCACTTCCGCATTTCTTGCATTTCATTACGTCAGTGTAAACCGGTCCGATTTAATTGGTCAAAAGGGTTGGTCATTTTTTGTAAACATCTTCGATAAGCTGCAGGGTGATTCGAAGAAAACTTGAATATTTTCATTCAACTGTAGATACTTCGTCTCCATGTCAATTCGATCCGATGAGAAGCGAAGGGATTTCCCTCAAACCAGCCTGACGCTTTTTCAACGAACTCAGGGAAATTCTCCCACGGACTCGGCAGAAGCCCTCAATGATTTTTTTAAATCGTATTGGCTCCCCCTCTACAGTTTTTTGAGAAGCTCCGGAGAGAATCACGAAGATGCGTCCGACTATGTTCAGGGTTTCATTTCGAAAGAGATGCTCGACCGGGAACAACTCAAATCCTGGGACCCGAAAAAGGGAAGCCTTCGTGGATTTTTGAAGGTTTGTCTGGATCGCTATCGAAAAAGTCAAAAGCGGTCCGAGACTGCCGCCAGAAGAGGAGGACGAAAATGGGAGACTCACATCTCGATGGATTTTGAATGGGCAGACTCCTATTTCGAAAACAACTCTTCGGATGGCGAAAGCCCGGATAAGAACTTTGATCGGGAGTGGGCCGCTGCAATCGTAAATCAGGCCACGGCACAGCTCGCGGACCTTTATCTGAAAAAAGACAAAGGAGAGGAGTTTCAACTGCTGCTCGAAAACCTGGAAAGCAGGGGTGAAAAACAGGATTCGGTGAACTATGGAGAAATCGCCTCTCATCTTGGCATAAGCGAAGGGGCGGTGAAGCAACGTATGCGTACTTTTCGCGCCAAATTCCATCGATGCCTTCATCAGATTGTAAATAATTTTTCCGGAGAGGCAGATGTTGATGATGAGATCGCGCTCCTGATGAATGCCCTCGGCAGATAGCCGATTTATTGGTCAATTAATTGCTCCGGAATGAGCGGCGCGACGATCCGGATCTTTGTCCTGCCTTGAAACAGCTAATCGTATAGGAAACTTTTTTCTTTCCCCCTCTTTTCACCTTGCCTTTTCTGAGGTGGCGGAAAGTAACTTTTCCACTGCCTTTGGAGTAGCGAACACGCGAAGCTCTGCCTCCGGACCCACTTACCCGGATGCTGGATGCGTTTGAAGGATCCGTTACTTTCGCCCTTACAGTCCCCCGTCTTCCGAGTCTCGAGCTACCCAGAAAGCGCACATTGGTGCGGTAAATCGGGGAGAAGTGGACACTCACTTCCACCGCCGAAGAAGCTGCATAAGGTTGCCGATCAGACACCCTAATATAATACTCCTGATTGGCGAAAACGAAAAACTGACCAGTCCGCACCTCGCCTCCGGGGACATTGAGGTAACCCAGGAAAGAGGAAATGTCATAAATGCTGTTCACATTGTTTCCCGTGAAGACATCCATCGTCTGAGGCGCAGAATAGTAACGGGGATCGAAGACTTCCAGCGAAACAGTGAGGCGACCGGACTGATTCGGGGCTCTCCACCGATACCAGACGCCACCTCCGCGGCTCGGCCCAGTGTTAATGGAGGGTTCACCAGCTTCGGCCGTAGAATCGATGGTCGTTCCGAATTCCCGATCGGAGTTGCCGTTCAGAACAGTGGCATTTACGAAATCATCATTGGCTGCGGGTGCTGCGAAACCAACTGATCCAAGCGCGATAGAATAGAGAAGTGAGATGATTATTTTTGCTTTCATGATGCGATAGAGTTTTTCTTTCACTGGGTATTACCCAAGGCGTCCAGACAGGTTAGTAAAAAAGATTCATTTTTTTCAGATTTCCCCTCCTTCTCACAGAAAACACGGAGGCACTCGTCGTCCCCGGGATAAGAAATTGATTTCAATCCAGTGTTAACCCGAGGTAGGTTTCAGGCATTTGCTGTCGAATGCCCGATTCTCCAACAGATCCCGATTCCGAATTTGTTGCCCTACTCACCGGGCATCAAAACTCGCTGCGCCTTTATGTTGCGTCTCTCCTCCCGGGAGACCCGGGCGCAGCTGATGTCGTTCAACAAGCCAACACAACCATTTGGAAGAAGCGCGACGATTTTGAGATCGGGACAAATTTTAAAGCCTGGATCTTCAGTATCTCTCGCTACGAAGTGTTGAATTTCCGAAAGAAACAGGCCCGCGATTCACGACTCGTCTTCAGCGAAGAACTCGAGGACATCATCGCCGACGAACTTCCTCAATTATCGGACGACCTCGACGACCGACAGGTGGCATTGCGAGGCTGTCTGGAGAACCTAAAAGAAAGCGAACGAGACCTCATCCTGCATCGCTACTATCATCGGTCTCCCTTAAAGGAATACTCTGCTCAGGTTGGGCGACCGGTGGGATCCCTGAAAGTAACCCTGCATCGCATCCGCGGAAAACTGGCTCAGTGTATCGAGAGCAAAATAGCGTTGCACGATCTTGGAAAGGGAGCAGAAGCATGACCCCCGGCGAACGCGACAAATTGATCGACTCACTTCTCGACAGTGACATCGATGAGACAGATTTCCTCCGGCTTGAAGCGGAAATGCACATCGATCCGGAAGTCAGGCAGGCTTATTACGAGCGAATCAAACTGGATTCCAGTCTCCAAATCGAAGCAGAAAACAGCGGCTCTGGAACATCGATAGAATCACCCTCCGCCAGCGCAAAATTCGGCTGGGTAGGTTGGGCGGGAGCCTTTGCTTTTGCTCTTCTAGCCGGAACCATCGGTTGGAAGATCGGCCAGGACAACGAAACCGTTACCCGGCGTAAAACGGAACTCGTCGCGAGCGGTTTCGGGGTTGTCGCTGAACAATCCACTACCAGCTGGAACCTGAATCGGGGAGACCTATTACCCGCCGGTCCAGTCGTGTTGGAATCCGGAATCGCCAGCCTCGAACTATTCAGCGGCGTCACCTTGATGGTTGAAGGACCCGCCGAATTTGAGGTTTTATCGACTATGGAATTGGCGATCACTCGCGGGAAATTCCGGGCTTTGACTCCGAAACCGGCGCGCGAGTTCCGGGTGAGGGTTCCTCAAGGGGAGCTGGCGAATCCCGGTGCTGAGTTCGCCGTTCACGTCACCACTGAGCATATCGATATACGTTCGATTGATGGCGAACTTGAATGGCATCCGGTAGCAAAACCGGTACGAAAATTAAATAATGGAGAATCCTTGCGCTGGTCCGCCACCGGCGAAGAAAGCACAACCGACGGGGAATTTGCCAAATTTGGAGAACTCGAAATCCAGATATCGGAACAAAAAAATGCACGCAAGGCAACATGGTCTGCTTTCAGCAGGAAATTGCGCGACGATCCGCGTCTTCTCGCCTATTTCCCCATGGAACGAGCCAGGACTGCCGATCGCATCGTCATCGATGAGTCTCCAGCCACGCGAGATGGAACTATCGTGAGATCTTCTCATGTGGAAGGACGTTTTGACGGAAAAGGCGGCCTGGACTTCAGCCCCATGGGAAGCCGGATTCGGGTTGAGATTCCGGGTGATCACCAATCACTGTCCCTGATGTGTTGGGTAAAGATCGACAGTCTCGATCGCTGGTACAACTCCCTTTTTCTGACGGACGGCCATGAGCTCCACGAGCCGCACTGGCAGATCATGGAC
>CAJXQE010000483.1 GCA_913058215.1 uncultured Verrucomicrobiales bacterium
AGATCAGCCTCGGTCTCGTGGGCTCGGAGATGTGTATAAGAGACAGGTTTTGATCCCCGCCTGAACTGCGCCGAGCGCTTTCTCTTTGAGTCCGCCTATCGGCAAAACCGCTCCGCGTAAATTGATCTCACCGGTCATCGCGATATCCTTGTTCACTTTCTCCCCCGTAAAAAGGGAAGCCAGCGCCACATACATGGCAACACCCGCTGAAGGTCCATCTTTGGGAACTGCCCCTGCCGGCACGTGAACGTGAATATCGAATTCCTTAAAATCCTCGTTGGGTATTCCCAAATCCTTGGCATGCGAACGCACCAGGCTCCAGGCTGCCTGCATCGACTCCTTCATTACGTCACCAATCTGACCCGTCAGTTTGATCTGACCGCTCCCCTGGTAGCGCAGAGCTTCAATATTGAGAACTTCACCACCGACCGGCGTATAGGCCAGCCCGTTGACAATTCCCGGTCGGCTCACCCGCATTGCCGTTTCGCGAACATACTTCGGCGGTCCTAACACCTCTTCAATATACTCCGGCGTAATTTTTATCTCGATCTTGTCATCCATTGCCACTTTCGCGGCGACGGCACGACACACGCTGCCAATTTCGCGTTCCAGATTCCGAACTCCAGCTTCGCGGGTATAATCTTCGATCACTTTTTTAAACGCAGCAATCGACCAACGGCATTGCCGAACTTTAAGCCCGTTTTCTTTTAGCTGACGCTTCACCAGGTATTTTTTCGCGATCTGTAACTTCTCTTCGGAAGTGTACCCGGGAATATCGATGATCTCCATCCGGTCGCGCAAGGGAGCGGGAACGGGATCAATGTAGTTTGCCGTCGCGATAAAAATGACCTGACTGAGATCGAAGGGAACATCGATGTAGCGATCCACAAAGGTATCGTTTTGACGCGGGTCCAAAACCTCGAGCAGAGCACTGGCTGGATCACCGCGAAAATCAGCTCCGATCTTGTCCACTTCGTCCAGCATGATGACTGGATTCCGTGTCCCCACTCGCCGTATTTCCTGAATCAAACGGCCCGGCATCGAACCGATATAAGTCCGGCGATGGCCTCTAATTTCGGCTTCGTCCCGAATTCCACCGACGCTGATCCGCGCAAACTCGCGGCCGAGCGCCTGGGCAATCGACTGCCCCAAACTGGTCTTCCCAACACCGGGAGGCCCGAGCAGGCAAAGGATCGGTCCCCGCCCTTCCGGATTCAATTTTCTCACGGCGAGATACTCGACGAGACGTCGCTTCACTTTCTCGAGACCATGATGATCCCGATCCAGAATCTCGCGAGCATGATTCAAATCCCCGTTGTCCTCATCCAGTTTCGCCCATGGCAATTCTGCAAGAGTTTCGAGGTAGGTGACGATCACCGAGTGTTCAGGGCTGGTGGGCGGAACCACATCAAGCCGTTTCAGCTCTCGCTCAGCTTGAGTCATCGCCTCTTCGGTGAGATTTGCTGTTTCAAGACGTTCCCGCAGATCTTCGACCTGCTCGGAGCCATCATCACTTTCACCAAGCTCCCTCTGAATCGCCCGGACCTGCTCTCGCAAATAGGCCCGACGCTGCGCATCAGAAAATTCATCTTCCACATCATTCCGAAGCTTTTGCTGAAGCTCAGCGATGTGAAGTTGATTATTTAGAATCTGCTGAACTTCGTCGGCACGTTTGGATACATTCGTCTGCTTGAGAAGGGCCTGCTTTTGAGGCACTTCGATACTTAAGTTCGTCGCCAGAAAATCGGTAAGAATCGAAGCCGAGTCGATCGCCGTGAGTGCCTGGTTGGCCTCGTCCGGAATATTCGGATTGATCGCGATAAACTGAGTGGCCGACTCCTTCAAATTCCGCAAGGTTGCTTCCCAGCGATCGCCATTCCTGGGGAGCTTGTTTTCCAGAATATCAAAAGTCCCTTTGAGATAAGGCTTTGTCGAAACGAATTCCTTGAGTTTGATACGCTCGACAATCTGAATCAGCACAAGAATGTGGTCATCGTCCTGCTTCACCATTCGCAGGACATTTCCTAACACTCCGACAGAATATACATCCTTGGGACCGGGCTCGTCCTCGTCCGCATCTTTCTGAGTGACCAGACCAAGAAGCCGCCCCTGTGGAAGTAACTCTTCGAGCAATTGCTGACTGGCTTTACGCTCGACTGTCAGCGGCGCTACAGTTCCGGGAAACAACACAACTCCACGGAGAGGCATAATGGGCAGCGTATCCGGCAGATCACTGCGCCATTCCGGCAACTCGGCATCGGGTTTGCCACTCGAAATTTCAATGATGTCCCCTGAGGACTCACTTAACATTTGTTCAAAATCTTCCATTCAAAAGGGGAAAGGGTAAAAAAGGATACGGTTCGGTAAAGGATCGGAAAATTCAGGGAGTACAAGCTCACCCTTGTTGGACGACTGGCAGGACGATCCATAACAGACCATTTTCCTGTTTCGCCACGACCCGATTGCGATCGATTTCTACCGGGAGAACGACTTCGCGTCCGAATCGACCGCTTTCGATCTCCATGCAGATGACCTGGCGACACTGGCTCGACGCATCACGGGTCGGAGCCGGAGGCTGTCTCTCGCCCGAAATCCGAACCCGATCAACCAATACATCGACATTGATAGACGTTTTTTCCACACCGGCGAGGTCGACCCAGATTTCAAAGCGGTCATCGTATGCATAAGCATTGATGTCCGGACGCCATCCCTGAATTGATTTAAAATCCGAAAAATGAAGATTATTCAATTCAAAGGCCATATCACCGGTCCGGCCTATCATTTGGGTTAATCTGACTTTTCGGGACATGAGGATAAATCTATCGCGGATTCTGAAGGAATTCAATCAGTCCTCGCCAGTCTCTCGACTGTTTCTACAATCACTTTGGCGACTTCCTTCTTCGATCGGCGGTCATAAAACTCTTTCTCTCCATCTTTGAAAAAGAGAGTCACCTCATTGGAATCCTGATCGAATCCAATATCGTTGCGGCTGACGTCGTTCGCCACCAGCATGTCACAAGCTTTCGAGTTCAACTTCCCAATGGCATGCTTTTCCAGATCATTTGTCTCTGCGGCAAACCCAACAAGGAATCCATCGAATGCGAACGCACTCCGAACACTGCCAAGAATGTCTTCGGTTTTCTCCAACTCGAGGGAAAGAGTATCACCGGTCTTTTTGATCTTCTCTGAGGCTATTTCGGCAACCCGATAATCCGCGACAGCTGCTGCAAAAATAGCAGCGTCCACATTGGAGATTGCCCCTTTGACCGCATCTAGCATCTCCGCAGCAGACTCCACTTCGATGAAGGTACCTTTATCAAACGGCGGCAGATTAACTGGACCGGAAATCAACACCACATCGTGCCCCTGTTCTGCCGCAGCTTCGGCAATCGCATACCCCATCTTTCCGGACGAGCGATTCGACAAATACCGCACCGGATCAATCGCTTCGCGGGTCGGTCCTGCTGTGATCAGTATGCGCATAGTTTGGATTCTGTAGACGCGAGCGAGTGTCGATGCTCACTCCTTCGATCATCTCAGTATTTCCTGAATCTTTTCAACGATGCCTTCGACAGGCCAAAGCCTTCCGACACCTTCGTAGCCACAGGCGAGCATCCCCTCTTCCGGCCCGATGAATCCTGCGCCTCGCGCCTTCAACTTCTCGACGTTCTCTTGAGTCGCAGGGTGCTGCCACATTTTCCCATTCATGGCCGGAGCCATCAAAAGAGGACAAAGCGCGGCCAGATGAATTGCTCCGAGCGCATCATCGGCAAGACCGTTGGCAAATTTTGCGACGACATTCGCTGTGGCTGGAGCAACCACGAGAAGGTCGGCATTGTCGGCGAGGTCAATGTGTCCCGGATGCCAGCTCTCTTTCTCATCGTAAAGGCTGCTCGTCACAGGCTGTTTCGAAAGCACCTGCAAGGTCAATGGTGTGATGAACTCCTGCGCATCGCGAGTCATTACAACGTGAACTTCGTGCCCCAGCTTGACCAACTGACTGACAAGATCAGCCGACTTGTAGGCGGCAATGGAGCCGCTGACTCCCAGGACAATGTTTTTCCCATCCATGATTTAGAAAGTAAGGATAAAGCCAATGCTGAAAGAATCACGCCGATTCCATGGCATAATCTTCAGACACCAGAGGAGGCGCAGAGTCCGTGTCGTCGAATACGTTCCCGAGATCGAGCGAAGACAGCGCTTTTTCAGAAAGCCGAACACTGTCGGCCACGCCGTCAATCTGTGACTGTCTCTTATACACATCTCCGAGCCCACGAGACCGAGGCT
>CAJXQE010000484.1 GCA_913058215.1 uncultured Verrucomicrobiales bacterium
TCGGCAGCGTCAGATGTGTATAAGAGACAGACGGATATGCGATCAATAAAAAAGGAGGGAAATCCGGGAGCGGCGGAGGTTTTGGGTTTGGATTCAATGCAGCCACGGGCCTCTTTTCGAGTCCGGGAACAGGAGACGGATCGGGAATGGTTCTCTTCCTGGATAATTCCGGGAGTATGGAGGAAGTGAGCACAGTCGTATCGAATTACGTTTCTATCCGTTTCAAAAAAAGCGTTTCCTCAAAAATTAAAGGCTGCGCGATCAAAGAGGGAAGTGTTGTTATCCAGGCATTCCGGAATCAGGAATTCAGGGAAGGTCGGACCGAGTATTATTTCATCTGCGACCTTCAAGATGGCGTGACGATGAAGGGACTTGAAGATCTCCGCGAGATTATCATGAATCCAAAGTCGCCAAAAAAACTTCACGTCGTCAGCTTCGGGAAGCCTGCTGCGCTGGGCTTGAAGAGCCTGATTCGTGAGTCGGGAGGCAGCTTCAGATTGATGCAAAAGTAAGGACAATTGATCCGCTGGACCCTTTCATTGCATCGCCGTCGATATCACAATTCTTTCGGTAATCCACCATCGTGACGATAAGAAGGTTGAACTTTCAGGGGCCTGAAGGAAATTCAGGAAGTCTCTTGAAGAGTGGATCTGGTTTACTTGGCCACGAAACGGGATTCAATCGCTGCAGGGAGATTCACCTTCCTGATTTCTGATTTTGGTACCTGAACCAGGACCGGATGGGACGATGTTTTCAGCCACTCCAGAATGCGCTTCACGGTTTCTTTTTCCATCGCAGTGCAGCCAACAGTTGGAGAACCCGGACTTTTCCAGGCGTGCATAAAGATGGCGCTGCCACCGCCCTTTTCCACAGGAGTCTCACGGTTGTGTCCCACCACGATGACATGGTCGTAGAGGCCCGATGCCAGAGTCATCGACTCAGCAGATTTCCAATCTTTAATCACATATTTATAGTCTTTTCTCGAATTCGGACCGGGGACCTTTACCCAGTGATTGTAAAATCGGGAATCCGGATCATCGACCCACCGGTCATTCGCATCGGATTGGAAATAGGAAAAACGCTTGAGGGAAAGTGGCTTCGCTCCGAATCCGGATTCGAGCGGGAAAACTCCTGCTGGTGCTTTCCCGTCGCCTTCTTTCTTCCGGGTTCCCTTCAGTTTCTTACCGTGCAATCCGATTCCCACACCCAGACCACTTTTGCCGACCGTCACATCAACATTTTCAATCACCGGCTTCCACTGGCCTTCGTTTTTTTCAAAACAGACCAACTTTCCATGGATGCTTTTCCAGGCGTCAGTGACGACGACAACAATTTGACGATTCTCAGTAAAATCAGCAGCTGGACTCATCGTTACAAAAAGGAACGCGAATGTGAAAGTGATCAGTTCGAAACGCAACATTCTAAAATTTCGCACAGGGCCGGATTCTATTCAAGACCAGGCAGGCGCCGGGAACTTCGATACTTGCCTTCACCCGGGATTGGGACGACGGAGAGATAAGAATGCACCAGCTCGTTCACAATGAGGAAATCTTCGACGCGGTCTTCAAGGACCTGATTCCCTCTGCCAAAAAATTTCTGTGGGTGGCGACTGCCGACATCAAAGATCTCCATGTTCCCCGGGGTGGACGGAAAAAATTTGATACCTTTCTCTCCCTCTTCGCTGAGCTCGTGGCCGACGGTGTGGAAATTCGATTGATCCATGCAAAGGAACCGGGACCGCGATTCCGCGAAGACTTTGACCGCTTTCCCGATTTGATTGAGTCGGACAAATTCGAACGAGTGCTCTGTCCCCGTAATCATATGAAGAGTGTGATCGTCGATGGCCGGAAGGCATTTTTGGGATCAGCAAACCTGACAGGGGCCGGGATGGGAGCGAAATCACCTCACCGTAGAAATTTTGAAGCCGGTATCCTGACCGATGATCCCGAAACCGTGAGCGGGCTTATGGAGAGTTTTGATAAGCTGTTCATGGGAGAGCATTGCCCAAAATGCCAACGTCGCGACGTCTGCCCTGATCCGATTGCGTAACACGTGGCAAAGGATCAATAACTTATTAAGTCTCAAGATTTTGCCAAAAATAATATTATTTTTGGCTTGTCGGGTTTTGGCTTTCGTGAAGAATGGTTAGGAACCCTTAGATATAGAACTAACTAATTCATCATGAAAACATCCGCACCCAGCCAACTCTGCTTCATCATCTCACTCGTGCTATTTATCCTCGGAATTCTCGGAGGATTCGGACTTGTAGGAGCAATCGCAGCCTACGGAACTTATCTGCTCGTCGCCGCATGGGTTGTTCTCGCCCTCGGTTGCCTCATGAAAGGCTTTTAGGGAAAGGCACCCCGCCCCCCTATTGTTTAAACCCGTTGCTTCCGGTTTTTGGCCGGAACAGCGGGTTTTTCATTTGCGCAACTCAGCAGCGTCTTCTTTGAGGCACCTCCGGAGTCCTTCCATCGCGTAGCGATAACGGGAGGCGGCGGTGTTCGGGGAAATGTTCAGTGTCTTTCCAATTTCATCGAAAGTCAGTTCCCCCCAGATTTTGAGTGTGACGACCTCACGAAATTTCTCCGGAATCTTTGACAAAGCTACCTGCATCGCCCGGGCTTCATCGTCTTCAGGAAGATCAAACCAGGAAATCATTTCCCCGGTTTCGCGGGCAGATGCGTCTTCCCGGATCCGGCGCCTGTCGATCGAGCGGGCAAAATCAATCGCACAGCGCTTTACGTTCGTATAGGCGAGGCTGATCACCTTATCGTCAGGACCGCCATCGTGAGTTTTCCAGGTCTTCACGAGGGCATTTTGCAATACATCTTCTGCATCCGCTTCACACCTCGTCTGTTGTCTGGCGAACAGCATTAGACGATGCCCGTGCTGTTGCAGCCAGTCTGACCAGAGCTCTGAAACGTCATCCATACCAGTATATGACGCTGCAGACTCTGAAATGTTCAGAATATTTCCAAAAATCTTTCGCTCACCTGAGCATTCGGAGGAGCGCTCGAAAGGGTAGAAACCCGCTTCTCGCCATTCCCGCGAAGAACTTGCGGCCTGTTCGAGTGGTCAAAAAGGGGTGGAGAGCCGAAGACATCAGGAGCCGTCTTCGAAAAGTTTCTCTCATTTCCCGGCTTGCCCCTGAAATGGTCTGGTCCCGATTCAGGAGGCCCGCCGCATATTTTTCAATCCATTTTCCACTGATTAAAGAACTCTCCAACGCCAGCGTCATCCCGTGCCCCGTAAACGGACCGATAACAGAAAAGCGATCCCCGATACAAAATTGCCGAGAAGAATCGGGCGAAGGTTGGACCCCGAATTCGAAAGCGTTTACGGCAATGCAGGAATCGTCATCACGATCCGATCTTTGAATTCTCTTCAGGAGAGAGCCGAGTCCGCAAGACTCCAGATAAACCTCCATTGCCGACTCTCTGGATACCTTGAGCTCTTTGTTCAGTTTGAAAAGCCCGCATGCGTTCACCTTTCCATATTCAATTGAGCTGAGCCCGAGATACCCTCCGTCGCTCATATGCATTTCGAGATCGCTCTCCAGTTCAAAACCGGAGAGATGACATTTCAAGCCCAGCCATCCCCCTTCCTTTTGGCGGGCCCGTCCAGTTGCAACAATCTGGAGCCTGTCTTCGGAGGCTTCATTTTCCACCTTCGCGCGGGTTCCACTTTCCAGTTGTCCGCCGAGTTGTTGAAAGCTCTCCGCGAGTCGGGAATCGAGGAGGTGACGGGAAATCCCGATGGCAGGGTGCGGAAGGTCAGCTTGCAGGAACTTCCCTTTTTCATCATACCAGGCTGTCGCGTAGCAAAGTTTGGCGTCGCCAAATTGATCGTCAATTCCCAGCTCCTTCAGCTGCCGCTCTTCGATACCCGAGATAAATTCTCCACAGACCCGGTGACGGGGATAGTTGGCTGCCTCGGTCAATCGAACAGGAATATCGCGTTTCCGCAGAAAGATCCCCAGAGAAAGCCCCGCCAATCCACCGCCGATGATGTGAATTTCCTTCATTTCGATTCGGGCCTGATCGCAGAAAACCGGTAAGAGCCCAGTAGAGACTGCTCCGTTCGAGTGGCCCAGTCTCCCTCATCTTCGAGAAGCAGTCTCTCGAGCTGATCACCAAGGAAACCTGCTTCAATACTCACTTGCATGTCATGACGGGTGACTCGATTCACGAATGGAAAGAGCAGGTATCCCTGCCATCCTGTCTCTTATACACATCTCCGAGCCCACGAGACCGAGGCTGATCTCG
>CAJXQE010000485.1 GCA_913058215.1 uncultured Verrucomicrobiales bacterium
CCTGGGATTCCGACTCCGTGCGATTCAAAATCCTCGACGGAGTCACCAGCGTTTTCGAACTCGAAGTCGGGACCGACAATGTCGAAGCCTGGTATAAAAAATACGAAGGCCAACTCCCCTTCCATCACGGAGTCGCCATCGGTCACCTCAAGGTCAGAATGAAAGTAATGGGTGACTTTCCCTCATTCCTTCCCAAGGCTGACTCCCGGGCAGCCACCGTCGTCGCCTCAGACGGAGAAATTGAAAAGATCAAAGCGGGAATCCGGCGGGGACTCGACGACGGGGCTGTCGCGGTTGGTTTTGGTCTTGCCTACACCCCCGTGGCAAGTCGGGAGGAAATCGTAGAAGCTTTTCGTGTTGCCGCCGAATACGAAGCCCGCTGTCATGTCCACATTCGAACCCGGCGAAAGAACAGTCCAGAGGGAGTCATGGAAGTCATCACCGCCTCGGAGAAATCCGGCGCTCCTTCACAGATCGTTCACCTTCAGGCAACCGGTGCCACGGAAACGCCGAATCTTTTAAAGATGGTCGGGGAAGCCCGCGCCCGCGGAATCGATATCACTGCCGAAGTTTATCCCTACACTGCCGGGATGACCGATATCAAGTCCGCCATTTTCGCCGACGGCTGGCAGGATGACTTCCAACTCGATCACAAGGATCTGCAGTGGGGAGCCACCGGCGAGCGGCTGACCGAAGAATCCTTCCGCAAGTATCGCAAAACCGGCGGCCTGGTGATTGTCTATTCCAACACCGAAGAAATCGTCACCGGTGCCATCAAAGACGATCTCACCCTGATCGCCAGCGACGGGCTGAAAGGGCATCCGCGAAATGCAGGGTCCTTCGCCCGCGTTCTTGGCTATTACTCCCGCGAACTTGGCGAACTGGATTTGATGACCGCGCTGCGAAAAATCACCCTGATGCCTGCGCAAACTCTGGAGCGCAGGGTTCCCGCGATGAAAAACAAAGGCCGGGTCAAGATCGGAGCCGATGCCGACCTCACCCTCTTTGATCCGGAAACAGTGAATGATCGCGCAACCTTCACTGAGGCGGAACTCACTTCCGGCGGAATCTCCCGGGTCATCGTCGATGGAACGGTTGTGGTTCGTGATGGAAAAATTGCTCCCGACACCTTTCCCGGAAAAGGAATCCGGGCGGCTACGCGAAAGGCGCACCTTGCCCCCGCGAAGAAATCCCCATAAGCTCACTCCATGATTACCCGCCGCCGTTTTGTTCATACCTCCGCGGCCGCGCTTGCCGCCGGCTCAACTGTTGCCGCCGATTCTGACGGCCCGCTTTTTTCCGTAGGCCTCATTGCAGATGCCCAGTATGTCGATGCCGACAAAGGTGGAATTCGGCACTACCGGAAAAGCATTGAGAAGCTCGGAAATGCCGTGAAATCAATCAATGCAGCACACGTTGATTTTTCGATCCATTTAGGAGACTTGATCGATCGCAAATTTGCCAGCTTCGACCAGATTCTTGAGCCTCTCGGAAAACTGAGCAATCCCGTTTACCAAATCCCAGGGAATCATGATTTCTCCGTTGAAGACGACAAAAAGCCGGAAGTGTTTGGAAAGCTGGGAATGAAACAGCCCTATCGCTCCTTTTCGAAAGAAGGATTTCGATTCATCTTTCTCGACGGTACCGAGATCAGCACCTTTGCCCAACCAAAGGGCTCCGCGATTTTTCAGGAAGCGGAAGCCATTCTCGAAGAGTTTAAAGCGGAAGGCAGGAAGAATGCGAAATACTGGAATGGTGCCATCGGTAAAACCCAACTCACCTGGCTGGAAAATGAATTGTCCGCAGCAAAATCAGCAAAGGAAAAAGCCATCATTTCCTGCCACTACCCCATTCTTCCCGACAATTCGCACAACCTCTGGAACGACCGGGAAGTCGTCGCCCTGATCGATCGTTTTCCCGGCACCGTCGCAGCCTGGTTCAACGGCCACAATCATGCCGGGAATTATGCGGAACGGAACGGAGTCCATTTTGTAACCGTCCAGGGAATGGTCGACACTCCGGATAAAAATGCCTTCGCCGTGCTCGATGTCTCACCCGGCAACTTGAAACTTCGGGGAAACGGTCGGGTGCCGGATCGGGATATGCCAGTGGTATAAATGACGCAAAACGAACTGCTGTTTTTGCTGTTCATTTCTCGAAAAACGTGCATAAAGATCCCTCGCCCACGTCATACGTAGGCAGAAACGTATCCACAAACGACTACGATGAAATCTTCCCGAAATTATCGGAAAACTTCCCTCCGCCCTCTTTCCAGGACTAGCGCTGCGAGTGCAACCCGACGGTTCGCTCTTTTTTCTCTCGCCGGAGCTATCTTTCTGTCCGCCCCGTTGGCCGAGGCTGGACTCTTTGATAAGCTGAAAGCCAAACGCCGCGCTAAGTTGAAACAGGCAGAGGTGAAAGCCGCCCCAAGAAAGCGGATCCCTCGTTATCGTTCCTACTACCACGACGCCCACAAGGACGCTTACATCAATCACGAGCTTCTCGACGGATATGCCGACGATGACACCGTTGAGCGCCGGGTTGTCATCGATATCAAGGCCCAACGGGCTTATCTTATTATTCAGGATCTGATTGCGATTGACTCCGCAGTGTCGACCGCCCGTCGGGGAAAATACACTCCTCGCGGCAGCTACGCGATCACCGAGAAAATCAAATCCGGCAAAGTGTCGACACTATATCATGTCTACATGCCAAACTGGATGCGACTCGGACACAGTGCTGTCGGAATGCACACCGGTGACCTTCCCGGTTATCCGGCATCGGCTGGATGTATTCGCATGCCAATGAGTGTTGCCCCTGTCATGTTTGAGCACACCCGTTACGGAGTCGAAGTCGATGTGGTCGATTCCTGGGATGAAGAGGGACTGCTCGTTCCTTATTCCAGACCGGACACTATTTGGCTCGCGGATGTCAGCGCGTTTTAAGTGACTGAATTCGGGATAACAATACCGGTTCCGCATTCAATTCTGCTTTCGCATAATAGTCTTCATCTTACTCATCCTCTCCCGCGCCAAGTGCCGGATAAAAAAGAGAGTATGATCGCTGTCGCGAAAACCGTCGGACCAACAATTCCCGCAAAAAGAAACGGCGAGGAAATCCGAAAGCAGTTGAAGGATAAAGCCGACTACTCAGGAAGAGGCAGCGGAGTGTGCGGCTTTTTCTTTTTCCCGAACAGTTTCTGCCCGAGCCTCTGGAAGGGTTTGTCTTCCTGGAACTCCTCCTGGATCATCGTCGCGCGATGCTTGATGGTGGGAGCCCCCGGCTCAGGGAAAGTCTCTGCCAGGGGTTTCCCAACCTCCGAGCGAACATCTTCGTCGTAACTGGTTTCCACAGCGTCTTGAGGCCCGTGAACAACGACCGGCTGAATGAAGATCATCAACTCGGAGCGAGTCTTATTGTTCGTACTGGTCTTCAAAGCGTTGCCGAGAATGGGGATTTTCTGAAAGAAAGGAACTCCTGTGTCATTTTCCGTATCAGACTCAGAGATCAATCCTCCCAGAACAATCGTCGACCGGTTCGCGATCGTCACTGTAGTATTCAGTTCCTGCTTTCCGATAATCGGGACACTGCTGCCTGCAACAATTTGCTGCCCGATGACACGGTCATTCACCTGGACAATATCGAGAGTCACCTCGTCGTCCTCATTGATGGTGGGAAGAACTTCCAGTTTCAAGACGACATCTTTGTAATCAATCGAAGTCCGAACGGCCGCGGTATTGTTAATCTGCCCGGAAGAGTCTGAAAGACTCTCCACCGGAACCGGAACTTCCTGGCCGCTGGTAATTTCAGCACGCTTTCCATTCTGCGTATACACGACAGGTCGGGAGAGGACCTTGAACCGGTTCGTTGATTCCAGAGCAGTCACAACAACGTCGAGAGACTGTCCGATCTGGCCATATACATTTAACCCAGAAGCAGGGCCAAATGGCGTGGAGACAATCATGTTGGCAATATCGGCAATATTCCCCGTCGTATTGGTTGCTCCGATAATGTCTGTCCGATTCGAAATGAGACCACTGGCAATGCCGCCGGCATTGGGGTTGTTGTCCCGAAACTGAGTGAACTTCTGCAAATAGTCGACTCCCAACTGACTGTCGTCAGTGAGGGAAAGCTCCCCGATAACGGTAGCCAGATAGACCTGCACCGGCCTGCGATCGAGTCGCTCAATCATATCGAGGACAATTTCTGTCTCTTATACACATCTGACGCTGCCGACGAAGAGGATAGTGTAGA
>CAJXQE010000486.1 GCA_913058215.1 uncultured Verrucomicrobiales bacterium
CGAGATCAGCCTCGGTCTCGTGGGCTCGGAGATGTGTATAAGAGACAGCATCACCCCCATACGTAGTGCCGAGGATGGAGTATAACAACCGGTTGCTCTGGATAATCAAAATTTGACCGTCACAGAAAGCCCAGCCTCTGGGGGCAAAGTCACCGGCAAACATTCGGATTTCACCGGTAATCCCATCCCCCTGGGCATCCCCCTGGGCTTGAGCTGACGGGGCCGAAGAGAACAGTGCGGCTCCGAAAAGCATTGGATAGAAAAACAGTTTCATTTTTTGAAATACGTTTGCACCCCCTCAATCCCGGCAGGACCGACGCCCCGATAAAAAATCCTTGAATAAGCAAATTCCTATCAATTAAAAGAGAAGCAGATGCCGAGCCCATGGAAGGCGAGGACGAACTTGCCTCTAGACCAATTGAAATAATTCTTCTGGTCCATGGAATCCGGACGTTTGCCTGGTGGCAGCCGATGGTTAAACGCGTTCTCGAAGGGATCCCCAATGTTGCCGTGTGGGAATGCGAATACGGGTATTTTAACGTTTTTCGATTTTGGTGTCCGTTTTTCACCCGAAGAGCACCGCTTGAGGAAGTGCGTGCAGAATTGGAAAAAGCCCAAACAGCAATCTCAGCTTATCCCGATGCTCGACTGTCAGTAATCGCCCACAGTTACGGGACATATATAATCACCGAGCTTCTTTCATCAAAGCTTGATCTGAAGCTGCATAGAATTCTGTTGTGTGGTTCGATCGTACGACGAAGATATCCCTGGCATGCGGTTAGCAATCGAATCGGCGCTCATCCAACAATCGCGGGAAAGAAAAACGTTATCAACGATTACGGACTGCAGGACGTCTGGCCAGTTCTCGCAAAGTGCCTTAGTTGGGGATACGGAGACACCGGTCGCCACAAATTCGGAAAAGCTGAGGTAACGGACCGAGGCCACAACCTCGGGCATAGCGATTTCTTCACTCAAGAGGCTCCGCAGACGGATCTTGAGCCTGGAGAAGGGTTCGTTCGGAAGTATTGGAAGCCATGGTTTGAGACTGGTGAGGAAGTAAGATCGCCAGCCAACGAGAGAGGGCAGTCACCACTTTGGCTGAGTTGGCTGTCAGTTTTCCCAATACAGTGGCTCATTCTGGCTGCAATCGCCTGCGCACTTCTCGTGCTTTCCGAACGGACATTCGATCTTTCTGGCAAGCTTCACCAGTTCGCCTATTGGTCAAAGCCTTCGCCGGATGCTCGACTAGAAAGCCTGCCGGGAAACCCACCTTTAAACGTTCAAGATGAGGATGCAAAGTTTAGGAGTGGATTTCGCAGAACAGACGTCATTGAATCCATTAGATCCCATTTTAAGGATGCGGATTTTGAAGCTCTATGCCGAGACTTCTCATACTGGGGCGGGAGGTCAATGGATGACGAAAGCCTCGGCTTGTTTGTGGACCATTGCATAGACACAGGGCAACTCCTGAAGCTGTTCGTCGTTCTTCTTGACAACACCGGGGTAAGAGGAACCACAGGCGACTGGCCTGCGGACACGGAAGATGAATCGCTTGGCCCGTTTCCAATACTATCGGACGGCACGTTCGACCTTACCGGTGGAGCGCCACGGCATGTCTCCTTACAGGTCGTATTCGAGACGACAGGTGAGCGTTTCAAAGCGCTCCTTCCCGAAGATATCAGGTGCGAAATTGCAGCCCAGCGGATTATCACGAATATCTTCTTTCGTGACATTCCTATTGAGCGGAGATCCGCATATCTTGCGCCAGGTGCCCACTACCATCTTATACGCAGGGGCGAGGACGAGAAGCTAACTGGAACCTTGCAGCAGGCAGGAGTAAAAAATGAAATGGAGGTGAGGGTCGCAACAGTCGCGCCGATGGGAGGATATCCATGGAGTCACGATGCGAGTATGGCGGCCAACATGCTGGACTCGCACTTTGATTCGTGGATCAAGGAACGCACCTACCGACTACAGCAATATGCGTCCGTGTACATCAACAAGCGTTTGAACAGGACTACGGGTAACCGACTTGCTGGTCTGCTATTCAAGGATCCAGCCTTTGTCGTCAAACCATGGGACGTCGGTATCTTCCTGGAGATCGTTCGCTCGGAGAATCCCGTACCACCTGTGTTGCTCGAATATCTCCGTGAAGTATTGAGGTCTACGTCCGATGAGGTTGAAGGAGATCGGGCCTCAGCAGCCAAGGCTGTTGCCCGGATCGGAACACGAGCTGTGTCGCTTGTTCCAAATTTGATTAACGGCGCTGCGGATACCGATACGGAGTTTGCCATAGCATGCGTTTTGGCTTTGGGCCAAATGGCGAACGAGTCGAACGATGCCATTGCGGAGCTCGAACGCTTGTCGCGCGAATCTCCCAATCAACTCACGAAACTATGCGCTGCCCTGATGGTATTGCGCAATTCCGACAACGCCGAGTGCAGGAAAGTAGTCGCTCAAGTCCTCGACACCGATGACGTTGCGTTCCGTCTTGAAGCTATCGAGTTACTTGGCTGGGAGCTATCCCCCATCGTGTCGCCAGAGACCAGCACTTCCGTCGAAGACATGATGATAATCTCGCGCCCGAGCCTGTCGCGGCTTAATGATTCCCAAGTTGGAGCCCCCGCAACCCAGTTGCAGAATGATCGAATCAACAACAATCTTGCCGCAAATATTATTGTTGACCATCTTACGAATGCACTCGAAAGCTCAGAATCAAGTGTTCGAATGGAGGCAGCCTACACGGTGGCCCACTACGGCAAATATGCTTCACCCGCCGTCCCGAATCTCATTCTCTTACTCGAGGACAAATCCGTAGTGACGCAGCCAGGGATACTGGGCGATAAGGATGACCGCAAAACGGAAGTCCGCGAGAGCGCCGTCAATGCATTGGGTCGTCTCGGTCCAGTAGCAAGAGATGCCGCTCCCGCCTTGGCCAATATTGTTTTGGATCGCGACGAAATCTATTGGATGCGGAACAGAGCTGCTAGCTCATTGCGGTCGATTGGTTCGCTGGAAGAATCCGAAACCCGCAAGCTGGAGAAATACCTCAACACTGATGACGATACTTTGGGAGTCAAAAAGTCCGTTCGTGAGTTATTAGATAAAATGAAGGAGAAGAAATCGCCGGAAGATGGGGTGGAACCATGATTCTGGTGGTCTGCACCCCCTCAATCCCGGCAGGACCGACGCGCCGATAAAAAATCCTTGAATAAGCAAATTCCTATCAATCAAATTCCTATCAATTGCACCCCCTCAATCCCGGCAGGACCGACGCGCCGATAAAAAATCCTTGAAAAAGCGAATTCCTGTCAATAATAATTCTTGACCTCTCTCAGAATTGTTGATCTCATCACAGAATGAAGAAAAAACTCACCCCTTTCTCTCTCTCAAATTCAGCGGGACGGACCCACCGATCAGAATCCTTGAAAAAGCAATTTGCTATCAGTTGTCCTCTATTCACGAAAATGAAAAACGATTTGATGGGTAAACGAAAAATGGCTTTCTGTATCATGAGTTCCGTGATGTTTTGCGTGCTTCATAGCAATGCTCAGGCCCAAACGGCGACACTTTACGAAAGCGGCGATCAGAAAGGCTTTGTTAAGAGTATTGAAGGTGTGATGATCGAGGGGACTAAGTACAACATTGAGTTATCCTATGGGGTTTCTTTTAATTCCGTGTGGGGGAAAGGAGTTCAGCCGAGGCCGAAACCTGTGATGTATGATCAACCGTATGACAGTGCAGTCTGGAACTCCCTATTCGCGCAAATCGCTAGAGTGACAGGGGATTCTCAGAGGGCAAATCCCCTGACAATGATTATTATCCCTATGCGGCACGAAACAGAGGGTAAGGTATATGGTCGGGTAGCAGAGATCGCCGGCAAGGAGGGAAATACTATGGACGGTAACGTATACTCCCGGGAACAAAAACTAGATTCCCCGAACCAAATTGTTTCCACGCGTGCGTGGGCTTTCATTTATAAGCCGAAGAATTTATAAGCCGAAGAATTAGACACACAAAGCAATACGTCAGAACCCCTTTCAATGGATAGTGCGCTCTGCCTCGGCGACCATGCCGATTGATCCAATGTCCGGAAGAGTGAACTTCCGGACGGGACAAACGGGACAGGTCATTTTTAACGAGATTTGGCCGGAGACTGATAGATGGCATGGGGTTGTCAGGCGGGGGTGAAATCCGCCAAACTAACAACCGATG
>CAJXQE010000487.1 GCA_913058215.1 uncultured Verrucomicrobiales bacterium
TGCCACCTTTGGCAGTTTGGTCAGAACAACATCGTCTCCTTTCGACATTCCTTCGGAGGTCACCATCGCTCCGCCTGAGATCGTCATTTCTGACATGCCAACAGCTGCCAGTAGGGCATCAGGATCGACGTTTTCACCGACATGTTTGAAGGCGAGTTCCCGGACCGTTGCAAGCTCGTCGCGACTGATTTGCTTCACCTGATCGTTAAGCTTGCTGTACTGGCTCTCATTTTTTGCCTCGCGGGCGACATACATTTGTTCACTGAGTTTTGCCCGCCTGAGAGACAGGTCCTTCACCCGCTCACCGATTTCATCTACCATCGCGATGTAACCTTCAGCCGGCTGCTCTTCGAGAGCGATATACATTTTTCGATATCTCTCGATACTGGACAGTTGAGATTTTAAACGCGGGCGGTAGCTGTCCGCCTCGGGTAATGCGAGTGCGACGATGGAGTCCCAGATTTGCTCGGCAGTCATCCGACGGAAGACGGGGCCCGGGAAGTGGTAGGGCATTCCCATGACCATCTCGCCGTTCCACACCGCACTTTGGTAGGTGCGTGTGTTATAGAGAACGTCCATGTAGGCGCGCGTGTCGTAGTTGACGTCACGCATCAGCTTCGTGATATATTCCAGCAGTTCGGGATTTGCGACAAGGGTCTGGTCGGTCAAATCATCAACTGGTTCAAAAATCCCATGGCCAAAGACCCGCTTCCAGAGGCGGTTGGCGATCACTTTGGTAAAGGTAGGATTTTCCTTCGAAGTCATCCATTTCGCATAGGACTGGATCGATGATTCATCCATATTTTCGAGATCGATTTCGGCACCGAACATCGTTCCAGAGGAAACCACTTCGTTAGGTTTTGCATCGCTGTATTGATAGTCGTGAGGCAGCTCCAGATCTTTCACCTTTTCCTCCGTGGAGTAGTAGCGAAGTTGCTGGTTCATCCGGAGCATCCCATACTGAACCGCTTTAGATTGTTTCTGGTTGTCCTCATGAAGAGCGATGCTCTTTTCAGCTACCTTACGGAATTCCTTATCGGTCATTTCCAGACGCTTGAGGGAGTTTTGATACTTCTTGTTCTCCGTGTATTTCTCAAGGCTGGCCTGGTTGGTAATTTCCGGGAAAGGCGTGTCTTTATACCCGGCTTTTTCCAGCATCGCTTGATGAAGATCTGTGCGCCTCTCCCGCCGAACCACGTTAAAAGCACTGCGATTTTCCGAAGAATATCCGCGCGCGTCCATGCCGTAGGAAAATGCTGCCATCTTGAAGTAGTCCATCTGGGTCCACTTATCGAACGGGTGATTGTGGCACTGGGCGCACTCAAGTCGCGTTCCCAGGAAAATCCGCACTGTGTTGGACATATTATCGAGAGGCATGCCGCGGTCTCTCATATAATAACCGACCGCTCCGTTGTCCCAGATCATGCCGGTAGCGGAGACAAGTTCGGAGACCAGTTCGTCGTATGGACGATTATTTTCGACCGCCTCTTTTATCCAGAGTTGGTAAGCCGCTTCAGCCTGAATGGAATTGTTGCCGAGCAAATTGTTGATCCTCAGCACATCAGCCCAGAAGTTATACGAATGACTGACGTGGCCATCGCTCTCCAGCAAAGACGTGATCAACTGCTCGCGTTTCCGCTCATAAGTTGAGCCAAGGAAACTCTCCGACTCCTCGATCGTTGGGATGCGGCCTGCGATGTCGAGGTAAGCGCGCCTGACGAACGTGGTATCGTTAATTTCCGCCCCCCGCTTCATTTCGTGCTTTTTGAGCCCGCTCTGAACCAGTTGGTCGATTTTCTTGATGGCAGCCTGTTTATCAAATTTTTCGGCAGCAAACCCGAATGATAGTGACAGAACCGCAACGGAGAAGGAGGCAAATAGCTTTTTCATAAAACCCTTAATGGGACCAGACAAACTAACACCGTTTTTTCAGCTTCGGTTGGACGCCTTCGCGTGCTCACTCCTTATCCAAATGCCATGAAAGGGGGGCGTTAAAAATTCTTGATTGAAAGGGGTTGTAGTCGTGGGGGCAGGAATCATTTCCTGATTATTCAGCACGCTCAAGCCCGGAGACAGACTGGGCATCATTTCCGCCTCTTGCCTCTTGGACCTGGAACCAAAGCACTGCACTGTTCTCTGCCAAAAGTCACGGAATGTTGCCGTCCCCCGGTAATCACACGACCTGACAGGGGCAGGTCAATGCATTCCCGCTGTAGCTGGAGGGCCAGCCCCGACCTCCTCGAGGACGGAATGTGCGTTCGTTGGCCGGAAGCCTGGTAGAATCAGACTGCTCAATAGTCTCGCTATCGGGGATACAAACCAGTATCTTCCCGGAATGAAGGGGAAACACTGGGGGATCGGAGTGGTAGTAGCAGGATCGTGGATCGCGAGCCTGGCAATGGGCGGAGAGCGCGACATGGTCAGCATTTCGGCCTCCGTTCTTGAAATGAAATCCGACGGGACAAGCCAGGTCATCGCGAGACCCAACCTGGTCGTTCAGATCGGAAAATGGGCCACTTATCGAGACGGTGGGGAAATGATGTTTCCCTCCGAGTTTACGCTTCCGAATATCCCCGAGGAATTGGCTGCGGATGCGAAGATCAAAGGAGAAGTGGATGCAAAGCCAAAGTGGATGACCAACCAACACAGGCTCGTCATTCCCGCTCAACCCAGGGCCTTCGAAACTCATTCTCATGGCTTGACGGTGAAGTTCCGTCCTCGTCTCGCTGATAGCGGCAAGTTGGTCGTGGACTGTGAGGTGGAGCGGAAGGTGTTTGAAGGATTCGTGAACTACGGCTCTGCGATCACGGTCGGAAAGAAGAGCGCTTCCGGGAAGAGCAAACCAGTGATTCTTTCGCAGAATCGAATCGAACTCCCTGTGTTCCACACTCGTTCCCAGGAACTGCTGTTTCTCCCCACCGGGTCGGGACTCGTTCCGAAGATTCTGAAGGAGTCGGTTAAGCCGGAGGAGAAAAAAGGGCAGGCCACGAAACTTGAAATTGCTCTTTCTGCTAAAAGATTGGAAACACCGAAGGCTTCGGCGAAGAAGAAAATTCCGAAGAAACCGCAAATCTATGTCACGATCAAGGTGATCGAATCGGGTCATGAGGTGGGGACGTCTGAGAGTGAATTGGAGCCAATCATGTCAGGAATGTCGATTCTGACCGATCTTCAGTTTCAGGTCATGATCCGAGCCTTGAATCAGACAAAGGGAGTCGACCTGCTGAGTGCTCCCTCAATCATGCTGCGGCCCGGTCAGGCTGGAAACGTCGAGGTGGGGAAGGAATTCATCTATCCGGTGGCCTACGATCCACCTGAGTTACCCAAGGATGAAGAGTCCGAAGCGGGCACGAAAAAGAAGGGCAATGAGAAAGTGATGGGGTTTCCCGTGACTCCTGCCGAACCCACGGAATTTGTTACGACACGGACTGGCGTCTCGATCGAAGTGCTGGCGCGGGTTCTTTCCGATGGGCGCATTGAACTGGAGTTGGAACCGGGAGTGACGGAGTTCATGGAATTTACCAATTTTGGGAAGCCAATTGTCTACCTGGATAAGAATGGCCTGGGGAAGAGTCGTGAGATCGTCATGACGGAGAACAGGATGGAGATGCCGAATTTTCGAAAGCGATCAGTGAAGACGACCGTTCGGATTCCGGACAATGGGACCGTTGTCCTGGGCGGATTGATCCGCGAGGAGATACAGGACGTGGAGGACAAGGTTCCCGTCCTCGGTGACCTTCCTTTGATCGGTCATCTTGCGCGGAGCAAGGTAGAACTTCACATCAAGCGTCACCTCTTTTTCACCGTGAAGGCGCAGTTGGTCGATGAGAACGGGCAGTGATTAGGTGCATCTCAATCCCGGGAGAGCCGGAGTGGTCGACGGAGGTGAGATAACTGTGGAAAGTTACCAGTGGAGCAGTTTGGCTCAAGCCTATGCAAAGTCGCCCTCGAAGCGACCTGATTGGATGGCCGTAGCGGAGACGATGGGATCTGTTTCAGAACAAAGACACGGCAGCGGGACGGCGAAAATTCCTCGAAGGGCTTAGGGGGCGCGAAGAAAAGGGGATCCCAGCGGTCGATGAGGGGACCATCGGTGAGCGTGTCAAACGGGGATGATTTTGGGGAACGGCATCGTTCAAGGAAGCGATCTTGGAGCTGTCTCTTATACACATCTCCGAGCCCACGAGACCGAGGCTGATCTC
>CAJXQE010000488.1 GCA_913058215.1 uncultured Verrucomicrobiales bacterium
TCAGCCTCGGTCTCGTGGGCTCGGAGATGTGTATAAGAGACAGCTCCAATACAGTGCTGGGATTGCGAGGATGCAGACGAGAAATGCCTCGGATGCGATTACACGGGAGGCGCTCCGAATTTCACCGACACCTAGAGCAAGGATCAGATTGAAATGTCGCCAAATATGGAGCGCAAAATATCCGCTGAATGCGAGCAGAACGCTCCATGTTATTTCGAAAGACGTCGGCACCGCTGTATTTAGTTCGTCGCTTGCCCAGAGCGGAAGGCCCCATGGGCCGACCAGAACAAGACCCATTCCACAGAGTAGGGCATACCCGGTGATTCCAAGCCGGCCCTTTCGTGAGCTGTTTTCGATCCAGTTGTGATCTTTGCGGGCATGGGCATCCATCAATGCAGGCCAATAGGGATTGGTGAACATCAAAATCACTCCGGTCAGGGAGAAATGAACAGTGATCATGACGTTGAAAACTCCGACCGCTTCCGGGCCGACGACGCGTCCGATCATGAAGGCCATCAAATTGTATTCCACCATCGCACTCAGGATGTAGGTGATCGAAAATTGAAACCCGTCAACGGCAAGGGGCCGCACCAGTTTTTTGCGAAAGAAGCGGGGGCGGGGGATCAGATACGGACGCTGGATCAGGAAGTGAATCGTGTTGCCAAGTTTCGCCAAAGCGATGGACCCGTTAATGGCGATCAGCAGAAATTCGATTGTAGGGAAAAACCAGATACCGATGAGGAGTCCGGCTGCTGCGAGGATATTTCCACCGGCACCCCAGGAATTGTTGTATCGGGTCTCCATGTAGCCATCGCGGGCCTTCTCAAAAACCACACAGATCATTTCGATAGAAATGATGGCGAGGCCAATCCAGACTGCGCGGGACATGACCTCACTGAGTGGCGCGAATTTTTCCCCAAAAATTGCGGAAATCGGGAAATTGATTAAGACAATCGCTGCCACTGCAGCTGCGATTATAGTCAGCACGGTGCTGATCAATACGCCAGTGACAAAGATCCTTTTCTCCCGGCGACGGTCGCCCCCGGCAATCGAATTAGCGATTTCCTTGGTTAGCGCCGGGCCGATTCCGACGTGCATGATGTCGATGATCCCCACCGCCATCGTGATCGTGGCATAGACCCCGAAGAGATCCATGCCGAGGAGACGAATCGCAATCGGAATAGAGACCAGTCGGAGCACGATGGTGCCCATTTTGGAAATGATCGATGTGACCATCGCCAGGCGGATCGAACGATTCCGGTAGGCTTTTTGTTCCTCTTCAGGGCTCGGTTTCATTCGAGGTGATCTCAGAGTCAGCGAGCGGAAGATAGTGAAGCGTGGCTTTTGTTCTGCTCAAGAACTTCAACGCGGACGCGGACGACACCTCGACCGACGAAATCCATTTCTTTGGCGATTCCGATTGGAATGTCGATGATTCGACCAGCAATGAAGGGGCCGCGATCATTAATCCGAAGGATCTTTTTGCTCCCGTTCACGAGGTTTGTCACCTCCACCATGGTTCCCATTGGAAGAGTTTTGTGGGCAGCAGTGTGCCCGTTGTTGGTAAACTTTTCGCCGCTGGCAGTTGCTGTTCCGCCATTGGTTCGAACGCTGTACCAGGAAGCATTCCCTTCAGAGATATTACCGGATTTTCGAAGCCCCGGCTTGGAAACCTGAGGCGAGGATGTGCTGGCACAGGAAGAGAATAACGCCGCAAGGGACAGCAATAGAAAGACGCAGAGCAGGTGTCTGATCGCGCGTAAGATGGAAGAAAGGGAGGAGCAGTTCATCAGCATATAGGGAAATATCACTGCTAAGTGATAATTACTATAATTTAAATGAATTAGTAGATTTGTCTACTTCTCGATTTTCCGCTGATTAGAAGCGAAAAAAGAAGCCGGAAGTCCCGGCTTTTGCATTTCTTTCAGGAAAGTCGGGACAGTGGCCGCTTGTTAAATCACTCGGGAATTTCGTTCAGCGTGTAATAGGCCGCAGAGTGGAGAAGGGATAGCTTGCCCTCTGCAGACCGAAGCCCTTCTGAATGAAGTTCGTGAACGTGCCCTTTGGTGAGTGGGGTAACGGTGAGGTGAATCGTTTTTCCATCTTCGGAAACCGATTGAACTGAGACTTTAGGAGTGACCTGATCGACTTCGGGGCTGCCATACGCCTTCTGATAGATATAAGTGTAGGCCGTCATTTTAAACGACGCATCGACAGCGCTGGCTTTGTCTACCCGCTTGGTGAATGTCAATTCAAACCCGTCCGATTTGGCTCGCATCTCGTGGATTTCGAAAGGAACTTTGCCTGTCCAGTTGACCCGTTCAAAGTTGTGGTTTTTTCCTCCACGCGCACCCCAGCCCCGATTGGATCCGCTGGTAAACAGGACACCTTCGTCGGTCATATTGACTGCGATGTTTCCGGATTGAAACCCTTCAAGGAACGGGAACATCGCGCCCTGGTAAAGGCCGTTCACTTTTTCCAGAAATACGCGGTGAATTTTTGATTGAGTTTGCTCACCGACAAAAGTCTGTCCGGCGAAGGGGCCAAATTTTCCGGCCGACGTATCGGCAACGATTCCAGTAGGGGAGTTGCCCACTTTCTGATGAGGAAGAATGACTGCCGGGGGGATATACTCAGGAATATTTTCCCGCTCTTTTACGGTGCGGCTGCCTCCTTCGGTCAATGGAGGATTTTTCGGACGCTCGCCGATAGCTCCATCGGCGTATTCATACCAGATGTTCCCGTTGGGATTTCCCTGGAAGGATCCCGGTTTCACCCATTTCAATGAACTCGAACCGTTCCACGCACCCTGGTTGTCCGTGTAAAAAGTGTCGCCTTCCGCGTTGAATCCGATTCCTCCGGGGGACCGGACACCACTTGCTGTCGGCAGCATCGTTCCGTCTTCATTGATCCGCAAAACCCAGCCACGGTAGAGAGAGTCAGCAGTGAAAGAGCCCGTCAGGCAAAGCACAGCCCAGATGTTTCCGTCTTTATCGAACTGAGATCCAAAAGTGTACTCATGGTAGTTCCCATTGACTCCGTAGTCGTCGTTCACCGTTTCAAAAATGTCGGCCCGGCCGTCTCCGTCTTCGTCTTTCATCCGGGTGACCTCAGGACGTTGAACTGCATACAACCAACCATCCTTCCAGGCGAGCCCGAGCGGTTCGTGGAGGTATTCCGCGAAAAGAGTCCATTTGGCGGGTTCTTTCGGATAAGTGAAAGCATTGTCGAGAGTCCAGACCTGACCGCGCCGGGTACAGACGGCAACTTTGCCTTCAGGAAGAAAGGCGATTCCACCCCCTTCAATGACGGCGCCTTCAGGCGTTTCGATCGGTGTGATCTGGTAAAAATCGGACTCTTTAGGTTCTTCCGCGAAAGTCGGGGAAAGCATCGCGAGAAGTGTCGCGATGATCAAACAGGATTGGATCGATGATCTCATAGGGTTGAATTGAAAAGTGTTTTTTGGAAAGAGCGAATCAGAAATTATTTGGCAGCCATTGGCTCGTTCCAGCGGTAGGTGACCGTGATGTCAGCTGCCGACGAGATTGGAGCGAGCAGTTCTTTTTTTCCTTCGCTCTGGCGGACAGTTGGCTCTGCTCCTTCGACTTTGATCTTCATGTTTCCACCAATGTCGAACCAGCTATCAGCCTCGGCAAGCGGTCCGGTATCAGCGATGCGGAAATAGACATTCTCACCGGGTTTCCCTTTGATGGACACAGTCCGGGTAAACCCTTCGTTGCCGTCAACTTTGGCTGGATTAAAGGAATCGGTCACTTCGAGTTCCTGATAGTCATAGCGAAAGGTCGGGAACCGTTTTTTGTCGAGGCGATATCCCCGGAATTGATAGTCCGGGTGATTGACGTTGAAGGTGATTTCCTTTTGAGGATCCTCTTTGTCCCGCTCGTATTTGATTTTTTCCCTTGAGAAGGGGACCCACGGTTCGTCGAGGCTTTGCAGCACTTGAAAAGGCATGCCGTGTCCTGTTTTTACCTGATCCTGACCAAGAATCTGGCTGCTGGATCCGCGGCCGTTCCAGTGAGTTGCTGCGTCGATGAAATCACCGCGCCAGACATAGGCCAGATTTAGAACGTCAGCATCCCAGACGAGATTAACCGCTCCCGGATATCCGACGCCGATGGCGCGCGGGTTGGAGTTGGCTAAAAACGCGCGGTGGACAATCGCTTCGCCGGGATTCAAGG
>CAJXQE010000489.1 GCA_913058215.1 uncultured Verrucomicrobiales bacterium
GGATCAGAGCTTAACTGCACCTTCAGGCTGTCCAACTGATGGGGTCCACCTCATAGTTCACTTGTTAAGTCTGAACATCAACAATAACTAAGCATGAAAGATCTAAATTACGAAACGTAGCAATAGAGCACTATCAGTAATTCGACGCCAAGGGCCAAAAATGAATTCATCGGACGAAGACACTCCAATGCCGCCAAGCTCTGAAGAAAGCCAGGCATCCGAAGCGGAAATTTTATCGGAGATAGTAACTTGGTCAAACGACCGTCCTTTGTGGCAAAGAGATGCACTGCGCCGGTTATGTAACGCCGACGGGTTGGAACAGGAGGAAATCGAAAGCCTGCTGGAGATATGTAAAGGTGCGAAAGGCGGAGTCCCAATTACTGCCGACCATATCCGGAACCCCTCGGCCTCGACTTCAGAAGTCTCACTTTTAAAACTTCACAACGTACAAAGTGTCAACGCCCTTCAGCCTGGTGAGACTCTGACATTTCAGAAATCGGGCTTAACCGTGATCTACGGCGATAATGGAGCAGGAAAATCCGGCTATGCTCGCGTTCTAAAGCATGCATGCCGGGCTCGTCAGCCCAAAGATGACGCCGTCCTTCCAAACGCATATGGCGCTCAAACTGGCACTCCCCAAGCGGAGATTGGTTTTCGAGTTGGCGGGCAAAATCAATCCACAATCTGGAAACAGGGAACCAGCGCTGACGCCAGATTGACTGCCATCAGCGTGTTCGACAGCAGCACAGCTGCGATTCACGTTGATGCAACCAATGACTTAGCCTACACCCCACTGCCGCTGAGAGTAATGGCATCACTAGCCGAAGCATGTAAAACACTGAAGCGAAAGTTTGACGAAGAAATTAAAGCTATTGAGAGCCAAACGCCAACGTTCCTAAGGGAACCTGATTGCGATCCAAATACGGCGGTTGGAAAACTTATAGCGGGCCTTTCTAGCAAGACAAAAGACTCGACCGTAACGGAATTAGCCACGCTATCGGAATCAGAAGAAGCGCGCTTGAGAACTCTTGCCGCAGATCTTGCAAATGATCCTCTGCGAGTTGCCCGACAGCTTCAAGGCCAGAAGGCAGAGATCGACAAAGCGAAGGAACGTCTCACCAAACTTGCGGAAGCTGTTTCTGAATCAAACACAGACAACGTCAAAGAGTTAAAAGAAACCTACGATAATGCGCGCGCTGCGGCTGCTCTTGTTTCTGCTGATTTGTTTTCTGAGGAACCGCTTCCCGAAGTTGGTTCCGATGTTTGGCGCTCGCTATGGAACGCCGCCCGCGCTTACTCAGACCACTCTGCCTATCCTGATCAAAAGTTTCCTTTCACCGGCAAAAACGCCCGTTGCGTCCTTTGTCATCAGGAATTAGATGTCGATGCCGCTAAACGGCTGAATCAGTTTGAGGCGTTTGTGCTAGATGAAAGTAAAAAACGTGAAGAAGAGGCGCGGAAAGCCTACCAAACTGCGAGGTCGGCACTGGCTGCAACTCGCATTACGATGTTGGATATTCGTTCCACTGTTTCATGGATCAAGGACAACCTTGCTGATGAGATACTGGCAGATAATGTCCGAAGATGCGCAGTTCAGAATTCTTGGCGACTTCGTGCAATCCTAAGAGCGGATGGTTTAAAAGGAACATTTACCCCGATCGCAGTTTCGGCAGTTCCAGAAGGTCAGATGTCCGCACACACACAGGCGCTTAAAAAGCGAGCTTCTGGTTTCCGTGCTGAAAAAGATTCACCTGAGAGGAAAGCCCTACAAATCGAACACAACGAATTGTATGCACGTGATTGGCTCAGAACGGTGCAGACCGATGTACTTAACCAAATCAATCGTCTGAAATCTCTAAAAACCTTAGAAGCCCAACAAAAAACAACCTCGACCAACAAAATTACCTCGTTCAGCACCGAGATTGCCAAACGACTCGTCACAGACAGGCTCAAAGAACGCTTTTTTCAGGAAATTGGGGAGCTAGGAGTTGCCGAGCAGCATGATGTTGAACTCATTCATGCTCGCTCTTCCGCAGGCATTCCCTTGTTTCATGTCCGTATGTCTGGCAATCCCTCACAGCCTGTTGGAAAAATACTGAGTGAAGGAGAGCATCGATGTGTTGCTTTGGCAGCCTTCCTGAGCGAGTTATCTACTCTGGATACGCAATCGGGAATAGTCTTTGATGATCCCGTCTCATCTCTCGATCACATCCATCGCGATAGAGTTGCAGAAAGGCTTGCCAGAGAGAGCCTAAATCGTCAGGTGATCGTTTTCACGCATGATATTGCTTTCCTTGTTCTGCTAGAGGAGGCTTGTCGAAAAACGAGAGAGCACCCTGATATACCAATTGCATATCGAGTAGTGAGTCGTGGAGCTAATGCTGCCGGCTTCTGCAATCAAGAGCCTCCGGCCAATGTCTTACCAATTGATAAAGTTGTATCCAAGATGCGAAGTCACCTTGGAAACGTAAGGATTCATTACGATCGGGGAGATCAGGCAAACTGGCGACGGGAAGTAAGTTCCTTCTCGGTGCAACTTCGTGAAGCTTGGGAGCGCGCTGTAGAAGATGCTGTTTCCCCTGTCATAAGGCGACTGGCACAAAAGGTTCAGACAGGTGGCTTAGTCCGTCTTACCGTTCTTCAAGAACAAGACTGCCATGAAATGCGTGATGCATATGGTCGATGCTCTCAACTCCTTCATAGTCAACCCGGAGCGATTAATCCGCGATTGCCCTCACCAGCGGACATCGAAGACGAAATCTCACATCTCGAACGCTGGACACTAAGCATCAAAAATCGACAAAACCGAGTTCAATAAAATATTTCAGAGGACTTACAAGAATGGATCAGTTTGAAGCAATGAAGGCAGAGCTTGATAAACAGCTACAAAGCGCTGCTCCAAATGTTGGAGTCGCTTTCGGTGTCGAGCTTTTCGATGAATTTCGAAGGCGCGGTTGGTTTACTTTGGAGGATTTTGGCGTTCTGGGCACGAGCATATTTTCGGGAAAATTGCCTGCTTATCGTCGGACGCACTTCGCATTCCAGTCATGGGACCTGAGCGAGCTTGAGTTCAGAGTCGGTAAGAGTGAGTGACCCCATACTACGAACACCAAGATTCACCAATAGACGCATACGATTGATGTGCTCCGCCCTCGTATTCGGCTCGCCGCGCATTGCAAATATCCTTCAATACTTTAGGCGCGGATAAGTTTTCACACCCTTTTGGCCAGATATAAGCGAAAAGACGTTGTCGAGATCCCGCACTTGTAATGCCAAACACGCTCTGTATGCGTTGCTGCACATAAGAGATGATCATCGCTATGGCTCGGCACGACCAAATCACCGCTGTTTGACTGTCTAGCCGGAATACGATATCCGAGTCTAAGAGTGATCAAATCTCTGGGATGAGATCTTTCGGTGAACACCCAAGCGTTGCAGCAAGGACGTAAAGTTTGTCGATTGTCAGATTGACTTGGCCGCGCTCAATTTTCCCGACATAGCTTCTGTCAATGCCAGACACGTAGGCAAGGCGCTCCTGAGTAAATCCTCGGGATTGGCGTATCGCTCTCAGATTGTGACCAAATATCTCTCTAACGTCGCACATTGAAGCCTCCAAGATAGAGGCGAGACTATTCCGGCCTTGAGTTTCTCAGTCCACGGCATATACTACCCATTTTGTAAATGGCAAAATGCTCATTTAATTTTGGGAAAATTATGTCGAAGAAAATTTTGGAGATCGACAGGACTTTACACGAGATTTTTTCTGAATCGCCGGCGCACGGATTCAGGCTCAGTGAGTTAAGAATTGAATATTCTGCTCGCTCGGGAGACCGAAATTTACCAGCCTCCCGAGAATTATTTTGGCAAATTTTTATGTTCGTCGAAGCACTGAAAATCCGAAAGCTCATTCGCAGAGAGGAGGCTCCGAAAGGAGGGGGAGTTCTTTTTATCGAGCCTTCATTCTGGGAGTACCCCTTTATTGTAGTCGACGGGCTACTCGCGAAAAGGGGGCTCATGCTTCGAGGAGATGACGCCACAAGTTAGTACTTATGGGCAGGAATCTGTCGAATGCCTAACCTTGATGGCAGTTTTATTGATAATGAGGTGGACCCCATCAGTTGGACAGCCTGAAGGTGCAGTTAAGCTCTGATCCG
>CAJXQE010000490.1 GCA_913058215.1 uncultured Verrucomicrobiales bacterium
CCGAGCAAAGCGCTTTCATCGATGCCGTAATCGAGGATATGGCAACTGAAGGGAAGATTATCCCCCTGCAACTTTCCATTTTTACCGAGATGGCCAAAGATATTCCCTGGGACGAGAAGACCCTTAAGAAAATGGGAGGTATTGCAACCGTTGGGATTACCTTTCTCGACCAAACCTTCTCAGACAGATCGTCCAATCCTGCTCATCGTGCCCTGGCTTCGGAATCCCGCGATATTCTCGAAGCCCTTCTGCCTGCAAGCGGAAGATTGATTCGTGGCCGGGTCCAGAACGCGTCAGAATTGATGAGTAGATCGGGGATTAGTTCCCATGCCAGGTTCCAGAAGACGATCAAGATTCTGGCTGAAGATCTCAAGCTCATCACACCTGTCGATCCAACCGATTTGAGAGAAAGTGATAAGGATCACTACTTTCAATTGACCCACGATTTCCTGGTCCCAACCCTTCGTCATTGGCTGAACCGTGAAAAAAGTCGAACGCTTAAGGGGCGAGCCCAACTCAAATTGAAGGAAAGGGCCGCTATGTGGGCTTCGAAGCCCGAGAAAAGGCAGTACCCTTCCTTCAATGAATGGGTATTGATTTCTGTCCTGACTGCTTCCTCGCGAAGTCAGCCCGAAGAGGAGCAGTTAATGAAGGTTTCTTCACGTCACTACTGGACCAGAATCGTTTTGTCCTGCATCACCATTGCGATACTCTCATTGGTCGGAATCAAAACTTATCAGTATCAATCAGAGCAAGCCGAAATAAGCACAGTGAATGGACTCGTCGATGATCTGTGGATATCCGAGTTTGAGTATCTACCCGAGCTAGTCGATCGCCTTGAGCAATATTCAGGTAGATGGGAAACCGCCGTCTCCGACAAGGTTCAGTCTCCCCGGGCAAGCGAAGAGAACCTCCTGCGGGGAAGAATGGCATTGGCGCGCCAGGATAAACTCAGTGCTGAGGCCCTTTTTCCCAGTCTCTTGAAACTCAACGCCGACGAACAGGCAATAGTGATCGACGAACTTCGCCCCTATCGTGAATTGGCCACTGCCTATCTGCAATCCCGATTTGGAAAAGGCGATCTCTCGGATCTCGAATTGATTCGCGCCGGCGCTGCTCTGTCAGGCTATAGCCCAAATCACGAAATCTGGAAAGATCTTGGACCCGAAGTTGTTGACCGTTTGGCCAGCTTGAATCCTTTAGAGGCTTCGGAATGGATTACCTCTTTCGTGCCTGCCAGTGGGCATCTCCTTAGTCCTGCCGTAGAAATAGTTGCCACGGGATCAGAGGACCCCTCGAAAGCTTTACTCGCTGCAGGTATGGCATCAAGATTCGGCGGCAACAATTCCGAAGCTCTGCCGATCGAGTTGTTGGTAAAAGCCTTAATCGATGGAGAGATCAACGCAACGAGGGCGCTAAATCCCATTGTCCGTTCCCGGTGGGACGAATTGGAGAAACCGATCCGTTCTGTTTATGACTCAAAAGTCGCCAGGGATTATTCGCCCGAAGCCGAAAAACTTCTCGCTCAGCAAGTCAGGGTAATCGGCTTGTATTTTCAGTCAGGGGATTCGGAAGTCTTGATGAAGAGTCTCAGGAAGAGTCGCGAGGATCCGAGGCTCAGGGGGGGGGTGATTGAGAAAATGTCCGAAGTGTGTCCTGAGGTGGAAGATTTGATAGCGCTTGTGAATGAAGCAAGTGAATCAGAAATTCTTTATCCGCTCATTCTGAGTTTAACGAGTTATCCAGAGGATACGTTACCGGTGGCTTCCCTCACCAGCGTTTTGGAGAAGAAGGAAGAAAACCATCAAGAGGCTGGCATCCGCCTCACGGCACGATGGACTCGCAAACATTTGGGGCTTGCTGGTGAGGACCTTGAAGTTGCCTCCGGATTGACCATGATCCCCATTGAGGCGCCTGGGAAATTTGTTACCGGGTCTCCTGAAAACGAACCCGGAAGGGATCGCGGCGAAAGGATGAAAGGTCGTAACATTAGCTATGCGTTCGAAGTGGGTGCGACCGAAGTTACGGTGGCAGAATTTCTTGCGTATGATCCGAAGTTTGGCTACGCGACCGAAGTGACTCCGGACCTTAATTGCCCGATCAACCGAACTTCAATGCTGGATGCGATGCGGTTTTGTCGATGGTTGAATGAAAAACAAGCTGACTTTGATGCCGACTGGACCTGCTATCCGCCCATCGATGAGATTGGAATGGGCATGAAATTGCCGCCGGATTTTCACAAGCGCCCAGGGTATCGTCTGCCCACCAAAATGGAATGGGAATATGTCTGTCGGGCAGGGTCCCGGACCGCTCGATTTTTCGGGGACAGCGACGTTTATATCGAAAAATATAGCAATGGGGCACTTAACTCCGCAGGGAAGATCTCTCCTGTCGCTCTCTTTCGACCCAATCCTTTCGGCCTTTTTGACGTCTACGGGAATGTTGGCGAGTGGAGCCACGATCCCGATAAACCTATGGAATATACGGTAGTGCATGGGAATGATTACCGAACCATCCCTAAAGGTCTTCGTTCCGCTTTTACGGGTCCTACTCAAATCAATATGAAATTTAGCACGGCTGGATTTCGTCTGGTTCGTATTCCCTCTCCAGGTGCTGTCCGATAGCCCGCAATTGCCGAAAATCAGCATGAATGGTCTTGACCTTTAGCTCTTGTCTGGTCTTCTTAATGCATGTTGTTCAAAGCAGTATGTGTAATTTTGTTGTTCGCTATATTAATCGCCACGATTGTGATTTTAACGATTTTAGTGAGAAACCTTATTCGTGACTTTAAGAAGGATTTGCTGGCTCAAGTCAGAGAAGGAATGATTCCAGTGCTGAAAAAGCTGGATGAATTGGAACAGGGTGGTTCGAATTCTCTACCTGAGGACCTTGATGAAAAAATACGTGATGCCTTTATGGGTCTCCACGGCCACCTGGATGATATCGGTTGGGAGATCCGTTCGTTAAGTCCGGCTCCCGGCCAGGGACCAAGCAGCTACATGATGGGACATTATGGTGGTCCGGAATCCATGGGTTATATGCAGACAGGCATGGATTACTCACCGATGTCGACAGGTCCCGGTCACTCAATTCATGTTTTCAGGAATGGCAGTTGGGAGCTTCAGGAAGATTTCAGTAAGGCTGGATATGAAGCCAGTCGACCTTCGATGGAAGGTAGTTACGAAGGGCAGGTCGTGAGAACAATCTCGCAATCTGGCCCTGAAGATGGTTCCTAAATGTCATCCAAGACAATCGAATGTCAGTTCCGGGATGAATCGCCTAAAGGGCCACTCTGTCGAATGGTTAATCTGGCGACCGGAATTTCCTCGTCTGAAATTTCGGCAACGACGGACGGAATCTGCCAAGCCTGTCAGAAAGAGTTTCGAGTAGGGAACGAAATGAATCCAGTCGTTGGGTCATTGGTCT
This sequence comes from uncultured Verrucomicrobiales bacterium, assembly GCA_913058215.1. GTDB lineage: Bacteria > Verrucomicrobiota > Verrucomicrobiia > Verrucomicrobiales > DEV007 > Arctic95D-9. The sequence continues at coordinate 3,427 of CAJXQE010000490.1, forward strand.
ACAACGCCATGACGAAGGTGATCGATCAAGGCGGTCATCCGGAATGTAGCGTGGAGAGAGCCAAGCACCTTTTGAGATGCGCGACCGACCAGGTTAGCATTGTGGTGGAACAACTCCCTGAATTCTCTTTTCCTCCGGCAAAAGCAAATGGGCACATCGAAATTCGCGGTTCATCTCTTGCCCTGGGGATGTTGACGGCTCCCCGGGAAACTCCCACGGTCGAATCGTCTCTTCAGAGTGTTCGATCAGCGGGCTTCTCCAATATTGAATTGTTTGCGGAACCCAATTCCTTTCTTCCGGATCCATTCAATGGCTTGTGCATTCACCGCCGTGGCAAGCGGTTGGGAAACATTCTCAACTTCTGTTCGGGGCTGTCTATGCTACTTGAAAAATACCCAAAGGCAGAGGCAATCGCGATGTTTCAGGACGACATTTCACTTGCCCGGGGATCCCGGGAATGGCTGGAAACTCAACTCTGGCCCGAGGGTGCGGGGATTGTTTCTCTTTTCACTCCTCTTCCTCACCTCGATACAAAGACGGGTTGGCACCTTCGCTCTCCCGGATTTCAGAGGGTTTGCGGAGCACAGGCCCTGATCTTCAGGAGGGATATTCTGGAGGCATTTCTTTCGGATCCTCGCGTTTTTGGCAGACTTAACATGAGCTGTCTCTTATACACATCTCCGAGCCCACGAGACCGAGGCTG
>CAJXQE010000491.1 GCA_913058215.1 uncultured Verrucomicrobiales bacterium
GAAGACAGCGATTCACGTAATTGCCATCAACGGAGAAGGCGCCACCGGCGTCCGCCGAAGCTTCGCTGCACTGCCCGACAACCAGGTTCGCGCAAAAAAACAAGTCATCTGGGTGCTTTCAGCCAGAGATCTTCAATTCTCAGAAACCACCGGGCTGCGGGCCGGAATTTACTGGCGGGACGTCGAATTCAATCCTGAAAGCGAAGCGAAGACATCGTCCGACGAAGAGATCATTGTCATTGCAAAGCTGAAGGAAAAATCAGGAATTCAGAATCCCGATCTGACTCCCTACGCCGACGCCGTTTACTCGGGAATTTTTGAGATTCAAAAGGTGGAGTCCGGAGTGTATGAGAAGGAAGAGACCTCCGTTTTTCTGTGGGCGTTTCAGGATCGCAAGATGCAGCCTACATCCAATATTGAGCCAGGGAAAAGTTATCGGCTCCGGCTTTCGAAAATCGAAGATCTGCCAAAGATCAAAACCCGCACCAGACTGGACGATTTTTTCCGGATCGATCTGACACCAATGTTTTCGGAAAAGGCGGAAGAAACAGTCAGTCCTCCTTAGGGTGATATTTCTTCCGGTAAGCGCAGATTTCTCCGTCCCCGTAGTAGGCGATCAGGACCGCTCCCTCTGAGGCAATCGTGTCAAAAAGCTCAGCCATGAATTCATGCTCACTCGGCCAGGGATAGACAAAAAACAGATCAACCTCCGACAGATCACAGTCCATGCCTTCGTAATAGACCCTGTCCCCTTCCCCCAGGAATGTAGATGACTCGGCGACAATTTCGTCGCCCCCTACCCCGGAATAGGAATCGAGTCCTTCCGGAATATAAGAGATTGCCAAAAAAGTAACTCCTTCGACTGCCACTTCGTCAGCCAGCACTTCAGCGGCTTCGACCAACTCGTCTTCAATCTCAATTCCATAGGCTTCGTATCCCAGTTTCGCAGCCAGGCAAACGCCCACGCCAATACCGCTGCCCCACTCGCAAAACACCTCCCCGGATACGTGACCAGCATCTTTCAGGTAGGAGATAACGGAGTAGAGCAAAGCCGAATCGCATGGGATAAACTGCGGATAGCGGCGGTTCTTCCCCGCATCGAAATGAGCATCGATGTGCTCCTCCGCTCGAGCAAGAAACGCCGTAATATCTTCCGGCACCTCACGCGACATTTCGTCCAGATTAATTTCCTCCAACGCCATCTATCCTCCCCTTTGCACAATGACATCATGGCCATTTTGGATCGGCGCTGCAATCCGAAACCGTTTTTGTAATGGGCGGTTTATTGGGTGTGTTGCAGATTCTCCCAATGACAGAATCGCTTTGGTTTAGAAACGAAGATCTTGCAGATGCTTCAACAAAACAGACAGAACGCATTTCGACTCGAGCTCAAGCGAGCGACTCGGAGTTCCTTAAACTCCGGCGTCAGGTGGACCGCTTGACCCTCACTTGTCAGTCGATGTGGGAGTTGCTTCGCGATGGAAGTGACCTCACCGAAGACCATCTGATGAGGAAAGTCGCAGAAGTTGATCTTCGTGACGGATCACCCGACGGGCGGCTCGGCTCAACCGTGATTCATTGTGAGTCCTGCGGAAAGAACACCAACTCCCGCCGCGACAATTGCGTCTGGTGTGGAGCGCCTGTGGAAAGGGCTCACATTTTCGAGGGCTGAGAACTTCAAATCAATCCAGCTGGCGCCTCCCGACAAAAAGGGTATGCGTCGGTTTTTTTGCTTTTTCGTAAGCCTTCGCCGCGACGATATCGACTTCGAATCCTGCTCTTCTAAGTTTCTTGGCGAAAGCACGCTCTCTGCTCGCAGACCAAAACACCGCTCGGCCTCCTTTTTTCAGAGAATGAGTGATCGCACCGAAACCTTTCCGCTCATACAAACGCCGATTCTCCCGCTGGGTCATTGCCATCGGACCATTGTCGACATCGAGAAATATCGCGTCATAACTCTCCGGCTTTGCCTTCTGAATCTGATCAAAGACATCTCCCACGATTACATTGACGCGTTCGTCATAAACCGCCCGGTTCTGGATTTCGGCGAGAGGCCCCCTGTTCCAGTCCACAACCTCAGGAACCACCTCAGCCACTTCGATCACGTCTTCCGGCTTCGCCACTTGAACCAAACGTCGCAAAGTGAAGCCAAGCCCAAGCCCGCCAATCAGATAGCGGGCACTTTCCTCACCATTCCCCCCGGCAACTCCGAGGTCGACCATGCGTTCTTCTGAGGCGGTTGCCCTCGATGTCATCAGAGGGTGGCCGTCGATGCGGAGAAAGAATTCCCCGTCGCGCTCATGGAGCGTTAAATCAGATCCAACAGGAGTTTTCGTGCCGGCGACAAATCGGTAAGGAGTCATACAAGGCCTATTTACCGGTCGTATCGGACATTGCAAACAGATGCTCAGGGAAAATGAATCTTCCGGATCTCAATTCGGATGCGCGAATCGCTGGAACCTGCGGGGGAATGCGCTACATTCGCGCCCTTAGATTTATGCTGGCTGTCGACAAAGTTTCCATTGAATACGGGGCGCGAACACTTTTTCGCGACCTCTCCATGACCATTCGCGCCAAAGAGCGTTGGTCTCTGGCAGGACCGAATGGTGCCGGAAAATCGACATTGATGAAAATCATCGCTGGAGTCGAAAAACCGGACACGGGTCGGCTTATCAAGGCGAAACAGGTCACTGTCGGCTACCTTCCCCAGGAAGGGGTCAGCCACAAAGGGACGACCGTCTTCGCCGAGGTTGAGAAAGCTTTCGACGATGTTCTTCTGCTCAAAGAGCAACTGGCAGAAGTGGATGAGCAGCTCAACAACACCGATCCGCAAGCAGAGGAATACGGTGATCTCCTCGAAGTATTCGGCGATCTTCAAATCCGTTTGGAGCATCACGATATCAGTAAAATGAAGCCGCGTATCGAGACGGTTCTGAGCGGACTGGGATTTAAGGAGACTGATTTCCAGAGGCAAACCGGTGAATTCAGCGGCGGATGGCAGATGCGTATCGCCATGGCGAAACTGCTGCTTCGCGAGCCCAGCGTCATGCTGCTCGATGAGCCAACCAACCACCTCGATATCGAAACCGTCCAGTGGCTCGAGCAATGGCTGCGCAACTACGACGGCGCCATGATCCTGATCTCTCACGATCGGAGTATGCTGGATAATTTGACGAACCGGACTCTGGCTTTCGAGAACGGTCAGACTCAACTTTATAAGGGAAACTACTCTTTTTACCTGACTGAACGCGACGCACGCCGCGAGCAATTGGAACGCGCTCAGAAAAACCAGCAGCGTGAAATCGAGAAAGCGGAGCAACTCATCAATCGATTTCGGGCCAAGGCTTCCAAAGCAAAAATGGTGCAGTCGCGGATCAAGCAACTGGATAAGGTCGAGCGAATCGAACTGGAGCAGGACAATGCTTCCATTGAATTCCGCTTCCCTCAGCCGGAACGCAGCGGCCAGACTGTCATCAAGATGGAAAACCTCTGTAAATACTACGGAGACAACAAGGTCATTGACGACTTCGAGTTTTCCATCGAACGCGGCGACAAGCTGGCCATCGTCGGGGTGAACGGAGCCGGAAAATCCACTTTTTCCAGAATCCTCGCTGGAACAGAGAAACCGACTTCGGGCCTTCTCGAAGAAGGACACAAAGTCGGCGTCAGCTACTTCTCCCAGACCCACGCCGACGAACTTGATCCGAAAAAGACAGTTCTGGAAACCCTCGAAGGTCACGTCACCAAAGAAGCATCGGGCAATCTTCGGTCGTTGTTAGGAGCCTTCCTGTTTCGCGGCGATGATGTCTTCAAACTTGTCGGCGTTTTGTCAGGTGGCGAGCGCGGCCGCCTTGCTCTTGCGAGGATGCTTATGCAACCAGCAAACTTCCTCGTTCTCGATGAGCCAACCAACCACCTGGATCTTCAGTCGCAGGAAGTGCTGCAAAAAGCGCTGATCAATTACACCGGCGCCTACGTCATCGTTTCGCACAACCGCTCCTTTCTCGATCCGATCGTGACGAAAGTTCTCGAGTTCGTACCGAACGAAAAGCCGAGACTCTACTACGGGCTGTCTCTTATACACATCTCCGAGCCCACGAGACCGAGGCTGATCTCG
>CAJXQE010000492.1 GCA_913058215.1 uncultured Verrucomicrobiales bacterium
GCGTCAGATGTGTATAAGAGACAGATTGAGGAGATGGTCGAGGAGCGAAAAAATCCGGTCGCCGGATACCTGGAGCGATTGAGAAATCGCGCTCACGCAAAGAAGCATGTCAAAAAATACGGAGCACCTCTGTTTCGGGAAATTCTAATTGCTCTTGGTCAGATCGAGGACTTTCCGCCCGCCCAGATTCTATGGAATGCCGGTCATACTGATGTCCCGCTCCACTGTTACATCCGCTCGCGCCTGGAGCCGGTTTTTCGAATACCGGAATTGAAAGTGGAGCCGATGACTGTCAGCCTGAAGGTGGAATATGGAGCCCACGCTTCCAACAAGACCACAAAAGAGACGATTCTTTTTCAGCGGGACGCTTTGCTGAAACTAAATTTGCTGGACCGGATTATTCTGGATTGATTTCCAGCCTTTTTTTGCTTTTCGCGGATATTCTTCTCTTCGCCCGAAGTTTTGGGATATAAGTTTCCGGATCTTTGCCGTATCTGCCCGGTCGATACATTCCCGGCCAGAGAAACAGCCATAGAGGGTATACCAGCCACCAAAGGAAGATGACGGGAATGATGTGTTGCATCCACCCTTCGTCGATCTGTATTGCCTGCCTCCGAATGTGGAGGATGATCGCAATCACTGCGGTCCATTTCAGGAGAAAAAGCAGAAATGAAGGATCGAACATTTCTCAGTTCAGGCTCAAAAAATGAAACCAGGCGGACTTTTAATTGCTGAAACTATTCAGTCGCTTCAATTGACCATTTGTTCAAACTGCTTACATCCGCACGCACAAAGACGAGAACAATCGGGTTCTTCCGCTTGGGATCAGTGGAGTTGAGAGGCCGGGTCGTTCCGATCAATTGATAGGTGCCTGAATGCAGTGTGACTTGCGTGGTTACTTTCATCGCGTGAAACAGCGGCTGCTCAACTTTGACTCCGCCTTTGTAGTCGTCATTCGTCCAGGTGGTGTTTCCTTCGAGTTCCACAATTTCCGGGGAAAGGTTCAAGTCAATGGTGTGACTGTCTGCACCCAGAACCGGATCGACTTCGATTGTCGTTCCCAGGTTTCTGGTTTCAAAGGCGGCGGGAGTGAAATCGCCGATAGGAGCGTTTGATCCCGAGCCAAGAGTGACGTCTTCGGGCACGATGGGGGGATCAAATTCTGTTGGATAGATGTATTCACTGATCGATTCCGCCTTGGCCCGTTGACCGGAGCGCGCCAGAATGGTTGCTGTTTCGACGATGTCCCCATTGCCTTCACGAATCCATTCCTGGGCGGCTTTTCTTAAAGGAGTCCCATTGTTATCGAAATGATTCGAAAGAAGCCAGTTACTGAAATCGAAGTGTTCGATCTCGATGAATTCAATAATAACCTGAATCTGTTTTTCGCCCGCTTCCTGGATGGATCCCAGATAGGCTTGTACCAGCTCATGTTGATGCCGGTTGTTTCGAACAATCAGCGTTCCGGTTTTCGCATTGTAAATTGCGCTGGCGCCCTGAGGCATTGTGATTCCCGCATACTCCAAAATTTCCTTCGAGCTTTTTCGGGCCGAAGCCCCGCCTCCGCTGCTTGTGGATGGGTCTGCAAAAGGATCGGCTGCCCCTGCTCTGCCACGGTCTTGAGAGGCCCCGTGAGAAAGGAATGTTGCCGGAATTTTGTAAGAGACGGTGACAAGTTCATTGGGATCCTCCGCAGTGGCTCCCTGATTCTGCGCTTCAAGATAGCTGATGAGAATGAATGCCAGGGGGAGCACACAGCAGAGAAGAAAGATGGAATTTTTGGTCTTCATATTTTCAATTAGCAAGGGCGCCTATTTCGTTTTCGGTTGATTTGAATCCGCCCGGATAAAGGCGAGGAGGAGACCATCATTGGTGGTTACTGATTTCATTCCTTCCGGAATCTTAGACATGCCAAGGAGGCTGAAATATCCGCTTTGAACGGTAATGTCGGTTTTGATGGAGTTCGCATCAAAGGACGGGCTTTCAAATTCACCCAGATCGTTCCCCGGTGCTGCTTTCCATCGGATGGTCTCGATATATTTCACCAGCTCAGGGTTTACGCTCAATTCAATTAATCCGCTTTTTGGGTCCATTGACTGAATGGAAACCTCAAGAGATATGCCTGCTTCGCGAAAGTCGAATGCCACCGGGGAAGGGTTCGTTTTTATGACCGTCTTCTCCGAAGCCGGGGCCTTCTTCTTCGTCTTTTCATCATCGCCATCCGCCTTTCCCTTTACTTTCCCCTTACCCTTCTCTTTCTCTTTCTCTTTCTCTTTCCCTTTCTCTTTCTCTTTCTCTTTCTTCTCAGGTTCCGACGCGACTGATTCTTGCGCAAACTTGGCAGGATATCGAAACTCGCGAACAGAGGATGTTTTGGCTGTGCTTCCGTTCTTACAATTAACCACCATCGAGCCGAGGGAAACGGCGCGTTCATTTTTCAACCACCTTTGCACTTCCAGCCTGAGCCCGGAGGCGGCGGTCGGACTCATTTCATGGCTGAGTGACCATTCCGAAAAATCTTCAAACTCCACTTCAATCAATTCCACCATCACCATCGCTGCAGGTGGAAGTGGGGCGGAAGGTTCCGGAGGTGTTGTCTCCAGCACCGGAAAGCTCTCCGGCATTTTTCGTTCTTCAGGTTCCTTGTCTCCACAGGCGGAGAGAAAGAGGACGCTGGACAGGGCGGCGAGGAGAGGTGTACGCATTGCGTTTAGTATGGCAGAGAAATGCAATACCGGACAACCTGAAAATAACAGGCGATTCTATTCCCCCTGAAGTTCAAGGTCCATCGGTTCTTCGATGTTGGCGAAGGCAAGGATTTCATCTTCGTCCGCCATGTCAGCAACGGAGACCCCGGCATTGGTGAGGCCTTCGCAAATTTCATCGGCTGCTGCTCTGCCTTCCGGATCAGATGGTTTTTTTACGGCAAAGAGAAAAGCTTCGGGAAGGCATTCAAGCCGTCGAAGCCGATTTACTTTGGCTATCCACTCGTCGCCATGCATGTAAATCTTTGTAGGGCTGGACTGCGCCAGATTCAGAGGTTTGATGGCGCGGGTAGGTTGCTCTTTGTCGTCGGGCATATAAGCCAGAGGGATTCCCACATGATAAGCATCCGTTCCCACCCAGGGAGCTTCGCGGTAAAACTGATCGAGACGCTTGGTGTGGAGCAGGCGTTTCAACTCGCGGGTCAACTTTTTCTCTTCGTAGTCAATCGGTGTGAGATTCCAATGCTCGACGTATCGTTTGAAAAGGTCGTCAACGGAATCATCCACATCCGCAGTCAGGCAGGTGCCGTGAGAAGCAAAAAAGAAAGACGAAGAAAAAGGGCGTGTCAGCTGCCGGAAGAGATCAGGCGTTCCGTCCTGAGAAAAAAGGTCAATTTGAGCGGGATGATTTTTCGCGGCACTGCGCAAGTCATCGCTCCATCGGTTTGTTTCGATCGAAAGTGCGGCCAGTTCGCTTTCGAGCCGGCGGATTCCCCGGCGATAAATACGAAGATCGAGCTCCGGAAAGCAGGCCCGAATTCGTTTGGTCCTTTGAGGAGTCAGAATTCGATAGGTGAAGTATCGACTTTTTGCTTCGACTGCAAGGACGCCGACGTTGATGAATTCACCGATTTCCTCGTAGGGTCGGAATCCAATAGCGGAATAGTTGATGACCAGGTCCATGAGAAAAATCAGCCCGGCAGGGGCGCGTCGACAGGGAGTTCGGGTTTGATCAGGATGGCTTCAATATCGTGGAGCGTATAGGAGATCCGGGAATCTCCGATTTCGTTTTTCAACCACTCTTCCGGGATTTCCGCCCAGATTTTATCCAGGCTGTAGATCGCCGATTCGAATGAAGTCCGCAGTTTTTCGAGGTGATCTCTTTCGATGAACGGGCGCACATTTTTGAAGGCGTGCTCCCTGAAGAAATTCGCGTCGTCGAAATCCGGGTCGAGGGTGCGGTCGTGATCTATCACCACGAGAGACTGCATGACGGGGTCCCAGAGGAGGTTGGGATCACCACCCAGAATGTCGAGCTTGCGATCATCGTTTCTGGTCCACCAGTCGAAGCAGAGGCTGTCTCTTATACACATCTGACGCTGCCGACGAAGAGGATAGTGTAGAT
>CAJXQE010000493.1 GCA_913058215.1 uncultured Verrucomicrobiales bacterium
GAGATCAGCCTCGGTCTCGTGGGCTCGGAGATGTGTATAAGAGACAGACCCAAGAGAGTTGAATCAAAACGTGCTGCCCTTTATATTTCATACGAATGATCGAAGAGAAACTGGAATTGTGGATCGATACAAATCTGCGTCCGGTTGCGGATCAGATGGCCCTGGATGAGGCCATTTTTCATTCTTCCGCCCGTGACGAAAGAACCAGGGCCCGCTTTTATCATTGGGATCAGGACGCCGTTACGGTTGGATATTTCCACGACTTCGAGAAAGAACCCCACTTGGATGAAAAGATCCCCATTTCCCGAAGAATGACGGGAGGCGGTCTGGTCGAACATGGAAACGACATCACCTTTTTGCTGGCATTCCCGAAAAATTCTTCAATTTCCAAATTAACAGGAAACGAACGCTATTATCAGATACACCTCGCCTTATCCGATGCTCTGACTGAGTCCGGCGTTCCGGTGAAACTTGTCGAAACCGCCACTACAGCAAAAGGTCCATGCTTTTCAGCTCCTGTATTACAGGACATTGTTTGCCCCGACTCCGGAGAAAAGTTGGTAGGCGGGGCACAAAGGCGATCCGGCGGCGCTATAATTCACCAGGGCAGCGTCCGTGTTCCGGAAATCCATCGCCATTTGCAAGCACAGTGGATCCCGGATTTCCTGGAAAAAATAGCGAAACAAATCCTTCCTCTCGACGAAAACCTTCGAAAAGAGCTTGAAGAGGATGCTATCCAATTGAAAATGAATCGATACGGAACTGAAGATTGGAATCGACTCTCTTCCAAAACCCGAATAAATTAGTGTGGACTCGTCCCTTTTCTTTGATAGAAAACCACGACGGGAAAAAATTAGCCCTTCAGATTATCTCCCTTTTCCCCGTAGTCCCTCCCGATATAGATCACGATGCAGAGTTGGTTCACTTTTGAGTTAGATGGCGGCACTTGTCGCGTCGAGCATGAGGCCACTCACGAGACTCTGGCCGAGTATCTGGTAAAGTTGGATCCGTGTTTTTCCCGCTTCTCCAAGGGAGACCCATGGCTCGGAGGAACACCGGTGATTCTCGGCGACATCGAAGGAGATATCCCCCGTTTCCGCGTTGTAGATGCTCATTTGATGCTTCTTCCGATGCTCGCTGGACGACAGGTCTGGACTGCGGAAGGAATCCGCGCCAACGATCCCTATCATCCCGCTGCCATGGCCATCGCCCACGGCCATTTTGAATGCGGCGCTGATCGCTCGGCGATTCTTTCCACATTATTTTTCGAAGGATACTACCGGACCGATTTGCGAAGACTCGGGCAAATGAATGATCAGTTCGACGGACTTGTTTCAAGGACTGCCAATATTCCGGCGATCCGACGGGCTGCCGCTCAGGTTTTTGCAAATGTGGAACAAATGCGCCACGAAGCGGCGCAGAAAGCGGATAAGTCAGGCCTGGCCAGCCAGGTATGGAGCGGTCGCAAAGACATCTATCAGGATAAATTCTCCAAAAAACTCCATCGGTTGAAACCGAGGAGTGAGATCAGCTACGTGGACCGATCCAAGCGTCGCTACTACCAGCCAACCAGTCTTGTCGAATTTCTCAGGCTGAGAAAAGAATATCCTGATGCCCAGGTGATTGCCGGGGGAACGTCACTTGCTCAACAAGCCGGCCAGGTGGAATGGGCCGGGCTCATCTCTGTGGAAAGCGTCACTGAACTCAATTCGGTGATCGCCACCGAAGACTATTGGGAAATCGGAGCTGCTGTCAGCCTGACACGGGTCGGGGAATTAATCGGCCGCGAGTGCGAACCTTTTGCCAAAATCCTGCGACGCTTCGGATCCCGTTCGGTTCGCAATCGTGCCACGCTTGGAGGCTATCTCGCCACCGCCTGGTCGTCCGGTCAGCTCTCACCACTTCTCATTGCTCTGAATGCGCGGGTAATCCTGCTGTCCGAGGACGGGGAAAGGGACGCACCCATTTCTCAGTTTTTCGAAGCGGAAGAGCGCACCATTCTCCGGCCGGGAGAAATCATTCGCAGCATTCTCATCCCCAGAGCGACGGAAAGCATTCTCGCGGACCGGGGAATGACGGCACGAATTTGCGACACCTACACCGTAGCGCCCCGCCGCAGTCTGGCGGAACCCTATGTCACCGGGGCATTCGCGATCGAATTGAGAGAAGGGCTCATTGCAAAAGCGTGGATCGCCTACTCCGGAATTTCCGATTGCCCCCTGCGGGCCCGCGAAGCCGAAGAGGCACTGGCCGGCAAAACCTGGAACGAAGACACCATGTTCGGAGCGCTTTCTCTCCTCAATAAGAACGTCACGGTTTTAAAAGGCGAAAACGAGCGCGCTGATCGTGATTACCGGAAGCAGTTGGTCATTACCCTTTTTCAGAAATTCTTTTACCAGCATCCTACTCCCTCGAGCGTGAAGCCTGAGAATCTTACTGCGACGAGCAATTTCTCCCTTCTCAATCAACCTTTCTTCGATACCCTCAGTGACTGATTTCTGCATGAGCGAAGACGAGAAAAACATCACTCCTTTCCGGATCCCGGAGGGAGCCTCTTCCGGAAGTGGCGAGAGCTTTGGCGAACGCATGAAACAACGTCGCAGCGGTGACGAAACCGACTCAAGCGGAGAAGACGGCAACTGGAACCCTTCCAGTAGGAATCTGGTCCTGATGATTCTCGAAAGCCCCCACGCAGCGGCCACCATCGCTCGAAAAGAAGGTGCTGCCGCCCGCGCTCTCGATGGAATTGAAGCGGTCCTCTTTGCCGGCGACCTTTCCCGGGAACGAAATAATCTTGGCTCCCTGTTCTCGGACGAACCCGTTCTGGCCGATCAGGAAGTGTCCTACGAAGGACAGGCCGTCGCTTTGATTATCGGAAACAGTGAAGCCATTTGCCGCGAGGCAAGAGATCTCATCAAAATCGATTACCACCCAATCCCGGGCATCCTCACGCTGGAACATGCCCTGGCGATGAAAAGCTTTCACGGAAAAGCCCGTCAGACAGAAAGAGGTGATGTAGACAAAATGCTAAAGAGCTGCCCACACGGCTACTCCGGCTCGCTTTTCATCGGACCGCAACGTCCCTGTTCCCCTTCCCAGCCGGTAGTCATAGTCACGCCTCATTCCCGGGCAGGAACTCTCACAGTCAAGTGCCCCGCCCTGCTCCCCACTCTCGTTCGGGCTGCTGTTGCGAGCGCCGCCAACCTTCCGGAAAGTGCCGTCCAACTGGATGCCGAATCCATTTCCGGGACAACTGCCGGAATGGAACTGGAACCTGTCCGCCTCGCAGTGCTGGCTACTTTCGCAGCCGTAAAATGCCGGGCGGCAATCACTCTCCATCTCGATTCAGCACAAGCCGCAATCATCGCCGGGCAACGACACGCAGTGCAGGCATCTTTCGATGTTGGATACACTGACGATGGAATCATCAAAGCGGTTCATCTCCGCTTGGCTTTCGATGCCGGACAATTTTTGAGTGATTCCGGATCCGTTCTCGACCGGGCACTCCTACATGCCGATTCCGTCTACAGTGTGCCGCATTTCAGAGTGCGGGGAATTCTTTGCAAAACGAACAACATTTCCTCCAGCTCGATGCCGGCTGAAGGCGCGGCCCAGGCAGACTGGGCGATGGAGGAAATCATTCAGCATGTCGCAACTCACACGGACTTCCCTCCTGAAATCATTCGCGAAAAGAATTTCTATAAAGACGAGGACGAAGTCAAAACCACTCCCTATGGCCAGCCGATCAACACGGTTGCCCTGCAGCGGGTTTGGAAGCACGCACTGCAACGGAGTAACTTCGACCAGCGCCGCCGTGAAGTGGATCGCTGGAATCTGGAAAACTCGAGCTACAAGCGCGGTATTGCCATCATCCCTGTTAAATTCGGACTGGGAGATCCCCGTCCGGAGCGCAACATGGGAATGGTTCTCATTCAAATTCTTGCCGACGGATCGATTCAGGTGCGTCCGGGAGTGGTCGATCTGAACGACGGATTCGATCAACAAATTAAAGAGGAAGTTTCCAATCGCCTCGGAATTCCGCCACACGCGGTTCGGGTTCTGTCTCTTATACACATCTGACGCTGCCGACGAAGAGGATAGTGTAGATC
>CAJXQE010000494.1 GCA_913058215.1 uncultured Verrucomicrobiales bacterium
GTGGGGCTCGGAGATGTGTATAAGAGACAGGTGCAACTAACCAACTCCAATCGGGGCGGAATCCTGGGAATGCCCGGCATCCTGGCTACCACCTCTTTTCCGAACCGCACCAGCCCGGTCAAACGCGGCGTGTGGGTGCTCGAACAAGTGCTGGGAGAACAGATCCCGCCTCCACCGGCGAACGTTCCGGAATTGGAGAAACAGGACCAGAAAACGGTCGAAAACCTAACATTGCGTCAACGCACCGAACTGCACCAATCGAAAGCCACCTGTGCCAATTGCCACAAGATCCTCGATCCCATCGGCTTTGGCCTGGAGAACTTCGATGCCATCGGTCGGTGGCGGGATCAGGACGATACGGGAGGCGCGATCGATGCGGCGGGTGAGCTGCCGGGCGGAAAAAAATTCACGACACCCGGGGAACTGAAAGCCATCATCGCCGCGCGAAAAGATGAACTGGCCCGCAACCTGACAGAGAAACTGCTGGCCTATGCCCTGTGCCGCCCTTTGGAAGGATATGACGAGATCGTGGTGGATCACCTGATGGAAACTATCGCCAGTGACGGTTATCGTATGCAGACTCTCATCTCAGAAATCGTTACCAGCTACCCTTTTACGCAACGCCGGGTCCACCCATAATTCACCTGCTTTTCCCATGAGAAAAAACGCCCTCATCGATCGCCGCACCTGCCTGAGAGGGGTCGGTGCTTCACTCGCTCTGCCGCTTTTGGAAACGATGGGCTGGGCAGATGAGGGCAAAGGTAAACCCATCAAACCTCCAGTCCGCCTCGGATTCATGTACATGCCTCACGGGGTCATCATGGATCAATTCTGGCCGGCGAATCCGGAGAGTTTTCTTGCGTCTCCTCCACCGGCTTTGGAATCGCTGCGCCCCGCGCTTAGCCAGTGCCTGTTGATGAAGGGAATTTCGGGCGTTCCTATCTCTCCGTTCAATGGCGCGCCTCATGCGCTCGAGTTGTCCACCTGGCTCACGGCAATTCTGCCGGATGCTCCCACCCGGAACCGGATCAACATTGCAATTTCGGCGGATCAAATCGCCGCCAACTATGTAGGAAGCCTGACATCGCTTCCGTCTTTGGAGCTGACCACGATGCCTCAAACGCACAAAGAAAATCAGGAAGGGCTCCACGAGGGATACTACAATCACTGCAGCTACCGGTCACCAACCCAGCCCGTTCCTGCCGAGACCAATCCCCGCAACGTTCTCAACCGGCTCTTCGGCAAGCCCGACAAACCCGGAGAAACCGCTCAGGCCGCCCCCCTGGATCGTCAGATGCTGGATCTGGTCATCGGCGGCGCTAGAGATCTTCGCCGGAAGTTGCCTCAAAATGATCAGCATAAACTGGACGAATATTTGGACAGCGTTAGAGCAGTGGAGCGCCGCATCGCCGCCATCGAATACCGCCAGAAAGAAGCCGCCCTGGAAAAGGCCGGCGTTAGCGCGAGCAAACGCAACGCTTCAGATTCGCCACCCATCGAGATCAAGATTCCCGAAGGCGACAAACGCAGCGAATACATGCAGGTGATGTGCGATCTCAATGTGCTGGCTTTCCAAACCGACACTACCCGCGTCAGTACCTACATTGGATCTTTACCGAACGGGGTTTCCTATCCGGAACTCGGGTTCAACGACCAGCATCATTCCCAGACCCATCACGGAAACAAAGACACCGAAAAGATTCGCAAAGTGGCTGCGATCACCAAGTTCAACATCGACCAGTTCGCCTACATGGTGAATAAGATGCACGGTCTCAGAGAAGGCGACGGCACCCTGCTGGACAACTGCATCATGATGTGGGGCTCAGGCCTGGAAGACGGTAGCGACCACTCGCGCAAGAACCTCCCTTTCATCGTCGCCGGACGAGGCGGCGGATCGATCAACACCGGACGATTCCTACCCGACACCCAGGGCAATCAAGGTGACCTGCTTACCACCCTGCTCTCCTGTGCCGGCGTTCCGCTGGATCGTCCCATTGGCATCGCGACCAAGGAGATCTCGGAAATAAAGGCCCACTCCTGAGAGGGAAAGAAGAAAAAGCGAGATCCATTCTCCCTGCCTTTCGCGATCCCTTCGGTCCTCCATTTTTGAGTCGTCCCGCTCTCTGACTGAGCCCGACATACAACCAAAATTTACGAAATTGGCTTTGATTGCCGCCATTTTCATCAGCCTGAATCCTCCATTGATGAATTGGAACTGGTAGAACTTCGCGCAGTTAATCCGGGAACCGGGGAACGCTCTATAGAAAGTCGAAAGCCGGAGAGCATGAAACGCTCCCCGGCTTTCTATTCACCTGGTGTGATGATCTTTATCGGGTAATCAGACCGTGTAGTTACACCCTATAACCTTTTCAGCGCCCGGAGACACTTTCTCAAATCCCGGGTAAGTTTCCTGATCTTGGCCCGCTGCCCTTTTCTTTTGGCAAGCTTGAGCTTTTTCTTGATCTTGTTGCACTTCCTGCGGAGAACAGACTTCCGCTTCGCATTGGTGATCTTGTTGCCGAAGTCGAGTCCGTAGAGCGTCTTGTGAGATATCGACACTAAGGAAAACCCACTTAGATCGGTGGGCCCGTAGGGCGGGATCAACAAGGGAAGCGGAGGACCCGGCTGCGTGATAAAGTTCGCACCGATCGGAGGCACTTCATGAATGCCACCCTCAGCGGCAACTTGTATCGGATTCTCCAGCCGGAAGGTCTGTTGTCCGGGAGGAGCACCCGGAACCTCGATTTCAAAGAAGACGTCGAAAAAGCTGTCGACGTGGAAATCACCCGCGCCCGGCGTCAATGGTTCCTGGATCTGGCCCGGAGTTCCGGGCAAACCCTGATCGCCCCCGGCGCGCAAGTGGAATCCGCCAAGATCTGGATGAAACCCAATCAGATCCATCGACAACATCTCTGTTTGAATTGATGCGCCCGGCCCGGGAGTCGGGGCCTGTCTTTCGACCGCTGTTGGGCCGCTGGCAAAGAGCGGGAGAATGGCTCCGTCAAAGGGCGGGGCCGGCGGTGTCTGAATCATAACCTGCGCGACCGTGAACATCTCGTCGATACCCGGAGGGCAGTTATCCACCCAATCAATTTCATTTCCACATACTGGCGGTTGTTCAGGAGGTGTTCTCCCGCGAACCTCGCAATTCATCCGAAAGCGATACTCTTTCGATCCGCATTTCGCCGGAAAGGTCTGGAAGGCATTGGGATCGAATTTCTCCCGTAGCAGGAAAAAGCCCGGTGGGACACCGTGCATCCAGTAGACACCGCGTTCAGTAATCGGATTGATCCCCGGAGTCCCGTCGTGATCCATGTCATGGGTTCCGACAAAGGCCATCAACCCGGTATCATTGAAATCCCACAATTGGATCTGGTAACCGTTCAATCCTTCTTCATTGGGATCACGCTTTCCGTTGGCATTGCGGTCGTGCCACTTCTGCCCATGAACTGAACCATGGCAATAATCCTCCACTTCGCCGTCAACGGCGGCGCCGTCGTAACTCAATCCGCCGACCGTGTTGAGACGCCATCGAGAATAGACTCGATTGGGCAGGGATACGGCCGGAACTGGAAAGGTCAGAACATTTGCGCCTGCCACGAGTGGCACGTCGACAAAAATCTGTTCCCCTGCATCCGCCCAGCTTCCATTGCCGTCAAAATCCATCCAGGCATTGAGGATATAGGGCCCCGTTCCCGAGGTGGTGACTGTCACCGTATTCGCTCCAAATCCAGGGAACAATACTGTCGGGAAAAAGACGCCGTCTTCGTCGAAGCTTGCTACGATGTCATCTCCTGTGGCAGAAGTGTTGGGCTGGCCGTCCCCTTCCGTATCCCGGGAAAATCCGAGGACCGGACCGGTCGCGGTGTGTCTTGCCCCGTCACTGGCCAGCAGTGTCGGGTAGGGGGTATCCGGAGCATCTCCGAAATCGAGTTGAGCCAGTCCTTTGGTTGGACCAAGGACGAGGCAGCTTGCGAGGGCCAACCAGATAAAGGCGGCTCCCGGCAAGGAGACTTGTGTTTTCATGTTAGGCTTTCTGTTTATGTTAGTCCTGTCTCTTATACACATCTGACGCTGCCGACGA
>CAJXQE010000495.1 GCA_913058215.1 uncultured Verrucomicrobiales bacterium
CTCTTCGTCGGCAGCGTCAGATGTGTATAAGAGACAGGTCTTCGGCTTCGCTGATCCGGAGGTTACGTCCGTCAAGTTCTTGTCCGTCGAGAGTCCTGATCGCTTCTTCACCGGCCTCGCGGCCTGAGAGAGTTACAAATGCGAATCCACGGGGGCGCCCCGTGTCACGGTCCAGTGGGATGTAAACATCCTGAATAGGTTCGAATGCGGAGAGAAACTCCCTGAGTTCGGCTTCTGCCGTGTCATACGACAGATTTCCAATATACAATTTCATCAATACTTTTTCTTTCTAACAGTCCATGTTTTTCCAGCTATTAAGAGCACGCTCCAGAAAACACAAACAGACTGAAATTTAGCAGTTCGATGCCCCCGGGAAGAACGAGAATAGTTGTGGCGGACTTGACTCAGCGTCGGCCAAATTTCAGGTTTGCCAACTTATTTCCAAAAAAACTCTGATCGCGTAAGGCGCGTAGACGTACTCAGGCAAGGCCCAGAACAGCGTCCATTCTTGTGGAAATTTCGCGCATCCGCTCACGCCCACCGCCTTTTACTTCCGCCGTTGCCCATCCTTTAAAGCCAATTTTCTTGAGTGATTTACGAACCTCTGCCCAGTCAATGGTGCCTTCTCCCAGTTCCGAACTAAATCCAGCACGAAGCCCCTCGCTGGCGTGTTTCTTCTCGTCCCACTCTTTGATGTCGAGTTTACCGATCCGATCGCCGAGAATCTCAACCCAATGCTGAGGAACTCCCCACCGCACATTATTTCCCACATCAAAATAAGAGCCAAACCAGGGACTATCGACCTCATCCACAAAACGCTCTACATCCAAGGGGCTGATCAGGAATCCGGCCCATACATTCTCCACCAAGATTTTCACCTCATGTTTCTCAGCCGCAGGTAGCCCCTTCCGAATCACCTCCTGCGTTTCATTCCAGCTTTCCATGAGCGGCTTTTTCCGGTCATATTTGGCTACATAAAGCACGGAATCCCCACCCATATTTTTGGCAAATTCCACCGCTGTCGCGAGATCAGGCTTGTTGGAATTGACGATTCCGTGAACTTTTAAACCTGATTTTTCGATGGCTGCCGCATATTCCGCCGCATCGCCACGATTCTCGGTTCGAAGCTCCGTCCCTTCAAAACCGACATCCTTCAGCATTTTGAACCGATCAAGAATCGAAAGGTCCGGCTCCCGCACCATCGAGAATTTCACCCCTTTGTGAATAATACCCGAAAACTCGCCGGCATCCGATTCCAGAGGAAGACCGGCAGCAGAGGCGCCGAGCAACGAAGAAGTGGTCGTAATAAAATGACGTCTATCCATACCCCATCCTAACCCTGAACAGAGTCAGTCCGTCAAATACGGAAGAGTCAAAAATCAGACAGCATCACGTGTGTATTCTCCGTCAAGAATTCGAAGAACCTCGAGTGGGTTCTCATCTTTCAGCTCCGGCGGCAAAGCCGATTGCGGCCAGTCCTGAAAACACACCGGGCGAACAAAGCGCTGGATACAGCGGGTTCCGATACTGGTGAAATAGCTGTGGCAGGTCGCGGGATACGGCCCTCCATGATGAATACTGTGACAAACCTCAAGACCCACCGGATAGCCGTTGAATATCAAACGCCCAGCCTTCTTCTCCAACACTGAAATCAACCCGGCATATTCTTCCAGATCTTTCTCCGTTCCGTGGACACTCGCGGTCAGAGATCCGCTCAGTGTTTTCGCAAAAGCTTCCATATCTGAGGGCTCACTGCATTTCACCAAGGTCGATACCGGTCCAAAAAGTTCTTCCGCCAGTTCCGGATTCGCCGCCAGTCCCTCGGCATTGGTTTCAAACAGATAACAAGCCGCCTCCGACTTTTCCACTGATGCTGCCCGGGAAGACTCTCCGACTAAGTGAAGATCACTCGATTTTTTCCGCTCCTCAACCCCGCTGGTAAAAGCGTGATGAATCCCGGCATGCAACATGGTCTGAGGGACAAACTCGCCCACTTTCTCCGCAGCCGATTTTGAAAAATTGTCCCACTGCTCAGACTTGAGCCCCAGAACCAGACCTGGATTCGTGCAAAACTGCCCCACGCCCATGGTCAAAGAGCCCACAAACTCTCCCGCAATTTCCTCACCGCGTTCAGCCAGTGCTCCGGGCAATACGAAAATGGGATTCACACTGCCCATCTCCGCATAAAAAGGAATCGGGATCGGGCGATTACTCGCCGTTTCGAAAAGGGAACGACCACCTCCAAGCGAACCCGTAAAAGCGGCTGCCGCTGTCGCCGGATGACGAACCAGTTCTTCCCCTACTGCGTTCCCTTTTCCATGAACCATCGAAAACAGCCCGGCAGGCATTCCTGTTTTCAGAGCGGCGGCGATCACTGCCTGTGCTGCGATTTCACAAGTTCCGGGATGAGCCGGATGAGCCTTGATCACCACCGGACAACCGCAAGCGAACGCAGAAATGGTGTCTGCGCCAAGGACAGAAATTGCGATCGGAAAGTTACTGGCTCCAAAAATAGCAATCGGTCCCACAGGCTGCATCAAGCTTCGAACATCCGGCTTCGGCATTGGAATTCTACCCGAATCGCCAAGATCAATTCTTGCATCCACCCAGGACCCTTCCCTGACAAAACCAGCAAACAAGCGCGCCTGATTAACTGCCCGGTCGCGCTCCATCGCACACCGCGGCAAAGGGTGACCGGTCTCGGCTGACGCACGTTTCAACAACTCGTCTCCAAGAGCTTCCGTCTCGTCCGCGATCGCATCCAAAAAGGCACCACGCTGCCCGGGTGTCGTTTTGCGAAACTCATCGAATACTGATTCAGCCAATCTCAGAGCCTGATCGATCTCATCTGCCGTCGCCTCAAAGTAGGCCGGATTTAGCTGCTCCCCGCTGCTTGGGTCCACCCCGTGAAAAACTTCACCGGAAAGGGCCGATCGTTCTCCGCCAATGATCTGTCCGCCGTGCAATTCCATTTTTCTCAGGGATTTAAAAGTTCGACCGCGGCAGCTTTGACTTCCGCTTTTTCAGAATCCGTCAGTGAACTCAGCATCGGCAAGTGTGGACCTGTCTCCGCGATTCCAGCTAAAGCCACGGCTTCATGCAATACACGAACCGGATTGATCCGATTCCGCAAATCTTCGAGGGGACGGAAGATCTTCTGAACATTCACCGCGATATCGTATTTCCCCGCCTGAACCGCCTTCAATAATTCATCACTCAATTCAGGACGAATACAGACGCACCCTGCAGTAAATCCAGTAATGCCAAAATCGCGTAAGTGCTCAATCACCGGCTGTTCTCCGATTCCACTGACAATTAAATCAGGATTCACCTCATTCACCAACTCACTCAAATAGGGATCCACCGCAGGATCGTCGCGAACAATTGCGTATTTGATCCACGAAACTAATCCGTCTTCGACCAAACGTTTCGCACCTGCAACATCAATGTAATTGTCGTATTTGATATAAAGCACGATGGGCTTTCCGAGCTTCTCTACGAATTTTCGAATCGCGGCATCAACCCCTGCGAATGTTGTCAAACCTTGCTGAGGTAATACCATGACGGTCGGAAAATTGAAATCCTTGAGGACTTCCGCCTGATCCATCATCGTGCCGTATGCCGGACCAACAGCCGGAATCACCAGGGTGTTTTCCGCAGCAACTTCCACCAGCCCCGACAGGATCTCGCCATACTCGCTCAAGGCGATATGATAAAAATTCGCGTTTCCTCCATAAAGAAGAGTCGTGACATGTCCCTCCTCAATATGGCCGACAATTTTCCGGTTTTCTTCCAGACAAAATTTCAGATTGGAATCGCGGGCCATCGGTGGAACCGCGATGACGGATTTACTTAAATCGTTGATAGTTACAGGACGTGTTTGCATAGGAAAAATTTTAGGAATCTGCCGGTCTCATTCCGCCTCGAATTGCGCCGGCAGATACCGATCCATAATTCGCCTCGAATGCCGGGTCAAGGGGCCGACTGTTGGACATACTCAACCAAACCCGGAAAAGACACCGCTTTTGATCCTGTCTCTTATACACATCTCCGAGCCCACGAGACCGAGGCTGATCTC
>CAJXQE010000496.1 GCA_913058215.1 uncultured Verrucomicrobiales bacterium
CGGCAGCGTCAGATGTGTATAAGAGACAGGCCCAGATCAGTAATGTAGCGGTCCTCCAGTCAGGAAGGCTTTGGAGAATTCCCGATTCATTGTTCCCGGTTTCCCCCGATGGGACGATGGTTTCGTGTTGTGCAGGGGAAAAATTCACAAATTCGGATCCCTCTTGAATCTGCAGTGGGACTCTTTGAGTTGGAGCGGGCGAGGGGATCAAACCCAAACGGGGAAATGAAATCAGCAGAAGCGGAGTGATCACAACGATCGCCAGGAGTGGAATCCAGAGGCGATGTCGCAGTTCGGGAGAGGATTTTCCAATGACTGCGGCAATCGATAAGCCGAGCACGAGAATGACGGAGGCCTTCAGCCAGGATTCGGAAAGGGTATTAAATAGCAATTCAACAGTCATGCTTCAATTCTCTATTTTTTGTTGGATTCCTTTGCCTGCTCGATAAGGCGTTCAATTCGCTCGAGTTCTTCGGACGATACCTTTGAACCGCCAAGCAGACTGGCGACGGTTCCTTCCACTGATCCTTCAAAAAAGGTGTTCACCACCCGGGAAAGGGCAGACTTCGCAGCGGTTTCCCGACGCTGCCTGGGAGTATAAACAAATGCGGCTCCGTCCCGCTGGTGGGTCACGTGCCCTTTTTCCTCAAGAATACTGAGGAGTTTTCTTATAGTTGAATAGGTTCGTTCCTCTCCGAGAGCTGACCAAACATCACGGGCAGAGGCTTTTCCTTTACGGAACAGAACGTCCATGACCTCGTTTTCTCTTCGACTCAGTTTTGTTCCTATCGCTATCATGTGCTAATTTTTTCGCACTTTAAGGAGCCTTCGTCAAGACTAAATGCTAATTTCTTCGCACCTTGCCCCGGGAAGGGGACGTATCGGGAAGAAATTGTGATAATTTTTATAAAAAACCCTCGACGATATAGTTAATTTAGGTTATAATTACCATAATACTAAAAATAACGATCTCTTTGAAACCCAAAACCACAGGAAATTTATCAGAGCTACTGCCTCTCCGTTTGAGAGTTCAGGAAGAGCTGAAGTATTTTCAAGAGGGGGATGAGATCTACGCCGAAAGCGCGCACCGGGAATGCGACTACGTTCTGCATCCCTGGCAGTATGAGATGCTGATCCGGATGAACGGGAGGTCAACCTTTGGTCAATTGATCGAAGAGATTGCGCCGGAACTTCCCCATGAATTTACGCCGGGCGACTGGCTGCATTTTTACAACTGGCTCTATGAAGAGAGACTCGTTGTCTGCGCACCTGATCCGGTATTTGAAGTGGTGAAACCGGCTGGCGACTGGAAATATAATCTCGCCAGAAACACAGCGATCGCACTGCTTGTGTTCGGTATCCTTCGTATTTCCTATGTGATTGCGCCGGCATTTGAACCTGCCATGGACCGTGTCTATTCCGAGGTGGAAATCTGGCTTCAGCCGGGCGCTTCAGATTCATCAACTGAATCCAAACGAACGCTGGCTTCCGGTGGATCAGTGAAGGAATTCTCGGTTTCAGGAAGCGCTGTCGAAAATGCCGCAGTTGAAAAATTGAGGGCCCAACTGGCTTCCTGTCGTGTCCGCAGAGATGAATACTATCTGCAAAATGACGAGCAGGGTTATCGCCGGGAAGTCAAAAGAATGGGAGCGCTAGCTCGTGAAATCGGTGAATTCGGCGCCGAGTCCCCTTGATCAGGGCGCGATCGTTTCCTTAACTTTCGAGATCAGCAGGTCTTGTCGCTTTCTTTCCCGAAAAATACTGACCTTGTCGTATCCGGCCTTCTCAAGCATGCCAAGTCCTGACAGAAAGCTCTCACCGACCCGACCGGGATTGTGAGAATCTGAGCCGATCACCACCGGGATTCCACGGGAGCACATCAACTCCAGCATTTGCGGTCCCGGATTCATCTCCGGCATCACTTTATTTAATCCAGAGGTGTTGAGCTCCATAGCAACTCCGCTTGCAGCGATTCGGTCGAGTGCAGATTCAATGTGTGGCTGAACAGTTTCAAAATGCCAGTCCTCCGGGGAAGCATTTTTCACCAAATCAGGATGGGCAAGGCTGTCAAAAAGGCCGGACTCCGCGGACTCTGCAAGGTGCTCGAAATACTGAATGCGAAAGGCACTTGAATCACCCTTCCAAAATGCATCGATGTATTCAGGAATGTGCCAGTGCACGGAACCAAGGATGTAGTGAAAGTCAGCGCTGGAGTGCAGTTCCGTGAGCCAGGGCTCCATTCCCGGGAACCAGTCGCTCTCCATTCCTAACAAGACGTCAAAACCATCCGGAGCCTCTTCCGCTGCTTCACTGACCATTTCCATATAAGTCCCGAATTGCTCCGGGCTCATTCGCACACGATGAGAGAACCGGTCCGGCATCGGGCTGTGGCAGGTCATAATAATTCCCTTAAGGTTCTTCGAAACCCCGTGTTGCATGTACTCGATCGGGTGGCCTTCTGCATGCTTGCAGAGGGGGGTATGCATGTGGCTGTCGAAATAGATTGCCGGAGATTCGGTCATAGGGAACGGATGGCCAAGGTGCCCCATTCCTCACTATCACCAATTCTTTTTTTGGTGAATTTGTCCTGTGTAATTCAAGCATCGTGGGATCTCTCAGCTCAGCAGAAGCCCGATATTTACAGGGGTGCGAAAAAATTCGCAGGTAAATTCTTGACACTCTTGCGCAGGGGTGCGAATATTTTCGCATGGCAGGGGAACAATCGAAAACGGCAAAGAAATTCAGCCGGCGCGAGAGCGAGGTTATGGATGTTCTTTTCAAAAAAGAGGAAGCCACGGCGAGGGATGTCTGGACTGCTCTCGGAGAATCGCGAACCTATTCAACCGTGCGAAAACTTCTCAGTATTCTGGAGGAGAAAGGGCATGTGACGCATCGAATGGAAGGCGGGGCATTTGTTTACTCTCCCAAAATTGGTCGTGAAGCCGCCGCAACTTCCGCCCTGGGCCGACTGGTCGATACATTTTTTCATGGCTCGGTGGCAGGCGCAGTTTCCAGTCTTCTGGGTGAGAAGGGCGACAAGATGAGTTCGGAGGAACTCGACCGCATCGCAAAACTAATAGAAGACGCCAAACAAAAATAAACGATAAGGCTTATGAACTCTTTTGATCTTCCATCCCTCTTTCTCGAATTTCTTGCGAAGTCTGCAGGTGTAATCGCATTTGGATTTTTGCTCCAGTTGCTGATCCGCAAATTTGCTCCGGATACGAAACATAGTTTTTGGGCTTACGTTTTCACCGCCTGCCTCGGTATTCCATTACTTCTCTTCGCCTTTCCCCGTTGGGAGATCGTTCCAGGTTTCAATGAGAGCGTTCCCGCTCCACTTGCTATCGATCCTGTCGCTGCTTCACCAGCTTTTGAATCCAGCCCGACAGAAATTGTAATGAACACAGAGGCGGCACCAATTTCAGCCGCTCCAGTTTTTCACGTTTCATGGCCCTGGATCATTACGGGACTCTGGGCGATTGGGGTCCTTGTGGTTCTGCTTCGTTCGGCTGTAGCAGGGCTGTATCTTCGGAGAATTCTCCGAAGCAGGCAAAGAGTTGACTCAGGAGTTGAATCAAATTTTCAAAAACTAAAAGAGTCATTGGGCATCCGTCACCCCGTAAGCCTGTTGGTTTCGCCGCTTGTTGAGACTCCTTTTACCTGGGGAATAACCCGGACACGGATTGCATTGCCGGAATCGGTCGCTTCGTGGAATCCGGATGACCTTGAAATGATGTTCATCCACGAATTGGAACACATTCGACGACGCGATGCGCAGGTGGTTCTGGTATCCCGCATTTTCCTCGCCTTGAACTGGCTCAATCCGTTTGCCTGGATGGCGACACGGCAGGCGGTCCAGTTGCGTGAAGAAGCCTGCGATCAAGGTGTGCTTCGTCTGGGTTTTTCCTCAGAGAGTTATGCCGAAATGCTTTTCCGACAGGCAAAATATTCAACTTCTCCTTTTTTACAAACCTGCACCACTGCTGTCTCTTATACACATCTGACGCTGCCGACGAAGAGGATAGTGTA
>CAJXQE010000497.1 GCA_913058215.1 uncultured Verrucomicrobiales bacterium
TCTACACTATCCTCTTCGTCGGCAGCGTCAGATGTGTATAAGAGACAGCTCTAACAGTGGAGCTGCTTCGAGAACGATGTGAGCGTTGGTTCCACCGAAACCAAAACTGTTCACTGCGGTAACAGGAGGGAATCCCTTTAAATGAGGAAGCGGCTGGTTTTCAGTCGCCACCCTCAGCTTGTATTCTTCGAACGGAATGTTCGGATTCGGATTCTTAAAATTGAGGTTCTTCGGAACGGTATCGTGATGAAGAACAAGGGCCGCTTTCACCAGACCGGCAACACCGGAACCTGACTCAAGGTGCCCGACGTTGGTTTTCGCCGAACCAATCAAACACCAGTCACCTTCGTCACGACCGTCTGCGAGGACCTGACCAAGAGCGCGGGTCTCGATAGGATCACCAACCGGAGTTCCGGTACCGTGAGCTTCCATGTAACGAACACGCTTCGGCTCCATGCCAGCTTGCTTGTAAGCGGTGCGAAGCATTGCTGCCTGTGTTTCTACACCGGGAACGGTCATGGATGAGGTGTTCCCATCCTGATTAATCACTGCCGCACGAATCGTGCAATAAACGCGGTCACCATCTGCCTGAGCCTGAGACAAAGGCTTGATTGCCAGCATTCCGGATCCCTCACCGCGAACGTAACCGTTTGCGCGATCATCAAAGGCAAAACATTGCCCGGTTGGAGAAAGCATCGTCGCTTTCGAGAAACCGATCGACGCGTCCGGAGTAAGAAGAGCATTCACTCCGCCAGCCAGCGCCATCGTAGCCTGTCCGGACCAGATGCTTTCACAGGCGAGGTTCACTGCGACGAGAGCAGACGAACAGGCTGTATCCACGGACACAGCGGGTCCCTTTAAATCAAAGAGATAGGAGATCCGATTCGAGGCAATGGAAAGTGTACTCCCGGAGTTGGTGTGCACGTCCACATTCTTGGGGTCACTCTGTGCAACATTTGCGTAATCATTGGAGGCAATTCCGACAAACACGGCAGTATCGGTACCCTTAAGAGAATCCGGTGGAATCCCAGCATCTTCCAAACACTCCCAGGCGCTTTCCAGCAACCAGCGCTGTTGGGGATCCATTCGCAGAGCCTCGCGAGGCGAAATCCCGAAGAACTGAGCATCGAATTGATCGAAATCGTGAACAAAGCCACCCCACTTGGTGATCATTTTGCCCGGAATATCGACATTCTTATGATGCCACCGCTCCCGGTTCCAACGATTCTCAGGGACAGGAATAATCCCTGAATTCCCTTCGGTCATCAATTGCCAATATGACTCTGGTCCTGTAACACCGCCCGGAAGGCGACATCCAATTCCCACAATAGCCAATGGCTCACGTGTTGCTGATTCCGTTTCTGACATCATAACGTCGTACTGATTTTTAACGTCCCCAAAATAAAAGCGCGAAGGAAGCGCATACTTCCCCCGCTATCAACTCATTTACCAACGAGTTTGATTCCAATGATTTACTCTTTAAAGCTCCTCTTATTGTTCCAAAACCGTCATTCTTTCTTACTTCAGGAAGCGCCTGCTTTAATACAAGCGCACCTCGTAGTCAACCGTGTATAATTGATAATTAAATAGGGTTAACTCCATCTTGAACAGAGCAAATTTACGTGAATTCCTTACAGGATAGCGGTATTGCGATATCGAAATTGTTCCCGGATTATTGCAAAAACCACCGATCTTTCCCGACTCGACACAAAATTTGTCCGATTCGCCCGATTCGTCCGATTGAAATCAAGGAAGGAGATCGCCGACGGCTTCTCTCTCTTCGCTTAACTCTTTCACCGAGGCATCAATTTTAGCGCGGCTGAACTCATTGACCGGCACATCCTGAACGATGCTCCAGTTTTCCCCGTCACTTCTGACAGGAAAGGATGAAATCAAACCTTCGGGCACGTCGTATGAACCATCGGAGCATACACAAACACTGTTCCATTCCCCTTCAGGAGTGGGAGTTGTCAGGCCGCGAACCGTGTCGACGACTGCATTGGCAGCGGATGCTGCGGATGAAAGGCCGCGAGCGGCAATAATAGCGGCGCCACGCTTCTGAACCGTTTCGATAAATTCGTTCTGAAGCCAGGCTTCGTCCGTAATTTTTGAGTCAGCTGCTGCGCCACCGATTTTAGCATTGTAAAAATCCGGATACTGAGTTGCTGAGTGGTTTCCCCAGATCGTCATGTTGGTCACTTCGCTGACATGAGCACCCGCTTTTTGCGCAAGCTGGGTCTTGGCACGATTCTCATCGAGCCGGGTCATCGCGAACCACTGTTTTTGAGGAATGTCGGATCCGCTGTTCATTGCAATGAGGCAATTGGTGTTGCAGGGATTCCCCACGACGAGCGTGCGAACATTGGAAGCCGCATTTGCCGCGATGGCCTGTCCCTGCCCTGTGAAAATCTTCCCATTGATACCGAGAAGGTCTTTCCGCTCCATTCCGGCTTTGCGTGGAACGCTGCCAACCAGGAGGGACCAGTTCACGTCCTTGAAACCAGTGCTCAGATCGGAAGTTGCAACGATGTCGGTCAAAAGAGGAAACGCGCAATCGTCGAGTTCCATCACGACACCCTCGAGAGCTTTCATCCCGGGTTCAATCTCGATGAGATTCAGGGCCACCTTCTGATCAGGACCGAACATCGCACCGCTGGCGATGCGGAAAAGAAGAGAATACCCGATTTGGCCGGCTGCACCGGTGACTGCTACACGAATTGGATCGCTCATATGGATTGGTTTGCTTGGATTTTTACTGTGAAAACGTTATCAAAGGCTTGGCATACGACCGGTATCATTCAAGAGTTTTTTCGAAAGATCACGCATCCATTGCCACTCTTCCGAATTTCTCAATTCCTCAACAGTCATGTCAAGACGGTAACTCCAGTTGGATCCGTCCATGGTTCCAGGCACATTGATCCTTTCGGTGGTTCCCAGCAAATCACTGATCATGATGCCAATCCGATTGGAATTGGATAGACTCAAATGACGCAACAGATCCTCCTGAACACTGCGGTCAAATTCCGGAAACTGATTGTCCATCACGTGGATTCCGGCAAACTGGCAAAGCACATGGAGGAAATTGCGAGACTCCCACCATTCATCGCTTTCGTGCTCAACATCAGCCATTTTCTGACGAGCATCATTCCACTGTGCCGCTATCGGCGCGTGATCGTGAGTCGCATAGGTCGCGAATGAAATCGTTGGATAATGCACTCCCGGAGTCACATCTACTCCAGTGAATTCCCATTGAGGGACCTTCATTCCTGCAATCTGAAGGTCATCCAGACTGGGGCAGACGTAATCGGGAACCATTCCCAGGTCCTCTGCGATCACTTCGGCCTCTCCCGCGGCCTCCTTTATCATCCGAAAGTATCGTTCTCCGTCGGCGCGGTTCGCGGCCTTTTCTTCATCCGACTCATCCGGACGCGGACGAAACCCGGGTCTACGACCATCACAGCGCTCAGCAGCCTCATCACCGCTTAAGGGTAAAAACTCATCATTACGTATTGGGTTCCAGGGGAATGAGTAGATTCTATAAAATCCCAGTGCATGATCAACCCGGAACATGCCACAGATGTCGACAGTCTTGGCTATTCGCTGTTTCCACCATTCAAATCCGTTCGCTTCCATCACATCCCAGCGATAAAGCGGGATTCCCCAGTTCTGCCCCCATTTCTGGACAAACTCGTCGTCTTTAAAAAGCTGCTCAGGCGGTGCTCCTCCGTACCAGTCCAGATCGAAAATCTCGCGATTGGCAAAAACATCGACACTACACACACTGATGCCGTATGGGATATCCCCCATTATAAACACCCCTTTTTCCCGGGCATATGCGGAAAGCTCCCGCCACTGCTGGAATGCAACCCACTGAACATAGGCGAAAAAGGATACCTGCTGATCTGTCTTCTCGGGATTCTTCTTAAACAATTCAGTGATAAAATCAGTCGCACCCTCTTGAGTCCGGTATCGCTCGTCCCTGTCTCTTATACACATCTGACGCTGCCGACGAAGAGGATAGTGTAGA
>CAJXQE010000498.1 GCA_913058215.1 uncultured Verrucomicrobiales bacterium
TCTACACTATCCTCTTCGTCGGCAGCGTCAGATGTGTATAAGAGACAGCTGGCAGCACTGGGAGTGGCTCATGTGATTCCCGACTCTATGGGAGGAGTTGAGGCAACGGCTCGTCTTCTCTCAAAAGGGGTGATTGTTCCCGAAGGCCCTATGGCCGGTGAAGTTTTCATTTTGTCGGGAATGGGCGACGAAGATATTACGGCACTGACCAAGTACCTGAAAATCGAATATGATCTCCGTGAGTTGCGCCTCGTCTACTTCGAACCGGAACAAAGCAGTCAGATCATAGAATCTGATTGCAAGGGGCTCTGCCTTCGAAATCCGGCAAGGATCGAAAGGCGCGAACTCTGCCTGGCTTCTTGCTGAGAGGCCATTGTCTCATAAAGGCGGTCAGTCTGCGACAGCCTCTTCTTCGACTTCCTCAATCTGGCCTTTTTCTTTCAACTCGTCGATCAGAGCATTGATTCCCTTTTCGCGGCGAATGGTAGTGAACTGTTCTTCGATTCCCTGCAACTGCTCAAACGGGACCGGTGTAGGTTCTTTGCGATCAACAAGTTTGAACATGTGAAATCCAAAATGAGTCGCGACGATTGGACTGATCTCATCCTTTTCGAGTGAAAATACAATCGACTCGATTTCGGGCATCGAATCGCCCTTTTTCATGAAGCCGAGATCAATCTCACCTTTGTCTTTGGAGCTGTTCTTAGCGGCCGTTTCCTCAAAATCGGCACCGGCGAGAATCTCTCTCCGTATTTTCCGCAAGTTATCGAATGCATCCCGGGCAGCTTCGTGGCTGTCGGGTTCAAAGAAGAGCTGGCTGACACGAACTTCTTCCTCGCTCATGTAACTTTCAATGTTCTCCTGATAAAATTGCTTCAGCTCTTCTTCGGTAGGGGGCTTCTCCTCACCCAGAGCATCTTCGAGAAGCCGGTCCACCAGCATCGAAGATTTCAATTTTTGATGGATCATTTTGTCATCACCCAGATTGAACCCGGTGTTGTCATAAAACTCCTGATCACCGCCGTGTTCCTTCTTCACCTCGGCCAAGCGGGTGTCCACGTCCGCATCTTCGACCGGGCCGAAACGGGAAATCGATTCCTGTTCCATCAATGCCCGGTTTGTTACATTGTCGCGGGCATATTGTTGGAATTCCTCGTCCCGATCGCAACAGACCGCCTCACCAAGGCTCATATAATGCTCCTTGATAGACTCGAATTCGTCTTCGATCGCCTGGTCACTGATCTGCTCTCCGTTGATGATAAACGCCATGTCTGAACCTTGCTGCAATTTCTGAGCGGGGCCAGTGGAATTTTGGGACGTGTTTGATTTAAGAGGGGTGGGTGATCGATTGCACAGGGTGGAACCAAAAGCACTAGGGCTTGATTCCGTGGGAAAAACCGGGAGGTTGGCGACCGTGTATTCTCAAATCCACAAAGCTTTTGTTCTCGGCGCCGGACTTGGAACTCGTCTACGGCCATTGACGCTGCAATTGCCAAAGCCACTAGTTCCTGTGTGGAACCGGCCTTTGATTACTTATGCCTTTGACCACATTGCTTCGGAACTGGGCGTGCAAGACTTCATGGTGAATACTCACCACTGCCCCGAGGCGTATGAGGACGAATTTCCAGAGGGAAAATACGGAGACCATCAAATTTCATTTCGGCATGAGCCGGTGTTGCTCGACACCGGTGGCGGAATTGACAATATCCGGGACTGGCTGGGAACCGAAGAGCCGTTCCTCGTATACAATGGCGACATCCTCACCAATCTTCCGCTCCAAAAGGCCTGGGAGGCTCATCAGAAAAGTGGAAACGCGGTGACATTGGTTCTGCGTTCCAAAGGAGATGAGCTTCGGGTCGGATTCGATCCCGATACCGGAAAGGTCGTTGATATGCGCGGACAAATTCAGCCTGACTGGCCGCACCGCTATCAATTCACAGGGATTTACATTGTCTCGCCGGAATTTCTTGAGTTCATCCAGTCCGGGAAAATTGAGTCTGTGGTGCTGCCGATGCTAGAGGCTATCCGGACCAAAAATAATGTCGGGGGAGTGGTGATCGACGAAGGAGACTGGAGCGATCTCGGTGAGCGGGAATCCTATTTGCAGGCTTCGGCTCTGCTTACAAATGGGGGATTTCCTCACTTAGATGAAGGGAAAGGGCGAATCTCGGAGCTGGCTGAAGTTCATCCAGACGCCAGGATTGACGATATTTCCTCTGTCGGTGATTTTTGCAAAATAGGAGCCGGTGCTGTAATCGAGGAGTCTGTGATCTGGAAAAACGTGAATATCGCTGACGGCGTTCATATATCCCGTTGCATCCTTCGAGATGAAGCTGAGGTCAGTGAAAACCTATCGAATCAGGATCTCTAAGTCCCTGATTCAAAGGGTGAAAATCTGTTTTTGATAATTTTTTCAACGGAACGACCTTATCAAACGTCTAAGAACTACTTCGGAATCTTTTCCTGCCACCTTCCGAAGGACAAACCCCACCCTTCAAGAACTGTGGAAAAAATCGAAATACCGAAGAATACCGTTTACCGGCTATCCATTTATCAACGTTGCCTGCAGCGATTCAGCGAACAGAAAACAGAAACCGTTTCGTCTGAGGCTCTCGCAAAAGCTGCCGGAGTAAAGTCGACGCAGCTGCGCAAGGATTTGGGTTATGTGGGGCAGTATGGGACCCGCGGTCTTGGTTATGATGTGGGAACACTTTCAGGTGCGATCAGCGGAGCGATGGGAATGACACGCCTCCAGCCGGTCGTTTTGATCGGGGTGGGGAATCTGGGTGCCGCTCTTTTGCACCACAGCGGTTTCCGCAAAGAAGGCTTTGAAATTATTGCGGCGTTCGATATGGCGCCGGATCAGGTGGCCATCAGAAACTCCGATCTCGATGTCCCTGTCCATCATGTGGATGGCCTCGGAAAATACATGAAGAGTCATGAAGTGAAAATGGCGATCCTTGCCGTGCCTGAATCAGGGGCTCAAAGTGTCGTCGACATCATGGTAGAGGCCGGAGTCGAAGCGATTCTGAATTTTTCTCCAACTGTTCTGAAGGTTCCGGAAAATGTCGTCGTCAATGGCGTCGACCTTGTCGCTGAACTCGAAAGTTTGCGGTATTTTGTGAGTTGAGCGAGATTCCAATAGTCTCCCTGCCAACCGGCGGCTCTTTTGATTTGGAGCAGACACTCAATTCCGGACAGGTGTTTCATTGGGAAGCCCATCGGCACGCGGGGACCGACGGATTTGCCGCCTGTATCGGCGATGCGCCTGTCAGTTGGATCGGGCAGACCGGAGCGGAAGAGATTGTCACCTTCGAACGGGATAAGGAAAAGGTGCTGCGTTACCTTGGGCTGGATCACGACTATTCCGAAATCCGTGCGACTTTTCCTGAAGGAGACGAGTTTTTGGAGAAATCGATCGCCTACTGTCCGGGAATTCGAATCATCCGACAGCCCACCTGGGAGTGTCTGGCTACTTTCATAACCTCCTCATTGAAACAGGTTGCCCACATTCGGGCAATATCTCTGACCATTCGGGAACGTTACGGGAATCGCTATGAACTTGACGGGAAAAGCTATTATTCCTATCCGGATCCGTCGGCCATGTCTGTCGCAGGGGAGGAGGCTCTGAGGAAGTGTGCCCTCGGTTACCGAGCCAAGTCACTCGACCTGGCAGCGAATTCCATCGCGTCAGGCGAAACTGATATTGAAGCGATCGAGCAATTGGAAGATCCGGATGAAGCTCGGGAGCTTTTGACAAAACTGCATGGGGTAGGAGACAAGATCGCCAATTGCGTCCTGCTTTTTGGATGCGGGCATTGGGGCACGTTTCCCATCGATGTCTGGATTGAAAGGGTTTTGAGGACTCAGTATCGCAAGCGGATCAAAGGAGCAAAGTTGCAGGCCTGGGCGGTAAAGCATTTCGGCCCGAATGCGGGATGTGCTCAGCAATACCCTGTCTCTTATACACATCTGACGCTGCCGACGAAGAGGATAGTGTAG